>JACDQM010000167.1 GCA_015657635.1 Roseateles sp.
AAAGGTTGTCGGTTGGTGCGTTTGTCCGTGTCGCAACAGACGCGGCACGAAGTCTAGGGATCGGAAAAGTTGTTGCACTCTCGGGCGACAGTGCAACCGTGGCTTATTTCGATGTGCCAGGCGAAGCGATGGCTCTTCAGGTTAACGCGCCCGTCGCTCAGGTGCGAGTTGTCGTTCTGCCGGAGCAGACCCGGGTTTTCCGCCGCGACGATGACACCGGTCGCTGGCAGGTAGGTCGTATCGCCGACGGCAATGGGCCAACGTGCCTGGTGGCGTTCCCCAACAAGGTGACCGTCAACGTGCCGCGAGAAGAGCTGCAGGTGCGTTGGCGCAAACCGATTGCCAACCCAATCGAATTCCTGATCCGCCACGTCACAGAGACCCCCCTCTTTGCAGCTGCGCGATCAGAGTTCGTTCGTGCTGTCACTACCCAAAGGGCCGCTTGCCGCGGAATCGGCGCGCTGTTGTCAGCGTCGGTCCAACTGGCAGACTACCAGTTCAATGTTGTGCGCAGGGTGCTGCAGGACCCTGTTCAGCGTTACTTGCTGGCTGACGAGGTGGGCTTAGGTAAGACCATTGAGGCAGGCCTACTGATTCGTCAGTACACCCTGGACGTCGCCGATGCGCAGATTCTGCTGATCGTGCCGCCATCGCTGGTGACGCAGTGGCGCCAAGAACTCATCCAACGCTTTGGATTGCGTGACTGGCTTGACGACCGCCTATGGATCATTTCGAGCGATGACTTGATCGGTGTCAACGAGCATATTCATGCAGTTGGAATGGTTGTCGTTGACGAAGCCCATCACCTGTCTCGCAAGTCTGCTGAGCGTGCCCACCCGCTGTACGAACTGCTTCGCAAACATGCCCCATCGGTGCCTCGGATGTTGCTGCTGTCCGGCACACCGGTGCTTGCCGACACCGAGGGCTTCTTGCGGATCCTCCATCTTCTCGACCCTGTCGTCTTTCCGCTCGACGACCTAGCCGGCTTCGAGAGGCGCTTGCACGCACGGCAACTCGTGGCGGAAATTGCAGCGTCGCTACAGCCTGAGAACGTGTTGGCAATGGAGGATGATCTCGATCGCCTCCGTGACACCTTCGGCGACGACCCGACCCTCATGAAGCGCATAGATGCCCTTCGGCCCATCGTGCAATCTTTGCCCGAAGAGGATGACGAGGACTATCTGTCTGCTCTGAGCGACGTTCGAGCCCATTTGTCGGAAACCTACAAGTTGCACAGGCGAGTTCTGCGCAACCGACGTAAGGCGGTTCCTTGGGCCACCCCGCAGCGCAAGGGACTTCAGACCGTGGGCTATGCGAGTAAATGGCAATCCGAGCGACTTCGGATTATCGACGACTTGCGTGTCCATCTGGTGAATGCCACCGAATCGCCAGGTGCAGTCCAGGAACTCTTCTCGAGCGCCGTGAACGCAGGTAGTTCCAAGTCACTCGAAAAGGCGCTTTTGGCCCTGCGCATCGACGACGACCGCGCGCTGGATCTGGCCAAACAGGCTGACGAACTCAAGCGGCGCGCCGACGAAGCCGGCGATCGTGATCAGGTTACGCATGCGGCTATCCGCGACTGCCTGTCGACGCCCGGCGTCCAAGTTGTGGTGTTCTGCGACGAGTCCGGTACAGCGGACCGTCTCACCATCTCCCTCAGCGCTGCGCTGAGCGAGACTGTGGAAGTGCTTCGCCATGACTGCACTGGCAACGACGCCGATGCCGATTCCGATGAGGTAGGAGAGGGAGAGTCTTGGCGACGGTTTCTTAGCGAACCCGATCGCTGCCGGGTGCTGGTCTGTGATGCCAGAGCAGAGGAGGGTCTCAATCTGCATGGCGGACACAAAGTGGCTTTTCACTACGACCTGCCACCCGCCCCCAATCGAATTGAGCAACGCCTCGGGCGTCTGGATCGGTTTGGCGTGGGCAACGCCATCCGTTCAATGGCCCCGGTCTGCAAGGACGATGCAACCGAAATGGCTTGGGCCGAGTGTCTGGCCGATGGCCTGCAGGTTTTCAACGTCTCGATAGCCAGTCTGCAGTACTTGGTTGAAGGCACTCTCAAAACAGCTATTCAAGATTGGTGCAACGAAGGCGTTGGCGGATTGCTCCGATGGAAGGACCAGTTGGCGGGTTCCACAGGTTGGGCTGCGCGGGAGCGGCGGCGCATTGATCAGCAAGACAGCCTCGATGCCATGGGTGATCCCCAGAGCGAGGAGTTTGAACACCTCGAAGACGTCGATAGTCAATGGAGGGAATGGCGATCTGCATTCGATGGCTTCGCCTTCAATGTGCTGCTGTTTCATAGTCGCCCTGAGACTTGGACTGGTAGCCTGCCAGAAGGTGAGCGGGTATTCCGACTTAACTACACCCGTGACAACAACCGCCAGACCTTGTTGCCTCTGCCGGACTTTGTCAGTCAATTCCTTGGAACGATTGACACCGAAGCTCGCCAGAGCACGGCGAGGTCGCCGCTCACTTATCCCTATGCCTACAGTCGTCACACCGTGATGTCCAAGCAGGGGCAGTCCAGAGGCCTCCGATCCCTGCGATACGGCGATCCGTTGGTGGAGTCATTGACATCGTTCTGTCAGTCTGACGATCGTGGTCGGGCCTTCGCAATGTGGCGCTATCGGCCTGACTTCGAAGCACGAGACGCAAGCGGCTGTGATTTGTGGTTTCGCTTTGACTTTCTGGTTGAAGCCAATCTCACAGAGTCCGACGATGACGCCGCACGTGCCTTGAAGCGCAGAGCGGAGCAGCACTTCGCACCTCAGTTCCATACCGTGTGGGTCTGTGCGGCTGATGGTGCCACGTTGCAACCACCCGAAGTTCTCTTGGAGGCCTATCGTCAAACGGATCACACCCACGGCCGCGACTTCAACCTCAATCCCCGCCGATGGCAGACGCTGCAGATGCATGTCGACTCGGCACCGTGGCTGCTGGATTGGCGTCACCACTGCCAGAGCGCAGCGGCCAGCGCCTTGGCCTACATTACCGGCCACGACCTCCTTCAGCAGCAACAGGCCAGAGGCCTGGCCTCCTTGAGACACCAGCACGCGACGCGCGTTGCACAGATTGAGTCTCGACTCACGCGCCTCTCGGGTGTAGCGCACCGTGCGGAACAGCGCGATCTGGACGAAGAAGAGGTGTTGTTTGCGCGTCTGAATGATGCAATTCGGACACCCTCTGTACGCATTGACGTCGCTGGCGCAGTCTTCGCGTCTGCGAGCGCACCGTTCGTCCAATGAACTCGGTGGGCAGTGGAAACTTCGACGTCGCTGCACTGATGGATGTGTGCAGTCAGTGGCCTGCACTCCCAGTGTCAGAAGTGCCCGTGAGTGACTCACTCCTTGAGCGACTGAGGCAAGTGTTGGTGGCGATGCGTCACCACCCGGCTTCGGTTTCCGAGATCGATTGCATCGCCTTGATTCGGCATGTGCTTCTACGTGTTGCGCCACAGGATGGTCAGGCACCTTGGTTGCGAGTGCCCCTCAGCGTTGGGTGGCCATCGGAGGATCAATGGCGGCGGGCTCAGTTTGAGGTCCTGCCCGGTGCCACTGCGCTCAACGTGCAACCGCAATGGCCCCGGCCGAGCTTCCTGGACAAACAGGCAGACCTGTTTGATGACGTCTTCAGGGCTATCCAGTCCCGGCCCACGTGCGAGATCCCCGCCGACCCTTTGCTGGTTGAAGGGATGGGCCTGCCCACCTACACCGGTCAAGGTCAGAGAGAGGCCGTGCGTGCATTGCTGCACCTTCCCGAAGGCCATACGCTCATTGCCAACCTGCCGACAGGAAGTGGCAAGAGCCTGCTGGCGCACCTGCCCCCGTTGATCGAGCAGGATGGTCAGATGACGCTGGCCATCGTGCCAACGGTCGCACTAGCCATCGACCAGGCTTCGCGGATGAGGGAGTTGTTGCGGCAGCGCTTCCCCTACCGCGACTTTCCGCCACTGGCCTTTCATGGAGGTCTGACCAAGGCGGAGCGTGCCCAGGTCCACCAGGCTATCCGTCAAGGCACGCAGCCGATTCTCTTTGTCTCACCCGAGTACGCTGTTGGCAGCCTTCGTGAAGGTCTGGAGCAAGCCGCTTCGGAAGCCCGCCTTCATCGAGTCTTCATTGACGAAGCCCATCTGGTCATTGGCTGGGGCAATGGATTCCGCCCGGCGTTTCAGTTGCTTCCCGCATTGGTGCGCATGCTGCGATCCCGTCATGCAGGAAACGGCATTCGCGTGGTCTTGGCCTCAGCCACGCTCACAGACACAAGCCTTCGAGACCTACGGCAGTTGTTTGGACCTGCACACCTGGTCCATGTAGTGTCTGCGGTGCACTTGCGCCCAGAGATCCGGTATGCCTCAGTTTGCTGTAACGAGTTGGAGCGATTGGACAAGGTACTTGAGGCTGTGCAGTTGGCTCCTCGGCCATTCATCTTGTATGTCACACGCCCCGACGAGGCCGACGCCTTGCTGCACCGACTGCGTCAGGCCGGCCTTAAGCGGCTGAACAAGTTCACAGGCGCCACTTCACCCGACGAGCGCCGGCGACTCTTGGAAGCTTGGGGAGCGAATGAACTCGACGGCATGGTGGCTACGTCAGCGTTTGGCCTGGGTGTGGACAAAAGCGATGTACGAACTGTCATCCATGCCACCTTGCCGGAATCGCTCGATCGGTACTACCAGGAGGTTGGGCGGGCAGGTAGAGATGGTCGGGCAGGTGCTGCCCTGCTGCTCCACACCCCAAGCGACGAAGAACAGGCCAGCAGTCTTGCGTTGCCCAAATTGATTGGAGATGAGAAGGCATTCGAGCGCTGGAGTGGCATGCTCGATGGAGCCCAACCGCACCTCAAGATACCGGAGGTTTACTGGGTCGATCTGACCCGACTGCCATCACATCTTCAAGTTAAGTCGGAAGCCAGCGTGGACTGGAACGTTCGCGCCCTAACGCTCATGGCCCGAGCTCGACTCATCGAGTTGGTGGCTATGCAGTCAGATCAGACTTTCGAAGACGAGACCCCCCTGAACATCAACGATGTCACGCGGGCGGCTGTGCGATTGCTGAGTGATGGCCATCGCCATCCGGATGCCTTTGCGAGCGCAATGGCGCGTGCTCGTGACGATGTCCGAAAAGCGTCGCTGCGAGGCCTGAATGCCATTCGAGATGTTGCAACGGGTCGCCTGGAGGTCTCTATGGCCCTCAACCAGATGTACTCGGTCCACGGAGACCCCTGGGTTCCTGTCTCCACATGCTGCGGCGGTTGCGCCTTCCACTGGGAGAACCGTCGGGAAACCGTTCATTACGCAGCGCCTGTTGTTGCACGGTTGCCGGAGTTCGCCCCTCGTCGTTTGGTCGCGCTGGATCGGATGGTTCCGCTGAGAGCCATGGGCAATCTGATAGTGATCGCCACACCACGAGATAGGGACTTCGCGCAGACATGCGCTCAACTTCTCGCGACTCTGGCGCCGCAGGTGGCGTGTCACACCGTCGCATGGGATCCAGAGTTTGCCGCGACAAGTGGAGCGCTGGTCATGCAGCACATCCCCAGGGATCAGAGGCTGCGTACGTTCTTCGACACACTCCAGTCGGATGCCTTGAGCCATCTGACCTCCGGCAAGGGCGAAGTGCGGATCCTGATCTGGACCCAGAACGAAACAGCGGAACTCTGGAACCACTTGAAGTTGTCGCCTGCCCAACTGGAGATTCTGTTGGTTCCGTCAGACTTGCCCCATCCCTACCACCCGATGCGTCGACTGATTGACACCACACCCTATATGTTGGCCAGAGACTTTCTACAGATCCTGAACCCATGAGCCTGCTCAACCTCACCAGCGACGGTCTACCCAACATCCTGGTCGTGCTCTACGCGACGATCGCGAAGACACGCACGCCCATGACGGCAAATGAGTTGATAGAGGCTGTTGCGCCCAAGTCGGTGGTCAAGGATCCACGACTTGCGAAAACCACTCTGAATCGTTGGACCGAACTCGGCCTTTTCAGGGCGGATCCCAATACGGATGTGCTTTCCCTTCACCGGCCACCTCCGATCGACATGAAGAGCGAGGCCGACATCGTTCGGGCGGTTCGCATGGAGGCACGCTCTGTGGCACTGTCTGAGTCGAACAATGGCGATCTCTGGGCCCGCGAGGAGGCTCGTTCTGCCGATCTGACTCGATCATTGGCTTGGCTGCTGGCATTGGACGTGTACCGTCAGGGCGCAGAGAACCTTTTTGCTCTTGCGAACGATCACATCCGGGACACCGGTCTTGCCCTCATGCAGAACGAATCGCGCCTTTCCGGGTTGCGGTCCTGGGGACACTTTCTGGGCTTCATTCGTCACCCTAGAGCGAACGAGATCGACCCTACGATGGCGATCTCGGAAGTCCTGCCTGACTGCATCAGCCCCGGCGAGGAGATGCCAGCCAGAGACTTGATCGAAAGACTTGCTCAAGCCTTGCCTGTTCTTGACGGAGGTCGCTATCGCCAGGCTGTTCTGGAAAAGTTGCGAGACAACGCATTGCCTCCGATGCAAGCAAGCCAGTTGTCAACTTCGTTGTCCCGTGCCTTGCATTGCCTAATGGTCAACCAGACGCTGCAATTCAAATCGCTTTCGGATGTGGGCAGCAGCATCACCCTAACTGGCAGGGATGGTGCACAGGCGACCCATCGCTATACCTGGGTTAGTCGACCGCGCAGGGGGGGGCAATGACTTCACTTAGTGACTTCTGGCCGAGTTCACAGAACATCGCCGACTGCATCCGGACCGAGGCGGAGGTCGTCGATGACGCGGTGCTGCTGGCTGTTCATGAACCCGGACCGCTGATCACGCGCACGGCGAATGGCGCAGTGGAGCGACGTGCAACTGAAGCCGATCTGCTCGCATCCCTCATGCGCGACGCCAGCGACGGCAGTGCAGTGCTGGTTGCCATCACGGGTGAATCGGGCGTCGGTAAATCCCACCTAGTTCGCTGGCTGCATGCACAACTGCAGCGGCACCCTAGACGCGCCCAATTGGTGATCGTTCTGGTCCCCAAGACCGCGAGCTTGCGCCAGGTCGTCGAACGCATCCTCCAGCCACTGCAAGGCGAGGCCTACGCGAAACTGCTCACTGAACTCAGCCAGACAGTCGATCACCTGAGGCCAGGTCACGCAGCCGCCATGCTGTGTACGGCGCTTAGCCTTGTGCTCGAGCAGAAGCTCACCGAGGGCCTGGCCTCTTTGAATCCAGAAGACCGACAACTGCGAGAGCGATTGGCCCTGACTCGTGTTTTGCGGGACCTGATTCGCGAGCCCGAAGTGTTTGATGAGTGGTTTCACAAGCACCTTGAGCGCATCGTCCGCCAAACAATCGAGGGAGGCAGCGAACAACAGACGGGAGAACAGCGCCGCTTCATGCCCACCGACCTAGATCTTCCGGAGTCTTACACCCCCGATGGAAGTCGCCGCGCGATCCAGGTGGCACTTCAACATCTGACGCGAAGCGACGGCGCCAGCCGCCCCCTCGCAGCCGAGATCCTTCAAGAGGCATTGGATCCGGCGCTGCGCGATGTTTTCCAGTTCTCCCGAGTTCTGGGGCAGCGCACGATTGAGGAAATCGTCGACGGCATCCGGCAGCAGTTGCTCAAGGACGGCAAGGAACTGGTGCTCCTGATCGAGGACTTCGCGGCATTGGCGGGGATCCAGCAACCATTGCTCAATCTGATGATCGCTGAAAGCGATCACGGTGGTGTGCGCGTACGGGCGCCAATCCGCACAGCCCTGGCGGTCACCGACGGCTTCTTGCCAAGCCGGCAAACGATTCTGACGCGCGCCAAGCAAGAGTGGCTGATCCCCAATACGGCGGCCTCGCCGCAAGCCATCATCAACCGCATGGTGTCGCTGGCAGGCCGATATCTCAATGCCGCTCGCTGGGGAGCGAAAGCCCTACGCGAGCAGTTTGAGGTCGATTCGGCTGGTGAACTCGAAGGCTGGGTCAAACCGTTCCCAACTGAACTGTCCGACGACGACCATCAGAGACTGTCCGCTTTTGGGACCAGCCCCCAGGGCTACCCGCTTTTCCCCCTGTCTGCCGTAGCTATCGAGTCGATCGCACGCCGCGAACTAAGCCCTGGCGGGGAGCTTCGCATGAATCCGCGGGCGTTCATTGACACCGTCCTGCGGCAGACCTTGCAGCATCGTTCGCTTTACGAGGGCAAGGCGTTTCCCCCTGCCAACTTCAAAGGCGCCGCTCCAAATGCCACCGTGCAAATCGCGCTCAAGGCACGCGGGATACCGCAAGAGCAGCTCGATAGGTTGGCCTCCGTGCTGGACTACTGGGCAGGCAATCCCGGCAACCTAAGCGATGCGCCGCGCGCAGCCAAAGGTGTGTTCGAGGCGTTTGACCTCCCTTGGCCCTTCGACGCCAAACTAGACATCGCAACGGAACCGGCCATCGTAGTAAAGAACGCGGAGCAGCGACCATCCGCGCCGTCTCCATTACCAGAGCCGCCTTCGCCACCGCGACCGTCGGCTCCGACTCCCGAACTGGAGTACCTCAACGTCTGGTCGAAGGGCAGCATTGATCAAAAGTTTGCTCGGCGCGTTCGCAACTTGCTTGCCGAAGCTCTGAAGGATCGCATCGACTGGTCCATCTATCGTCTCAAGTCGAGAGCGATCGATGCGGCACACCTCTGGCTACCGTTCGCGAGCGTGGGCAATCCGAGCAACGAACCAAAACTTATCGTAGCCGCGGAGGCAAGGCCATTGGATCCCGTGCTTCTGGCGGGTCTGGCAGCCCTGGAGCGCTGGGGCGAAAACAAGAAGTCGTGGGACTACAGTCATTCTGAGGCGGACTATGCGATCGCTCAGCAGTTGCTCGATCGCATCGAGGCACAGGCCATCGCTTGGCACACTGCGGCGGCAGAGCAGCAAGCTGGCGTCGCGCTCAAAGTCCTTCAGCGCCAGGCACTCATCCTGCGGTTGAGTCGCGCTGCGGAGCCTCGAACGCCTCCTCTGTCTGACTATTTCTCCGGACTGCCACAGCAGCCATGGAATCCTGACGCCGCGGACAACCAACCCGCCGCGATGGTCGCTCGAGCGATCAGTCGCGCCGAAGCCGCACGTGCCACGGTGGCCGGGATCGTCACCAAGTCGGTCGGGTGCTTCCAAGGCGACGGAGACATCGTGATGGCGATCGATCTTAGACGAGCAAAGTCTGCATGGCGCCAACCCCTGCCAGAGGCGGGCACGATGCTCATCGGCACCCTACTTGGCGACTCAAAAACCGCTGCTGAGGAACTGTTTGTCACCTCTCGGGTCGAGACGCTCCTCAAGCGTTACTCATCGGCTACGGACATCGTGTTGCCAAGGATCCGAGAGCGGCTCAGTGATTGGGATGGTGCTGCTCCCGTAGCAGCGCTTATGGAGCAACTTCAGCTAGCACACAAAGCCGGGCTCTTTGCCTATATCCCGTCTGGGAATTTCGAGCAGGCAAAGCGGGCGGTCGAGAAACTGTCGAGTGATGAGGCTCGCCAGATGATTCGGCAAGCATTGGCGTTCAAGGAACCCGACCCGCAATCATCGATAGAGAACCGACTGTTGGCCTGGGCAGCGCTCAACATGCAGCAACTCGTTGCCGTAAATGACGCCTTGACCATGTTGGACAGGGTCTTGCCGGATCTCGATCGAGTTGCCGATGCGCAACTTCGCAATCTCGGAGGAGGGGACATTGGGGCCATGCTGACAGCGTTGCAGGCTGATCTCGAGGCAATCACTAAGGATGTCGAACCATGAGCACTCTCGTGCAACGTTGCCAGACTCTGGAATTCAAACTCAAGGCCCTGGCGCAGGCGAACAGTCTTGCCAATGACTTGAAGTTCATCCAGCAGCGTGCCGGGGAGTGGCAGGCCCGGTATTCCAAATTGGTGGGTTTGCGTGCCCAGACTGCCCCTTTGACTCTCTCAAGCCAGGATGCGGCAACGGTAGCCTCGAAGATCGGTGCGCTTCGCCAGAATGGCCAAAAGGTGCTGACTCGCCTGCTTGCGAACGAGAACATCAAGGAACTGACTCGCGATTCGGCTTGGACGCGCCTGCTGAATTCCTGCGAAGGTCTCGCCGAGGAACTCGAGGTAGCCGGGCGCAAGGCCTGGAGAGCCCACTTGGAGCAACTTGGCACTCTAGAGGATCCGGCTACCCTGCGTGTGCGAACTCCCCCAACACCAAGCAACGACGAGGCTCTGCGGGCTTACCAGGTTAGCTATGCCGCCTTTGCAGCGATTGCGCGCCTTGGGCTACCCCGATCGTCTGACGACCTCGCGCAAGTCTCGTCCCAAGTGGCGTCTTGTCGCCAGGCTTTCGCGCGTCTCACTTTCGATTTGCCGGTTGAGGTCAAGGCGTTCTATGACGCCATCTATGCTGGTACCGCCACTCTGGCTCACGTTACTCCGACCGTTGCAAAGTGGCTGGGCGAACAGGGGCACTTGGAGCGGTTCCGCGTCCGGAGTGCCGATCAATGAGCCTTTCACCCGACTTAGCACTTGCCGAAGCAGCTCTTGACTGTCTGGAGCGACTGGAAGTCCGCGTTCTGGTTTGGGGCCTGGTCGATAGTGCGTTGAGCGCAGCGGAAGTCGAGGCCGCTCTCCGAGATGTCTTGAATAGCCGCCAGGACATCGCTGCCGATCCGAACTGCACTATTGATACAGAGGCCGCGCTTCAGCAATGCCTCATGAATCTCGGTTACTTGTTTGCTGTTCCGAGACGCCCGGGTGCCCCGCCTCGGTTTCGCACCCGCATGGCTGAGGGCGTCCGCTTGTTTGCCCGCCTGCGTCAAATGTTCCCTCGCCAGCACGAGGGGGCAGATTGGGTGAGTGCTGCCACACTGGTGGCCGACTACCGATTGCTTTGGCGCCCCCGGAAGTACCCAGCGCGGGATCTGACGACCGCCGCGTCTCAAGAGATCATTGCATCGCGAGTGTCCGATCCGAGAGTGCTGGCGGCCGTCGCGACGTGGTTCGGTGGCGGCAATCCTCAGTGGAAGTTTGCGCGCTTCCAAATTGACGCCGCGGCCCGCATTCTTGAAGGCCTGACGACCCGTGCCACACGAGGCACGCTCGTCTCAGCGGGAACGGGAAGTGGCAAGACACTTGCGTTCTATTTGCCTGCGCTAACGTGGTTGGCTGCAGAGAGAAGATCTCATCCCGGCACCAGTGGAGTTCGTGTCCTGGCGATGTACCCCCGCAATGAACTCCTGAAGGATCAACTCGCGGAGGTGTACGAACAGGCCCGCAAATTCGATACAGACTTGGGCAAAGTAGGTGCCACGCTCAGCATTGGCGTGCTCTATGGGGATACACCTGAGACGCTGAATTCCGTTGAAAAGCAGTGGCAGAAGACTCGAGGAGAGTGCCCCTTCCTTCGCTGCCCGGAACCTGGCTGCGGCGGGGGGCTGCGTCTCGCGAGCCCACCGGGTCCCGAGGACCAGGGCCGCTTGGCCTGTATGAAGTGTGGGCACGTCGTGGAGACTCGTCAACTTCGGTTCACTCGTGCGGCGATGAGAAAGGAACCGCCCGACATCCTCTTTACCACGGTAGAGATGATGAACCGGCAGTTGTCTGACTCAAACACTAGACACCTCTATGGTCTTGGCCCCAAAGCCTCAAGGGCACCCGCACTGATGCTGCTGGACGAAGTGCACCTCTACACCGGGACTTTTGGCGCTCAGACTGCCCACCTTCTTCGGCGTTGGTCGCACCTGAGTCGGCGCCAGACACAGTTTGTGGGCCTGTCCGCAACCATTGCCGACGGCGCTTCGTTTTTCGCGTCCCTGGTGGGTTTGGATCGCAGTGTTGTCGAGGAAATTTCGCCCAACCCAGAGCACATGGTCAGTGAAGGCGCTGAGTACATGCTGGCCTTGAGAGGCGACCCAGTCTCTCAGTCCGCGCTCCTGTCGACATCGATCCAGACTTTGATGCTGGCATCGCGGTTGCTGGACACGCGGGACGGGTTCACGACGGGTCGAAAGCCATTTTCTGGCTGGCGCAGTTTTGCGTTCACGGACCAACTAGACGCGACCAACCGCCTTTTCTACGACCTCAGAGATGCGGAAGGTCGTACGGAGCAGGGCCATCCAGCCAACCGTCGGCACCCCAACGGCGGCTTGGCCCACCTGCGCCGCGCCGGTGGAAGTCTTCGCCGCTATGAGGGGGGGCAAGACTGGAGGGCTCTGGAGGCCAACGGGCATGACCTTTCTACCCGGCACCGGGTGGAGCGAACGACGGCGCTCGATACAGGTGTCAGCCACGATGCGGAAATCGTGATCGCCACAGCTGCACTGGAGGTGGGCTACGACGACCCGGCAGTTGGCGTCGTTCTCCAGCATAAGGCTCCTCGAGACATGGCGCAGTTTCTGCAGCGCAAAGGCCGGGCGGGCCGCACGCGCCACACGCGTCCCTGGACCATCATGGTGCTGTCTGATTACGGACGTGATCGTTTGGCCTATCAGGCTTACGAGCAGTTCTTCGATCCAGAGTTGCCTCCCCGGGAACTCCCTCTGACGAACCGCTACATCCGCCGGATGCAGGCGGTCTATGCACTGATCGATTTCCTTGGCGTGGCCATGCAGCAAGGCGAGCCCGTCGGGTCAGTGTGGCGAGACCTCTCTGCTTATGAACCTCAGAACTTTGATGGATGGACGTCTTCATCGAAGGCGGAACTCAAGAGGTTTAAGGAGTGCTTTCCGCTGACGCCACGCGACTGGACAACTGTAAAGAAAAGGGCAGATCAACTAGGGCATCCCGACAACAAGTATGCCGGTAGAAACTGGCTGCAGTCCCGACTGCGTCGCACCTACCTTGCTGATCAACTGGCCAATCTACTCCGGGACCCCGCGAAATCGGAAGAACTCACGCGTTTTCTGGTCCAGGCGCTGGCTCTTCCGCGCGAGGATGTGGATACCCTGCTTTGGGAGCATCCTCGCCCCCTGCTTCTGACCGTTGTGCCAACGGCCTTGAGGCGCCTGGCAACTAATTGGCGGTCCCAAGGTCAGGTGGCCTCCGATCGTAGAAACGGACACCCGCTTCCCGAGTTCATTCCGGGAACTTTGTTCAGCGACCTGTCGCTGCCCGAGGTCGACCTCAAAGGCGGGCGCTACGACGATGTGGCTTTGCCGGTGCTGCAGGCATTGAATGAGATGGCCCCGGGAAAAGTATCCCGACGTCTGGACGAGGCGCTTTGGATCGGACTTTCTGAGTCTGATCTCGCCGCCGATCTTGCTTCCCAAACGACTGACCGCGATGTAGACGTCGGTGCCTGGTACGACCTTGATCCGCAGTTCGACTTTCAGCGTGCCGAAAGTGGAAAGGTCAACAACTGCGCTGCCTTTCGGCCTGTGGCGATCCGACTGACCCCGCCCCCTCGGCGCCCCGAACTGCGTGATACCTCCAATGCGAGACTGAGATGGCGAACGCAACTGATTGGGCGCCGTGTTGGCAATGTCTTCGAGGCCCCCTCCGATAGGGTCGGCATCGCCCGATTGGTTCAGCAAGTCTCCGTACACACCCATGCCAGCCAGTCGGCGGCCACCGTCCGACGCTACGCCGTGGCCTCCACTGTGAGTCTCCGTGTCGCGACCGGTAACCAGACGGTCGACCACACAGCCGTATGGCATTTCACTCATGGAGGTACTCCCTGCGGCATTGGATTCGAAGTCGAGGCCGATGCGCTGTGTTTCCACATGAACCTGCCGGCCTCCCCAAGTGCCGTGCTGCTGCAGCAGGATCCGGCCATACTTCGCGCCGCCCGCAGTGCACGTTTTCAATGGGAAGCCCAGCATGGTCCGGCGCTAGCCGGCACAGTGGGTAACGTGTTCCTGCGAGGATGGCTCGCCCAGATCTTCAAGGTGGCTGCTGTTGCCCTCGCTCAGGAGCGAGAGATGCAGTTGGGCGAGGCCATCGATTTGCTGCGGCTTCCGGAAGAGCAATATAGACTGCGTGACGTCTTAGTCACGGTCTTTCAATCACCAGACGCGCCTGAAGACGACGACCAGACTCAGGCAGGCAGGGAGCCCCGCCTGCGGTCTAGGTTGACCGAGGCGTTTGCTGACGACGCAACCCGCGAAGCCCTTGTTACTCTGGCACACGACATCCTTGTCGAGCCTGTTGATGCGGCCTGGGATGGCTGGCTAAGTCGGGCGCAACTGCAGACGTTTGCTGCGGCCCTCATGGACGCCATTCAGCAGGCCTGCCCACAAGTCGACCCGGACGACCTCATGGTCGATACCGATCCAGGTCCGACCGAGGCCAGTGAGATCAGGCCAGAGGTTCAGTTGTGGATCACCGAGGCGAACCCAGGCGGCAATGGACTCATTGAACAAGTGGTTGAAGCCATCGCCTCCCGGCCGGATCACTTCTACCGCCGGATCGAAGCAGCGCTAGGGCCCTCGGAGTTCGAGCAAATCGACATCCAACTTCGGGACTACCTCCAACGGATTGGAGGACAAGCTCCCGATCAGGCCTGGATCGATGCTACCCAGGCAGTCCGCGCAGCTTCGTCGACAAGTGAAGCGCAGGCGAGCCTATTGGCGCTGCGACAGTTCCTCGTATCACAAGGTCATTCGGTATTTCACGGTTATGTCTCGGCGATCAGCAATCGATTGCTTCGTCCGAACAGCCCGCAGGATCTAGACCAACTACTTGCAGAGTTGCTGAAAGACTGGGATGCCCTTGAGGAGCGATTGGGCGTGGAAGTCGATGCGCGAGTGATGTGCGCTGTCTTCAGCCACGATCCTCGAATCGATGCAGCATTCGCAGCGGCTGACTTTCAACTACCTGCCAATCATGTTGTCCCGTGGCGCTTCAGCATGCTGCTGGGAGTACTCTGGGCTAGGGGCCACGGGTTGCGCGCTCATTCCCTGCCGCTCACGGAGCGGTTCGCTGAAACGCCCATGAACACGGACCGTCTTTTGCTGGCGTCCTGGCTGTCTCAACCCCAGCAACCCTTGGCGGCCGATGCCCCTGACCTACAGGAGCAACTGCACCAGCAACTCAGGATAACTGGGCAAGCGATCGTTTCTGCGGTCCCAGACCCTGAACAAATCCAGCGGGTTATCTCCTTGGCAGCTACGGTGCCAATTCAACTTGAGTACCTGAATGTGTTTCCTCGACTGACGTCAGTGGTCCGCGCATTGGGGGTCGTGGCCCTCCACTTCGAATTGGAGGCCACGGCATGAGTGGCACTCGCAAGATCTACAAAGGCGCGGTTACATCTCAGCATGCTGTGAGGGAGGTGTTGACGATGGTGTTTGCGCAGGAGTTGCTGGCTCCCAGCAGGGAGGTGTTCATCGTTGCTCCCTGGATCAGCAACATCGTCATCTTCGACAGTCAGATCGGCCAGTACGCGACCCTCAACCCGGAGTGGGCGAAGCGCGAGATTCGTCTTGCCGAGGTGCTGGTCGCCATCGCTGCCAACGGCACCTCGCTCCATATCCACACCCGCCCGGACGAGCACAACAAGGCATTCAAGCGTCGCATCCAAGAGGCCCTTGGCGATGCCGGACTACTTGATCAACTGCGCTGGACAGACAGCAACGGACTGCTGCACACCAAGGGTGTCTTGACCGATCGGGTCCTTATCGATGGCTCCATGAACCTCACCGAGAGCGGTGTGGCGCTTAACGAAGAAGCCGTGACGGTTTCATTCAATCTCGCGCACATCGCTGAAGCTCGGGTGCACTTTGATCTATATGAACAACCCTGATACTGAGGTTCAGCGCCAACGAGCTGCGGCGCTCCAGGCCGGATTCTTTCAGTTGCCGAATCAATGCGCCCCGTCGGATTTCAATGACGACCCGCAAGCGCAGAGTGCGCTGCAGGCATGCCTAAAGCGCCATGCATCTGGCGCTATCGACCGAGGCGTGCTCCTGCCCTTCAGGGCTTCCGCCACTGGACCGACTGCTTGGTTTTCTGCGCCAGTTCGACGCAGATGCTGCGGCACTCCAGGATGAAGTGCGTGCCTTCATCGGACCGAGCTACGCCGAGGAAAGGCACAAAGTCGACTTCCGGATGCCGCGGATCAACACGCGTTGCCTCTGATCGAAGCGGCAGGCTGGTTCTCGCTGCGCCTGGATTCGCCAGATCTGCGCAGCAATAACCGACTGTTGAACCAGTGGCGCCTCTACGAGGACGTGCTTAGCCGCCGCCCTCGTTCACCGTCCTATGTGCCGAGTACGTTTCACCAGCTTCGAGCGTCGTTCGATCGGGCATTGTTAGCGCGGAACGAGGTGGCAGCGCAGGCTGCCATAGCGGCGATGCGCGAGCGGTTCGGAGTCTCGGCGGAGAACCGCTTGTATCTCGAGATCCGTCTGAACGCCGCCTTTGAGCGCTGGGAGGCGATCGCTCAAAACCCTCTGCTGTCCCGGTTGACCAACCTCCAGTTGCCACCCGAGACCTACGGTGATGTGATGGAGGCGCTGTACCGCACACATGCACAGGCCTTCGAGAGAGGCCCTACGCTCGAGCCCCTCCTTGAGCAGTTTCAAGCCGAGATTGCGACTCCGGCACAGCCGCTCTTCAAGACTCGCCGCACCTCCCGTCGACCAGCTGTTCTAAAGGCCTTTGTTCTTCAGGAACTTCTTCAGAGCGAGCCTCAATGGGCCGTCTGTGATCGGATCCTTCAGGAGCTTCCTGCAGGTGCCTTTGGAGCGGTTGACGCACTGGTGCGCGCAAGATGCGCACGGTCCCCCAGGTCCGCATCCATTGAAGTTGCCAAAGCTGCTTTAGACAACGATCAGTTCGATCGCGCCTGGGACTTGTATTGGGACCTGCCGGATGGCGTTGACGTGCTGCGAGGGCTCATCGCTTGCGCGCGAGAGTTGGCGGACCCAGCCAAGGTCTCTGCCGTTCTGTCTCGATTGGAGGCGTCGGAGGGGTCTATCCGACTGCTTGTCGAGTCAGCAGCGGCCACGCGCCTTGCGAACCTTCGAGGCAGTTTCCGAGCGCCCGCCGAACCGTCGGCGCAGACTTTTCCGTTTGCGCGTTGGCCCGAGGAGCCGGAAGAGCGGTACGTCGAACGCTGGGCCGAGTTTGTTCGTTCGATCGATCCGGCCGCACTGCTGGCACGCGAAGGATTGGTTCAATCAGCTGTCGACTGCCTCGTGCACCTTGCCGTCGACGATCCTGCGCTATTTGAGCGGCTTTACCCGCTATGGCACGAGTTGTTCATCGAGCGCATCGATCCCTCCCGACTGCTGGTGCCGGTCTATCTCGAGATGCTTGAGGCACTTCGGGCGCGCGATGTATTTCAGCGAACGGATCAGGAGTTGATCCATCAGATCCTCGTGGCCATCGTCGACAGCGGTGACGACTCGTCTTATCGACAGGCGGTTGACACCGTGTCCAAGGTCTTCGAGGCCATCCGATCCCCAATGGCACTGGGCTGGGCGCTCGACGTCTGCGACTCTCTGTCCCAGCGACGGGTCCGCGACACCGACGCGCGCCTGAGGTTGCTGACTCAGGTCATCCAGGCCTGTCAGGAGTTCAGTTCCAGACTCGATCTCCTCCAGACCTATCAACTGCGCCAGCTGGCCAAGGAGGCCCAACTCGAACCGCCTGAGTTGCCTGAGGCCGCTCAATGTTCCGACGAGGGGAGCGGCGTGCCCGACGAGACGCCGTACCGCGTCGCGATCTACAGCCTCGATGAAGCGGCAACACGCCGCGCCGTAGATGTCTTGAAGTCGCTGCGCCCTCACTGGGTTATTGATACCAACGCGGATCAAGTCTGTACCGATCGCCTCAAGGCATTGGCTCACAAAGCCAATGTGTTCGTCTTTGCCTGGCGCTGCAGCAAACATGCGGCCTTCTACTGCGTAAAGGCCAGCACTCAGAAAGAGAACCTGGTCATGGCCCGCGGCGTAGGCACTACTAGTCTAGTGGCCGCGGCAGTCGAGTTCCTCCAAGGACGGCACAACCCGTAAACTGCTAACGCCTTGTGCGACTGCACCGATACACGTCTTTGCGCTCGCACCAGACTGTGCCGCGCGTTGGTTCGAGGTCCAGTCATGACGCCCCGAGGGCTTAGTCTTGTGGTGGCGTAGTGCTGGTTTGACGCGCCCTGAAACTGCCAGGCAGTTTGGTAGACGCTAATTGTGGAGGAGCAGGATGCTCGAACAGGCTATGCGCGACCGTGTTGCCGCTTTCGACCTGGCGCAAGAGTTGATATTGGACGCTCTTGGTGACGGCGTGTTGGACTTGGTACAGAAAATTAGCCAATCTCCACTAAAGCAGGGGATGCCACCCTTCGTGTTGGAACTCGACGGCGACCCCTTGTTCGTTGCGCAAGAGAGCGGAACGCTATTGCGGTTGCCGCCGGACTTCCAACTAACTGGTGAAATGCTCGGTGATTCGCCAGTAGCTATCTATTCGTTGCCGTTCGAACAACTCGGGGTAGTTCGATTCATCTCAATCGCGGCGGACGTTGAACTCCCCGAGCCGTATTCGGGTGGCGCAGCGGTCACTGGCATTGCCCCAGGCTTCTTGGCTACGCTAGACCGTCTACTCGGTGCAATGCACTCGTCGGCGCTCAAACTTGCCTGCACAAAAATGGCAAGGAGTCTTGTTCGGGCCGAGTCTGCAATGCAAGAGACCGCTTTGGACTCAGGGAAGAGTCCTGCAGAGTTATTGACTAACCAAGAGACGATGGAAGCGTTTGTTGACATGCTCGGTCGCGCTTACGTCCAGGCGTCTGAGCGGTCAAGTGAGATATTGCTGGATGCGTTTCGCGAGCAGGGACAGGAGCGGTTCTGAGTCTGAAAGCCGATGGCAATCGTTGAGTGCTGGGATCCGTTCTCAGATTCTCGTCGCATGCCGATGTCCAGTGCTTTGTTCGGCCCCGGTGGAGAGGCGCTTATACATCTTCGCTGCAGCAGTTTCTGCGTATCTGCATGTAGTAGCCAGAGCACAGCGTTGGCAGTTTGGCAGAGCAGATCGCAAAGGCCATACGCACCAACAAGGTCCCTTACGGCAACAACTGGAGTTGGCTAAACGACTGCAAGGAGTAGAAGCAAGGGTAAGGGCCAAATTAGCAGAAAGGGGTGCAATGACGACTCAGGCGAAGGCTGATTGGCAGCAAATGAAATGGAGAAATATGCCGCCTCGGTCAAGGATGGCAGTGGCGCTAAAAAGAGTCCCAGTTGACCGCCTGTTTTGGGCCTTGAACTGGGTGTCCTATTGCAATGAGTTGCGGGTTGTCAGACGGCGTATCTTTGATAGCCGTTCTTTCGCAGTTCGCACGCCGGGCACACGCCGCAGCCAAACCCCCATTGGTGCCTGGTTGTCCGATCGCCTTGGTAGCAAGTGTGAGTTTCTTGCTGCACCAGACTCACCAGACAAGTACCACCTAGGTCTTCTGCGAGTCGCCACGTCTGAGTCTTGTCTAGCCACATCAATGGTGTTTCGATGACTAGTCGGGCATCGAGTCCCAAACTCAAGGTCACCTGCAAGGCCTTAAGGGTGTCGTCTCGACAATCCGGGTAGCCCGAGTAATCGGTTTCGCACATCCCCCCCACCAACACCTGCAACCCTCGCCGGTAGGCCACCGCAGCGGCGTAGGTGAAGAACAGTAGGTTGCGCCCTGGCACGAAGGTGTTGGGCAGACCGTTTTTCTCGAAGGCGATGGCGCGCTCGTCGGTCAGGGCTGTGGCGCTGATTTGGCCGAGTTGCTTCAGGTCGAGCAGATGGTCGTCGCCCAGTTTGGGCGCCCACTGGGGGAAGTCGGCACGCAGGCGCTTCAAGATGACTTGCCGGCACTCCAACTCCACCGCGTGGCGCTGGCCGTAGTCGAAGCCGATGGTTTCGACATGCTCGTACCGGTCAAGGGCCCAGGCCAAGCAGGTGGTGGAGTCTTGACCGCCGGAAAAAAGCACTAGCGCGCGTTTGTGCATGGGGGCTCCCTGCGGGGTAGGCTTACTCATTGGCTGCGCGGCGTGCCTTGCGCAGCGCCTTCTTGACGGCAGCAACCAGGTAACGGGTGAGTGCGTCGATGTCGCTTGGCGTATTCTGGATGCCGTTCCAGGGGCGCACGTCGGACTCGGTGAATTGCCACTGGCCGCTGGTCCAGGCTGTGTAGGGCTTGAGGGCCTCGAGACCCGGCTTGAACTGCGAGCGGTGACTGGCGCCCTCGGCGTAGTAGAGGTGGTCCATGACGAAACCCATGGCCACCAAACCGGCGCCGTGCACCAAGCGCGACTGGCGCGGCGTCATGCCCTCCCACTCTGGGCCGAACACGTCCTCCACCGCTGCGAAGAACTCGCTGACGAGTTGGTAGGCTTGGTCTTCGCGGTTTTCGTACTGGATGAAGTCTCGCAACGCGCCGTCGGACGCTGAGTTCATGACCAACTTCTGCATGGCCACGTCACTGAGTACACCCAGGGTGTTGGTGTGCTGACGGATCTGCCGGTGTAGCGAAGAGTTGGCAGAAAAGTTGAGGCGGTCCACGATGCGGGCAGAGAATTTGCGCTTGGTGAAGCGCTCGGGCAACCCCTCAACCTCTGGCAGCAACTCGTAGATTAGGGTTTTGGGAAGTGGGCGCGTGTTGTTAATGAGTACGAACTGCTGGCGCAGCTCGTTGTAGTCCTTGCATACCAGGGCAGAGACGAACACTTGGAAACTGCTCTTCTCTAGGCCCGAAAGGGCCGTAAGGCGCTGCTGGCCGTCTACGACAAATCCTGGCTTTTGGCCATTGGTTGCGTCGACCTCGATGTCGAGGACGCCTTCCGATTCGCTTGCGATACGCACGCCATCGATGAAAGCAACGATGACGGCGTTGGGCAGCACGGCGTCTTCGCGCGCGAGGTAGTCGCGGATGTCTTTGATGTGCGAACCGATCTGGTGGCGCTGGAAGCCGTTCAACTTACCGTCGTCTTGACGCGAGACGCGCTCGATCTCGGAGAAGGCCAGCACGTCGTGCGGATTGGCGGCGAAGACGAAGACGTCATGCCCGGGCGCTTGGTGCGCGCGAATGGCTTTGAAGCGGTAGGTGGTCATGGGGTGTCGCGAAGTGTGCGCTGCACGTGGCGGTGGTAGACGCCGAGGTTGTGGAAGCCGCGGCGGCGGTTGTGGTTGTTTGATCGAAAGACCATGACCTCGATGCCTATATCGCGGCAGATGTCGCAGTTGCAGCGCTTCCAGGGGGCGGCTTCAAGGGTTTCCCGGAGCGCCTTGTCGATCTCTGCGAGTTTCTTGTCGCACCTGGCGCCGTCGCTGTAGAGCGGTGCTTCAATCTCGTTGTGATACGCCATGACTGCAGTCCTGGCCGCTTCGGCGCTCGCCTCGCCTGCGTCAAAAGCTCGCAGCGCCTTAAGGGCTTGGGATTCAAACTTGGCCAATGATTCGGGCTTGTAAATGCCGTCTTTGACGCCGCGCATCAGACGCGCACTGCCCAGGGTCTGGGGCACGCGGATAGCGGTGAAATACTCCAAGCGCCCTTCGGGCTTCTCAAGGTAGTAGTTGGCCTTGGCGTCTTTGAAAGCGCGGATGAGCGGTGAAGTGGAGTCGAAGCTGGTGATGCCGAAACCGGTGAACTCGTCGATGGATTCGGCCTTGGCAAAGCCTAAGAGGTGGATGTGGGTTTCGGGCTTGATCTTGGCTCGGATGGCGTGCAGAACCGCTTTGATTGCCGGCACCTTGAGCGGCACCAATCCCCCAATAGCGAGGTACCGATAGCCCATGCCCTCCAGTGTTTGAGCCGCCTGGGCCATGCTGGCTGGCGACCAGCCTTGAACCGGGCCCATGGGCTCGAACGGATGATCGTTGTCGCGAACGATCTGCAAGAAGCGACGGGCATTGTCGAGCGTGATCTCGTACCGGTCTTTCACGCGTGCCACGTAATGCGCCACTTCCTCTGGCGGCAGGCCCTCAGGAGCCCGGGGTACCTTGGGATTGCTGAGGTCGCACTCGAAGATGATGTGGTCGGGCGAGACGCCGTGCGTGAAGCCCGCCTCGTCGTAGAAGTCGAAGACCTCTTGCGGCGTGAATGCAGGGCGTGGCAACCCGACGTAGGCGAAGGCCCCGCAGTCGCCCATTAGCATGAGGTCTTTAAAGCGTGGGCCGCCGAATCGCAAGTACCGGCGGGCTCCGTCGCGCAAGAATCGCTGTTCTTGCGCCGTTGTGTAACGTACCTTGGACTTGGCCACACCCTCGGCTTGGCGCACGGCACTCATGGCAACGAGCAACCCGTCGTACGGTGGCTCGGACATCAACTCGTGCGCATAGGCGTCGGTATGGTCCTTCTCGCGGCCGGCAGAGAATTTCTCGCCAACGAAGTCGAAGTCGGGGTCGACGAAGTCTTGGGTATCGGAATAAAGGAACTTCATTGGCGATTACCTGCGGTGTAGGCGCGCACCAACGCGTCTTGCAGGCGTTTGATGTCTCGGGGGGTGCTTTGAATTTCATTCCAGGCGACGCCGATCGAGTCCCAAGTGCCCTTGGTCCAGCGGCAGTGCGGGGCTACGCGCTCAATCTCCTTCTGGACGGTCTTGAGGTCTTCGTCGCCCAAGGAAAACTTGGCAAAGATGCGGTCCATGAGCACGCCCATGGCCTCGATGCCGGCCGAGTGCATGAGGCGACTGTGGCGCGAGTCTTTGCCCCATGCCTCGGGGAAGACGGCTTTCACGGCCGTCCAGAAGGTGCACAGCACACGATACATAGCCTCCAGGTTGGCCGGGTCCCGGTGTGTGGCCTTGTAGGGTGCCAAGGCCCCCAAGGGGTTGTTCATGCTGTTGCGGATCATGCTGATCACAGCGGTGTCGGTAATGACGCCTTTGGCGACACCCCTGTCCGACGGGCGCTTGATCAGTTTGTGGAACGGCGAGTTGGGGTCGCGGTTGAGCAGGCCGCAGAGTTCGGACGGCACGCGACGCGCAGACAGTTCTCGCGGCAAGGTGATTCCACTGGTTTCGGGCAGCAGTTCGTTGATCAGGCGAGTGGGCAGGGGCTTGGCCTTGTTGACCAAGATGAACTGCTCGCGCTGGATCTCAAGGCTGTCGGAAACGAAGCCGACCACGGGTACGGGGATGTCGCGGTTCTGGGCCTGGGCCAACGCCAAGGAGCGCTGTTGGCCGTCGACGATCCAGGCCACGCACTCGCCCTGGGGCCGCACGGGCATAGTTAGGGTGCCGGCGGTGGCGATGCCTTCATCACCCTTGGGGCTGGGGCCGCGGGAGGCAGTGAACTTTACCTCGGGCGACATGGCCAAGATGATGGCGTTGGGGAACAGTACCGCGCCTTGGTTCAAGTATTCCACGATGCCGCGAACGTGGTTGCGGATCTCAGGACGCTGGAAGCCCTTGAGTTCGTCGGCCCCGTCACGTTCGATGCGACTGATGTCGGCCACCCGCACGATGTCTGCCCCTCTGATGAAAAAGGCAAACACGTCGAGGCCAGCGCCTTGCACCGTGCGCAGGGCTCGAACCACGATAGGCTCAGGCTTGCTAGCTTTCATGAACGGCCTCTCGATGGATCGAAGTCCTGACGGACGGTTTGCCACAACCGGCGGAAACGACCTTGCTCGCAAGCTATGCCAAGGTCTCGGCGTAGATGAGCCAACAGCCGCGTCGACTGGCCAAACTGTGCTTCCCAGCTCTCACGCAGTTGACAGATCAACTCATCGTCCGTGAGCGAACGGCGTTTGGCGCTGTAGTGAGCCGTGACAGATGCGAGTGAGTGCTCCACCGCCAAGCGTGCTGTGTCTGCGGAAACAGTGCTGGGCAATCGCAGGTCCAAGAAGTGGCGAAGTGCGCGCTGCGGGAAGTCGGACTGCGTGCCGGCCGGCCCGACGACTTCTAGTCGGGCGTCGTAGGGTAAAGCGCGTGAAGTCAGTCGGGCGGGCAGCAGCGCTCGACCGGGCGCCGAGGTGAACACCCAAGTTCGCTCAGCCATAGGCGACGCGGCCAAGGCCGCCAACTCGTCGGCGATCAGTGCCAAATAGGTGGACGGGATGGCAAGGTAGATGGCTCGGGTGTGGGTAGAGTTCCAGTGGGACTGCAAAGGCCGACTGAACGCCTGCGTGAGTGCCTCCCACCAAGCCGACGGCGCGACACCCAGCCTTTGGAGGTGCGGGCCGATGGCAGACAATCCGCCGTGAAGCGTGAGGTTGTAGGAGGGGATGGGCGCGTTCGCTGGCACGGCGCCCAATCCGGCGGACACGAACACCAAGCGGGCCTGCAGTTCTTGTGCCGCAGCAACGGCCTCCTTCACCGAGCGGCCTTGGTACAGGGCGTGTGCTGGGCGAATGGCTGGGACTTGCTCCACTTGTGCCACCCATGACTTCACGGCCCCACTCAGGGACGACCAATCGCCCTCAGGTAAGTTGGGCACCTCATCGGCCTTCGCCTTGCGAGCAGTGCAATTGGTGATGACAAGGGCAGACATGGTTCGCAGTATTTTCGACCAAAGTTAGTGCAAGTTTTAAATAACTGCAAGACAATGCCGAATTCTACGACAGCAGTAATCGAGATCACCAATGAAGCCTCATTGCCTCACGACCGCCGCCGCCCCCTTTGAAGCAGCCCGGCAGGTCTCGTCTCTGCCGATGGGTCACCGTAGTCGCAACCTTCACGGCCACAGTTTCCTCGCCACAGTGCGCGCCACAGACAGTGCGAACTGGCAGGATTTCGAGGGCAGTGCGGCTTGGACTTTGAATGAGCAACTAAAGGCCATCGTGAGTGAGTTGGACTACAGGGACCTCAATGCCCTGATGCTGCAACCCACCGACGAGAACTTGGCCCGCTGGATTCGCGACAAGTTCGCTGAGCGGCACCCCCTGGTCAGCCTGCAGCAGGTGGGCGTGAAGAGCACCTTGGGCACAGGTGTTGACCTTGACGCTCAGGGGCAAGCGCACGTGTGGCGGCGGTACCGGTTTCAGGCAGCACACCAACTGCCGAACGTGCCGATGGGGCACAAATGCGGTCGGATGCACGGGCACTCGTTCGAGGTGATCGTTCACGCCAACCAAGAGTTGGGCGGAAGGGATCTGAGCATCGACTACGACCACCTGGACGAGATTTGGGCGCCGTTCCACATGCAGTTGAACTACGAGTGCCTGAACACGATCCCTGGCTTGGAGAACCCCACCAGCGAAGTCATCTCTGCCTGGTTGTGGCGTCGACTTAGAGGGGTGTTGCCTGCGCTGAGTTCGGTCACCGTCTATGAAACAGGCTCTTGCGGTGCCAACTTCAACGGAACGGATTACCGCATCTGGAAAGAGATGACCCTGGACAGCGCGGTGCAGTTAAAGCGCGCCCCTGAAGGCCATCCCTTGCGCGCGTTGCATGGCCACACCTTCGACCTGCGCCTGCACTTGAAGGCACCGATAGACGAGGTCATGGGGTGGACGATCGACTTTGGCGACGTGAAGACTTTGTTCGATCCGGTCTTCAAAGCACTGGATCACCAACCGCTGCACCAGCGCGAGGACCTTTTGGACTGCGACACAGAGTCGCTAGCCCGCTGGGCCTTCGCCCAGGCGCAAGCAGTCCTTCCCTCTATCGAGCGCGTGGACATCTTCGAGGTTCAGGGCGCAGGCACGTTGCTATTCGTTGACGAAGCACCGGACTTGATTCCGGTATGAGCATCTTCATGTTGGACGATTTGCTCCGGGGATCTACCCCGAATCGCTCCAAGAATTGAATCGCCCCGGAGGGTGAACTGACGCCCAGAAGTCGTACGGTCGCGAATTGACAAGCGCGTTGGCAAATGGGATTGGCTTCGAACTCGGCAGGCGGGACTTAGCCAAGCGCTCTCACGTGCCGATGATGATTGGGCCAGGCACCCATTGCAGCATTGCCAGTTCCACCGCTTGTTCGCTCTTCCACATCCCGGGCCAATGGATGACTTGGAGCATTGGCACCGACTGTGACTGGGCAATGCCTAAGCCCTGGCAAGGCAAGTGTGTTGAGTGAATCTTGGCAGGGGCGGCGTCCAGTTTGCGACTGCAGCTTTGCTACCTGGCTTGCTGCGCGACTTTGAGCCGCAGTGCCTGGCGCAATTTGCGCCCTGCAGCAGTCTGGCTAACGGGGAACTCGTTCACGCCATTGCCGTGACCCACGCAGAGCTGGGCGTGATTCACCCGTTCCGAGAAGGCAATGGGACCCTATCGCGCTTGCTGGCCGACGTGATGGCGGTTCAGGCTGGACGTGAGTTGCTGGACTACAGCAACTGGGAGCCACGCAGACCGGCCTACATTGGGGCGATTCATGCCGGGTGTTCGGGGGGAACTGTCGCCCAATGGCTGGCCTCGTCGTTGAGGCGATGGTTGCGGGCGATGCTGGCAAGGATGGCTAGGAGCGCTCTGATGAGTTCAGCGGGCCAATTTGATGTAGGCGAAACGCTGGGCAGGTGCTTGCCTCAAGCTTTGCTCTAGTAGCGCTACGCTGCGGCCCGTTTCAACAGCAGTAGAACTGGCCACGGCGCGTTGCAGGGCCTTGCGGCTGGGTTTCTTGATCGGGGGCTGCGAGGCTGTTTTCAACATGGTGTGCGCTCACGACTAAGGTTCGGTGAGTTTATTGGGTTCCGCCTACAGTCCTGCCTTTGATTGAAACCAGGCCAGCACCAGTGCTACACATGTTTCGGGGATGTGCACGCCGTGGCAACTTGCTGGTGCAATGAGTCGATCGTGCGAGTGAATGTTGACATGAGAGCCAAGTGCATTGGCAGTTACTCGTGCATGTGGGCGCCGTCAGTGGCAACGAGTCTGCGATCCGCGTATCTCAGCCCATTGCAGTCACCCATTTCAGGGTAAAGCGGACGACGTATCCAACTGACACTTGCGCGTCTTCAACGCGATTCCAGCCTGATCGACGACGTTCTTCTGGGGCGCCATCAATGCGAGTTCGCTGGACGGCGCCGAGCCTGAGAGTTTGCGCTACTGGAGCCTGGGTAATCTCGTCGGCTTACCCACCCACACCGTCCTGTGAGCCCAAGATGCGCGTGCCCGTCGGTTTTGAATTAGCTGTAGCCGAAGTCAACTCGCGGTGAAGTAAGTCGAGCGCCTCTCGCTTCTCCTGCATGTAGTCGTGACCGTCGTAGTGCCGGGCTTGGATGCCAGTGAGTCCATGCGATTGCACATGCCCGCGAATCTCTCGACTGATGCGGTTGGCAGCCAACAGCGTTTCCACGCCGGAACGAACGCGTTTGAGCTGAAAACCTTCAATCGCATCACCGACAACCTGCGCTGCCCAGCCTGACAAGGTTGTGCCCGAGATTGGCTTGACACCCTTCGTCGTGGAGAAGACATGGTCGCCGACGCGCTCGAATGCCTGGAGGTCGCGCAGGGCCGCCTTAATGATTGGCACTGTGTGTGCCCGCGGGCCTCGCCCCGGGCGACCCTTGGTGTCATGGATGGTGATTGAGTCCGCGCGTACGTCCACCCAGTGCAGTCGCACGAGTTGCTCGATGCGCTGCCCACCGGTGAGCAAGTGCATGCGCAGGCAACGACCGCTCAAGCCCGGCAGCTTCTCGATCAGCTTCCAATAGGCTCGGAGCTCATCTGCGCTCAGTGGTCGCTTGTCTGCACCGTCGAAGCGTCCATCGCGGCGCGTTTGAGCTGCCGGGTTGGCCTGTACGGCATAGGCCTTGAATGCGACCGGAATCGACGCTGTCACGCGTACATCAACGGCGCACTGAAACGCAGCCCGAAGGTAGGCTCGTAGCTTGTTCGACGTGCGACCTTTGCCCTGCTCAGTCAGCCGTCGCAGCATGTCGATCACTTGGTCCTGGGTGATTTCGCTTGCCGGGGTCTGGGCCAACTTCGGCCAGGCTTTCACGACATGCAGATCGAAGAGGTTTTTCGCCTCGCGGGCGCTGACTCGCCCCTGGGTGGCCTGGTGCTTGACGTAATCATCAAGCAGCTTGCCCAGCGAATGCGTGGCTCGGGTCGCCTCAGCCTCCTTGTCAGCCACATACTGCCGGCGCTCAATGGCCTTGGCTTCCTTGAGGCCACCGACCCCGTGGAGCTTTGTATGCTTTAGCGATAGCTGGCGGCACCGTTCGCGGGCGGCTGCGATGCTCAAGCCACGCGAAGTCGGCTCCAGCTTCTTGGGTGGCGACACGGGGTCGTAGGGGCCGAGTGGCTCTCGGTGCGTGCGCCCCTCGTTCGCGTAACGCCAGTAAAGCTGGACTGCGCCCGTACTCAATCTACGCGCCTGCAAGGACCCGCCTTGCTCCAACTTCTCGATCGTGATGAAGGCTCCGGCGGGCAGCGCCAGAAGCTGTTTTGGCAGCGCCAAAGTCGCTGGTGCCAGTCCGCTCATTTTTGTCCCCCAAATTTCTGGTGCCAGTCTGGTGCCAGTTCTAGAGGGGATGCTACGAGATTGCGTGGAACGGCGGTAGACGTAACCTATTGATTTATAAGGATATGCGCGTCCCAGAAAATCCCGAAAAATCCCAATTTGAAGTTCTCATAATCCTTTGGTCACAGGTTCAAGTCCTGTACGGCCTACCAATAAAACCAAAGCTGGACAACGAGTTAGCGTTGCTTACGGCGCATCGGTGCCATTCATCGGACTGTAGAAGTCCGTTGAGCGGTACATCTGTGGGGGATAGCGCCGTGGTTCGCGGCTTCCCCGCTGAAGCATTAGTCAGCTGCCAAGAGCGTTCTGCGAGTCAGGCGGTGCGGGCTGTTTCAGGCTTTGCAGGTGCAGATGGAAAGAGCGACCTCAGGGCACCGAAGTTCGCAAACTCGCCACGGAACTTGATCCGGTGGGCATGCAAAGGTGTGTGCCCGTAGTTCTTGGCTTGCATGAATTCGAGCGTCGACCAGATGACGTCAAACACAGTCTTGACGTCGTGTCGGTCGATGGCCGTAGGGCTTGCGTTAAGCCGAAGTAGCTTCGTCTTCCTGGAGTCGATGTCGACGATCCGCTCGTAGTCCTTCTTGGTAGCCATGCCAAGGTCCTTTGGGTTCATCAGCGTTGGCGCGCCATTGACGTCGACATTGGAGACGTCCAGATTCCAGATGTGGTTATGCGCGGCGATCTTGCCAACCATGTAGACATCTTCAAGCTCCGCCAGGGTTGGGAGGTCGGGAAAGAGGATGCCTAACTGACCGGGGACAGTTTTTCCATTCTCGACCTCGGCCTGTCGACAGAACCTGAGCCGGGCGACGTAGGACTCGAGTGCGACATTCAGTAGGACAACAATTGCGACCGAGTAACCGTTCTCCAGGCTCGACGTGCCAGAGGGATATGGGGCCGGCTCCTGCTTGGCCAAGAGTTTGTCCATTAGGTCAGCTAGCGGTTGGAAAAGGCTGGATCCGACCACGGTAACGATGTCGCCAATTGCAGCCTTGGGGTCTGTTTCTGTCATGAGCCGTTCTGTGGTTCTTGGATTTCGTAGGCATCTCAGTGTTAGGCGCCGTCGCTCGCAAGTTCGTAGGCCTTACGAATGAGAGCGAATGCCTCTTGCAGTTTCGCCTCAGAATTGACGCTGAAGATCGAACCTTCAGTGCCTTGTGTTGCCGAGTTTGCGATCCAGGCCCACGACGAAGATGCTAGTACTCCTGGGGCAATCGCTGCCAGTTCAGCAGGATCAGAAGCAAGTCGCACATCGATCCAGTTTGCACGGGGCAAGAATTCGACAAACCAAGATGGCATGCGGTAGACCAAAGTTCTTAGGCTTGGTACTTCCGTCACATCATCGCCAAGCGCGACGGTGAACTCAGCCAGTTGGTCTAGCCAAGGGCGCAAACCTTCTGGGCAGAGCACGTCGCCACGGGTCTTGCCGCCAGCCGCAATCAATGCGTCTTCAAGCTCTGCTTCCTTGATGGCCGAGATGTCCGCCGCCAGTGGCTTCCATATCTTGAGGGCAGCTTCGGACAATGCCTTGCCGCGGCTTTCAATTTCTGGTGCCCCCCAAGTTGTCAGCTTGGCCAGGCTGCGGTTGAGCCAAACCGGACTGTTTGCGTACCCACCGGGATCGCGGTCGCGCTTCTGAAGAAATGGTTTGGCCTGGAACTCGCTGTTGAACGCCGTCAACGTCAAGTTGCCGAGTCGATGCAGCCAGACTCGCTGGACCTCGGCCCAATCCGGCCCGAGCATTTGTTGCCACTCTTCAGACAGATCAGCTTTCTGAGGCAAGACATGCTCGATGGTTAGACCCGTCAGCGATACCTTTTCCTTGCCTGCATTGGTCAGTCGAGACAGCATGTAGAACGCGGTGCGACGGTGGTACATGTCGTTCGTCGTCAGTGCAGCCATGAAGGCGTCGTCGTTCGGAAACTCCTTGCCGCGCCCCATCATTGCTAGACGAGCTTTCAGGCTCGCCAGCGGAGTTTCGGTGCGGATCTTGGTTGCTAGGTTCGCAAAGATGGTTCCTCCGCTGCGAGTTTCGGCGCCCAGCGCTGACCGCCGGAAGACGTAGCTTTCGAGAATGTCGATTGCTTCGCAAAATTCAGTCTGCTGCAGGGTCCCGTCATGGTGCAGCCGCTCGTACAAAACCATCACCACTGTTGCCGCCACATCTACTAACTGGCGCAACCGCGCGAGCCGCTCCTCGATGGCTGGAGTTTCGTCGGGGCCAATTGTGAAGCGGCAGAAGTAGCGGCCGAAGCGCGCCATTCGCTGCAGGCGATCAATGGCTTGTGCGTGGTTCTCAGTGCGGTTGATGTAGGGCGGGTACCAGCGCTTGAACTCGGCGTAGACATTCTCCAGCTTGAACGGCTTGGCTGGCCGAAGCTCTAGGGTCAAGAAATCGCGAAGGAACCCGTCAAACAGTGCGCGGTAGTGGATGCCAAAGGCGGCCTCAAGGGGTTGCCAATACTTCAAGTACCAGTCGGTTTGAAGTTGCTCGGAGTGTCCCATCAGCACGTAGTTGCGCACCAAATCTGCTTGCGCCAGTTGCATGCCCGTTGAGTTCAGGCTTTCGAAGATGAGTTGCGGATTGTCTTGGCCCGGAGACAAGGAAACCGAAACGATCATCAGCCGCCTAACACCCTTGATGATCCTGGCGGCGTCTTCGCCCTCAAGCAGTTGCCGCAGGTAGGCTAGATTCCGCGGAACCTGACTCTGCTTGTCGTCGGGCATCGGCGCGTCGAGCAACAGATGCTGCAACCAGGCGTTGTCCAATCGACGTAGCTGCAACTTCGATCTCAGTTCAGAGCGATCCACGTAGGGGTTCACCAGGTACTGATTTTGAAGGGCATCAGGTGAGTCTCCCTGTGCGACCACCGCTCCGGACTGCCTCAGGTGATCTCGTAGCGCCAGCACCAGCAGCAAGCATGTCGTCAAACGCTGCTGACCATCGATGACAAGTCGCTGTGACAGAACGGCGTCGCCCTGTTCACTGCCAACCCACACGACGGAACCAAGGAAGTGGATCGCTCCATCAGGCGCATCTGCGACAGTCAGAACGTCAGAAACCAAGCGTTCACATTCGGTCGCGGTCCAACTGTAGTCACGTTGAAAGATGGGGATTACAAACTGCAGTTGGCCGGCTAGCAGCGTGAGCAATTGAGTTTCTCTGGCTTGCATTTCTTGGTGTCTCCCTTGTCGAACATTGCCAGTATCTTCTAGGCACGTGTTCGTTAGCCACTCGGGTTGACAGTGCGATGGCAAAGCCGGCTGGTCGACCGCTTCAGGTTCATGTGCCGAGCCCGGTTGGAGTCCGCAAGGACGGCGCGGTTCGGACTACTGTGGCAAACAGTCGCAGGCTTTTGGTGTTGGCATGCCTTTTTTGCCTCTGGCTGTTGGGCAAAGCGTTGATCGTGCCGGCAAAGCTGCTCAAACAGCGTGCCGAGGAGTCAACCTGTGGCAATCGATGACTGGTTCAGTAACGCAACAATTACGGGGCGTCGCGTCTACCGCACACTTGGTAGTGCCCCGGTGCGCGGCGTCCGCAGTTCGACCTAGACTGACGTAAATGGCTGAACCTCGCTGGTCCTTCATGTTTCGCATGCTGAAGCGGAACCCCGACCGAGTCCCGATGGACCGGCTGGGGGAATACTTGCGCCTGTTCGCCGAGCTTCTTGGCACAGAGAACCAGCCCATCTTCAAGGGCATCAAGAAGGCAAGCACGGGTCTGAAAGCGTTCGTGCCCGAAGAGCGGCTACAGCACGTTCAAGTGCGATTGAAGTTGGTGCACTCAGAGGCCGGCAGCCGTCCGGCCCGGATCGCATCAGATCTGGAGGCGATGCTCGGTGTCGACGGCATCAAAGAAGCGCAGTTGCTCGATGCCAGTGACAACGTCATCCACCTTTTCCGCGGTGTGCCGGCGGCAAACGAAGAAGTCATCCGTGTCTGGCAGGAGGGCACTGTGGATGGCGTTGTAACCGGCCTAGTTGGTGCTGACGACACCATGCACCTTCACTTGCGCGGCCTTGATGGCCACGACGTGAAGGTCTTGGTGCGCGATGAGAGCTTGGCGCGTTGCATCCTGGCGCACTTCCGGAACGGTTGCGTGCGCGTCACTGTGCGTGGTCACTGGGTCCGCGGCGAAGACGGCTGGCACCCAGATACGAACAAGTGCACGGCGAAGTCGTTCGAAGTCCTGGAGGACACGTCGCTGTCGACGGTGTTCCGAGACTTCGCTGCAGTACCGGACAGTGGTTGGCGCACTGCGGACAGTCCCGACGACTTCTGGCGTGAGCTGAGGGGGATTCATTGATCAAGCTCGGCTCGCAACAGAAGGTCGCTGTGGACACCAACTTCTTGGTGGCTTTGGTGGATGCCAGCCTCAGCGACGATGATCGCGCCCGGATCGATGAGTTCGTGGCCAGCATGGACAAGGCAAAGGGCCAAGTTGTCATCCCCATGCCGGCGCTGGCCGAGTTTCTCGCTGGTGCTGAGCAGGCTGGCCTGGAATACCTCGACAAGCTTGAACGCAAGGCCTACATCGAAGTTGCGCCGTTCGATCGCAAGGCCGCCGCAGAATGCGCCTTGCTTGACGCCGCCGCCTACGGTCGTGCCTCCCGTGCTGCAGCCAACGGCAAGGATGCTGCAGCTGCGAAGAAGGACGGGGTCAACGGCAATCGGCAGAAGGTCAAGGTTGATCGGCAGATCGTCGCAATCGCAAAAGCCTGTGGTGCGAAGGCGATCATCTCGGCAGACGTCGACGTTCGCGCGGCAGCCCTGCGGGCCGGCATTCAGCACTGGACGATCGCCGACCTGCCCTTGCCCGACTCTGCTCGGCAGCACAAGCTGCCTTTGGACCCTCGGCCTACATAGCTTCTGCCGTCTGTCGCTTGCGGGTGGGCCGATCCTCAGACGTACGGCGATCTACGTGGGAATGGCTGCAGTATTGGGTCAGAACGGCGCCGGAGCGGATGATTCCGTCATGCCGCACGTGGCGAGCAACGCATCGAAGACTGGTCAGTGGTTGGTTCTCGAAGGTGGGGGCGCCTGTCCGGTGGTGAAGTCGAGCGGTCTCGCGTTCGGCACGATCCGTGAGCGGCAGACCGAGCTAACGAAGCCTCGCGAGATCGGGCGACACAGCAATGACCAGAAGTGACAGCGGAGCCCTGGGGTCTGCTTGGGGTCCGTTCATCTGCTGTCTGGCGTCGCGCTGAAGCGGCCGGGCATGAAGGGGTCCTATGCCTCAGTTTGGCTTTCGGTGGTGACGGACCCCAGCAACTGGGGTCCGCCCGGGGTCAGTTCTCAGGGCCTGGGTGGTCGTTCAGCGCCAGCCAGGCGCGCGCGGTCAACTGCGCGACGGGTGGCGTGTGGGACGGATCACCATGGCCCGCTTGGACTTTTGCAGATCTCGAAGAGAGCAAGCCCGACCGACTGCAAGCGTTCGGCGACCTCATAATCCTTTGGTCACAGGTTCAAGTCCTGTACGGCCTACCAGTCACATCGAATGCCAAGCCAGCTCCTCGGGGTTGGCTTCTTGCTTTTCGGCGGCACATTTGCGCCCCGGGCAGGGGCAGCGTGGCGCTGTAGGACATCGAACTCTCAGACCTGATGCAGGCATTTGAGCCGGATCAATCGATCGCAATCGGCGCCGCCATAGTTTATTCACTGATTGCTTATATTCAGTGCCATTGCTGAGTCGAGGCCGAGCAGAGCCTGTCGGCGTCCGTTCGACTCAGCAGCTGTGGCAACCCTGGAGCATCTTCATCAATGAGCAAGAACTACCGCGAGATCACGGCCGAGGTTTCGGCGTCCCTGGCCAAGCTGCGCCCGGACATTCCAGACACCACGCGTGGCTTTTCGGCGCTGGCGCAGGCGGCCACCAAGGATGGCGTGCTGGACAAGAAGAGCAAGGAGCTGATCGCGATGGCGCTGTCGGTGGCGGCGCGCTGCGATCCTTGCATCGGCTTTCACGCCGAGGCGCTGGTCAAGCTGGGCGCCACACGCAAGGAGTTCGAGGAGATGCTGGGCATGTGCATCTATATGGGCGGCGGCCCCGCGCTGATGTATGCCGCGCATGCGGTGGACGCGTATGAGCAGTTCGGCGGCGAGCGCGCCGCTGTGACGGCCTGATTGCCTGATTGTTTGCCTGATTGATTGGCGCCGGGCCTGGCCGGCCCGGGCGCGCGACGTCGGTCGTTCTTGCCCCTGTGCTAACAGGCCGGCGGGCGCGCCGCCTTACCAGGCGATGTAGGCGTAGCCCTGTTCTTGCAGCTCCATCATCGCGGCCGCGCCAACTTCCTCGATGCGGGCAAAGTCCACCATGTCCTTGTCGGTCCAGCCGACGGTCTTCATGGTGTTGCCGCAGGCGATGAACTTCACACCGTAGTCGCGCGCCTGGCTGCGTGCGCGTTCGCGCAGCGCGGCGGGGATCGGGCGCTTGGGCGCCTTGGCCAGCAGATGGATGCCGGGGCCGAAGACCACCACCACCAGGCTGATGTTGTCGGCGTACTTGCCGATCATCGCGCCCACCGAATTCATGATGTGCTCGATGTAGTCTGCATCCGCATGGTTGAGCTGGTAGACCAGCTTGTGCTCGGGCGGGTCGCCCGGAAAGCGCTCGGCCTTGGCGGCGGCCGCCTTCGGGCTGGATGCGGCCGTGGTGGCCGCCACAGCTGCGGCGCTGCTGCCAAGCAGCGGAAGGGCGGTCAGAAGGCGGCGGCGCAGGTTCATGGCTGGAGTCAGGGGCTTGGGTGGGCAGGGGTGAGGCGGGCGAGTGAGGCTGTCTGTATATCACCTGTGCCTGATGGACGCATGATCGCAGCGCAATGGCCGACGACCCCGCTCCAGCACGGCGCGCGGCTTGCTGCTCCAATGCGGGCCATGATCCGCCAGCCTGTTGCCCGTCCCCTCTCGATCCTGCTGACCTGCCTGACTTTCGGCGGCCCTGTGCTGGCCCAGGCGCAGGGCACTGTTTCTACCTCTCCCTCTTCACCTCAGCAGCTGGAGCGCGTGGTGCTGACGGCCAATGGCACTGAGCAGCGGGTGTTCGAGACGCCGTTTGCCGTCAGCGTGGTCGATGCGGCAGAGCTGCAGGGCGCAGGCGCCATGCTCAATCTGTCTGAAGCGTTGGCGCGGGTGCCGGGCCTGGTGGTGAATCTGCGCCACAACTATGCGCAGGATCTGCAGCTCAGCTCGCGCGGCTTTGGTGCGCGCGCCAGCTTCGGCGTGCGCGGCCTGCGGCTCTATACCGATGGCATCCCCGCCAGCGGCCCCGACGGGCAGGGTCAGGTCTCGCATTTCGATCTGGCCGGCGCTCAGCGCATCGAGGTGCTGCGCGGCCCGTTCTCTGCGCTCTATGGCAACAGCTCGGGCGGCGCCATCCTGCTGCACAGCGCGGCACCAACCGAGCGGCGCATCGCGCTGGATGTCGATGCCGGCAGCGCGGGCCTGCAGCAAGGGCGCCTGAGCCTGGCCTTGCCGCTGGACAGCGGCTTCAGCCTGCGCGCGCAGGTCTCGCGTTTTGATATCGACGGCTTCCGGCCGCACAGCAGCGCCAGCCGCGAGCTGGCCAATCTGCGGCTGGGCTGGGAGGGGGCGCAGGACCGCGTGCTGCTGGTGTTGAACAGCCTGGACCAGCCGGCGCTGGACCCGCTGGGCCTGACGCGCGCGCAGTGGCAGGCCGATCCGCAGCAGACGGCCAGCATCGCGCTGCCGCAGCGGCAGCCGGGCGAGCCCGATCGCTTCAACACCCGCAAGCTGACGCGCCAGCAGCAGGCCGGCGCCAGCTGGCGGCATCGCTTCGAGGCGGCAGTGGCGGGGCCGCTGGCCGAGAGCCAGCTCAGCGTCTATCGCGGCGAGCGCGCGGTGACGCAGTGGCAATCGATTCCGGTGGCGACGCAGGCGAATGAGCGCCAGCCCGGCGGCGTGATCGACTTCGACCGCAGCTACCAGGGCCTGGACGGCCGCCTGCTGTGGCGCTGGCGTCTGGCCGATGAGCGCCAGGCCCGGCTGGTGACCGGCCTGGCGCTGGACCAGAGCCGCGAGGACCGGCGCGGCTTCGAGAACTTCAGCGGCCCGGCAGCCACGCGGCTGCTGGGGGTGAGCGGGCGCCTGCGCCGCGATGAAATCAACCGGGTGGAGAGCCGCGATGCCTATGCCCAGGCCGAGCTGGAGCTGGCGCCCGATTGGGTGGCCAGCGCGGGCCTGCGCGGCGGCGCGCTGCGCTTTCGATCTGAGGACCGCTACATCGTCGGTGCCAATCCGGATGATTCCGGCAGCCTGCGCTTTGCCTACCGCAATCCTGTCGCGGCGCTGCAGTGGCGGCCGAGCGAGACGCTGAATCTCTACGCCAGCCTGGGCCGCGGTTTCGAGGCGCCTGGCCTGGCTGAACTGGCTTACCGGCCGGATGGCCAGCCTGGCTTCAACAGCGTGCTGCAGCCGCAGACCAGCCAGCAGTGGGAGCTGGGCGCCAAGTGGCGCTGGGCGCCGCTGCGCCTGAGCCTGGATGTGGCGCTGTTCCAGGCCGACAGCGCCAACGAGATCGGCGTGGCCAGCAATAGCGGCGGCCGCGCCAGTTTCCGCAATGTCGGCCGCACGCGCCGGCAGGGGCTTGAGCTGGAGCTGGGCCTGAGCCCGGCACCCGGCTGGCGGGCGCAGCTCTCGGCCAGCTGGCTGGACGCGCGCTATCGCGACAGCTTCGCGATCTGTGCCGGCGTGCCCTGCACCACACCCACTCTTCTGGTGCCGGCCGGCAATCGCATCGCCGGCACGCTGGCGCGCAGCGCCTATGCGGAGCTGGGCTGGACGCCGCTGCCGGCCTTTGAGCTGGCCCTGGAAGTCCGCGGCCAGGGGCGCATGCCGGTCAATGATGTCAATGCCGACTTCGCCGCGGGCTTCGGCTTGGCCGCGCTGCGGGCGCGCTGGCGCCATGAGTTGGGTGCGGCAGGCCGGCTTGAGCTGCTGGCGCGGGTGGACAACCTGGCCGACCGGCGCGTGGTCGGCAGCGTGATCGTCAACGAAGGCAATGGGCGCTTCTTCGAGCCCGCGCCGGGCCGCAACTGGCTCTTGGGCTTGCGCTGGAGCCGCGGCTGGTAGTCGGGCGCTCCGGGCGCGCCGGGCCGCTCAGGGCAGCAGTTCGAGCTGGTGGCCGAGCTTTTCGCGCTTGGTGCGCAGATAGCGGCCGCTTTCTTCGTTGGACTCGACTTCGTGGCCCTCACGCGCCACCACCTCGATGCCCAGTTCGTGCAGCGCTGCCAGCTTGAAGGGGTTGTTGCTCATCAGGCGCACGGAGCTGACCTTGAGGTCGCGCAGGATGTCGGCTGCGGCGTCGAAACGCCGGCCATCGATGGGCAGGCCCAGCGCCACATTGGCCTCGACCGTGTCCATGCCCTTGTCCTGCAGCACATAGGCGCGCAACTTCTGGCCCAGGCCGATGCCGCGGCCTTCGTGGCCGCGCAGATAGATCACGATGCCGCCTTCGGCCTCGATGCGCTGCAGCGCCAGCGCCAGCTGCTCGCCGCAGTCGCAACGTAGCGAGCCCAGCACATCGCCGGTGAAGCATTCGGAGTGCATGCGCAGCAGCACCTCTTCACGCGCCACATCGCCCTTGACGATGGCGACATGCTCTTCGTGGCTGCCCGGTGCCTGGTAGACGTGCACGACGAATTCGCCGTACTTGGTCGGCAGGCGGGCGCTGGAAACACGCTGCACCGCAGCCGGGCTGTCGTTCGACGCAGGGGAAGAGGTGGAAGGCAAGGGCGGGTTCACGCGGACGGATCTGATAGCAGGGCGAAAGAAACCGGGAGCCGCATACAAGCACGCTCCCGGCCCTACATGGTAGCGCCCACGCTCAAACGCAAGGGGGCTGCCGGTGACAAGGCCCTTGCGATTCGTCCGTTCAGGGCTTGGCGGGGGCCTGGACGGCCGGTGCGCGGCTGACGCGGGTCTTGCCGCCGGTGGTCACCAGGATGACGGCATCGCCCGGGTTGAAGACTTCGCTGCCCTTGGCCTGCACGACCGAGCGGCGCTCACCGTTGCGCAGCTGCAGGATGATTTCCAGTGCCTCTTCAGCGGTGGTGCTGCGCTCGATCGCGTTGCCGACCACCGCGCCGGCCACGGCACCGAGCACGCCAACCACCTGACCTTCGCGGCGGCCGCCCACGCTGGAGCCGGCAATTGCGCCGACCACACCGCCAGCCGCGGCACCGACGCCGCTCTGTGAGCCGTCCACCTTGACGCTGCGCACCGTCAGGACGGTGGCGTCCTGTACTTGCGAGAGGCGCTGGGCGTCGCCGCGCTGGATGGTGTCGGGACTGGTGGTGGAGCAGCCGCCCAGCAGGGCAAGGGCGCTGACGGTGGCTGCAAGCAGGAACTTCTTCATTGTCTGGTTCTCCGATGGCGGGTTGATAGCCAACGCGCTCCATTGTCGCGGCGTTGACCGCAGCCGCCAGCGGTGCAACAAGTCTTTACTTGTGCACCGTGCTCAGCCGTGCAGGCGGCTGTTGCGCGGCACGCTGGCGAGCAGGAACTCCATCTGGTCGGCCAGGATGCGGCGACCGCGCAGGATCATGTCCTCGTGCAGGCTGGGCACATAGGGCAGGTAGAGCAGGCTCATATGCGCCTCCTCGGGCATGCGGCTGCCTTTGCGGCCGTTGCAGCTGCGGCAGGCGGTGATGCAGTTCATCCAGCTGTCGGCGCCGCCGCGCGAGGTGGGCACGATGTGCTCGCGCGTCAGATCGTCGGCATGGAAGTGGTGGCCGCAGTAGGCGCACAGATGGCGATCGCGCACGAACAGCTTGGGATTGGAGAGTGCCGGAGCCTGGCGCCAGGCACGGCTGGGAATGGCGCCGCGCACCGCAATGATGGGGTGCACTTCAATGCGCGACTGTAGGCCGGTGCGGCGCTGCATGCCGCCGCGCAAGACCTGGCAGGGTTGGCCCAGGGTCCAGGCAACGCCGTCGCTGGCATAGATCACCGCGGCTTCCTTGGTGGTGATCCACGCCTGCGGCCGGCCACAGATATCCAGTTGAAGAACATCCACAGCATTGACCTCCTGGCGCCAGAGTACTGCATTCGCCGGGAGGCGCTCAAGTCTTGCGCGCTGGGGCGCCCGGCTGTGTCGGCGCCGCCACCGTGTCATCGGCCTGTCATGGCGACGCGGATGCACCACGCGTGCCGGTCCCGAGTGTGCGGAACTAGGCGCATTCCCCTAAAGATTGCATCGGCATTCTTTTGCGCGGTAGCGTCACTTTCTGCAAAATAGCACGACCGTTCGTTTTATTATCCGGCCCGAATCGATTCCCCAAAGCCTTTGCCGTGAGCGACACCTCCACCATTGACCAGCCCAGCACCCCGAGCGCGCCGCGCCGTGGGGCGCGTTCGCTGCAAAAGGGCCAGCACACCCGTGCGGTGATCCTGGACGCCGCGCTGGGACTGGCTTCGCACATGGGCCTGGAAGGGCTCTCCATCGGGGCGCTGGCCGATGTCACCAAGATGAGCAAGTCGGGCGTGTTCGCCCACTTCGGCTCGCGTGAGGAACTGCAGATCGCGGTGGTGACCGAATACCACGCCAAGTTCGAGGAAGAAGTGTTCTTCCCGGCCATCCGCGAGCCGCGCGGCCTGCCCCGCCTGCGTGGCTTGTATGAGCGCTGGGTGCGTCGCGTGTCGGTTGAAATCGACTCGGGCTGCATCTATATCAGCGGCGCGGTCGAGTTTGATGATCGGCCCGGCCCGGTGCGCGACGCCCTGGTGTCCATGGTCAAGGCCTGGCACGCGGCGCTGCGCAAGGCCATCGTGCTGGCCAAAGACAACGGCCATCTGGCGCCGGAAGCCGATGTCGAGCAGATCCTGTTCGAATTGCACGGTCTGATCCTGTCCCTGCACCACGACGCGCGCTTCATGCGCATCCCCGGCGCCATCGGCCGAGCCGGGGTTGGGTTTGATCGCGTCATCCATTCCGTCATCACGCCGGCCGGTCAGCACATCGATGCCGAGACCAAGAAGAAGCCGGCAACAACCGCTCCCAAGAAGCGGACCTGAATCACCCTCATCCCAATCCGGAGTTCTCCATGCCTCAGTACACCCCTCCCTTGCGCGACATGCAGTTCGTGATGCACGAAGTGCTCAATGCGGTCGACGAGCTGAAGATGCTGCCTGTCCATGCGGACATCGATGCCGACACGATCAATGCGGTGCTGGAAGAAGGCGGCAAGTTCGCCGCTGAGGTGCTTACGCCGCTGAACCTCTCCGGCGATGCCGAGGGCTGCGTGCTGGACCGCAGCACCCATGAGGTCAAGACGCCCAAGGGCTTCAAGGAAGCCTACAAGCAGTATGTCGAAGGCGGCTGGCCGGCGCTGGGCTGCGACCCGGAATACGGCGGCCAGGGCCTGCCGGTGCTGGTGAACCAGTGCTTCTACGAGATGCTGAACTCGGCCAACCAGGCCTGGACCATGTATCCCGGCCTGAGCCATGGCGCTTACGAGGCCCTGCATGCCCACGGCACGCCCGAGCAGAAGGCCACCTACCTGCCCAAGCTGACCAGCGGCGAGTGGACCGGCACCATGTGCCTGACCGAGCCGCATTGCGGCACCGACCTGGGCCTGCTGCGCACCAAGGCCGAGCCGCAGGCTGACGGCACCTACAAGATCACCGGCGCCAAGATCTTCATCTCGGCTGGCGAGCACGATATGGCGGACAACATCGTCCACCTGGTGCTGGCCCGCCTGCCGGAGGCGCCCGAGGGTTCCAAGGGCATCTCGCTGTTCATCGTGCCGAAGTTCCTGGTGAATGCCGACGGCTCGCTGGGCGCGCGCAACGGCATCTACTGCGGCGGCCTGGAGCACAAGATGGGCATCCACGGCAATGCCACCGCACAGATCGTGCTGGAAGGCGCGGTCGGCACGCTGGTCGGCCAGCCCAACAAGGGCCTGGCCGCGATGTTCGTGATGATGAACGCGGCCCGTCTGGGCGTGGGCAATCAGTCGCTGGGCCTGACCGAAGTGGCCTACCAGAACGCCGTGGCCTATGCCAAGGACCGCATTCAGATGCGCGCCCTGAGCGGCCCCAAGGCGCTCGACAAGCCGGCTGACCCCATCATCGTGCACCCCGACGTGCGCAAGATGCTGCTGACCGCCCGTGCCTACGCCGAAGGCGGCCGCGCGCTGTGCCACTATGTGGCGCTGCAGCTGGACAAGGCTCTGGCCTCGGATGACGAAGACGAGCGCAAGGAATGCGACGCCGAAGTGGCGCTGCTGACGCCCATCATCAAGGCCTTCATCACCGACAACGCGTGGATCTCGACCTCGCACTGCATGCAGGTCTTCGGCGGCCATGGCTTCATCCACGAGTGGGGCATGGAGCAGTTCGTGCGCGATTCGCGCATCAACATGATCTATGAAGGCACCAACACCATCCAGTCGCTGGACCTGTTGGGCCGCAAGATCCTGGGCAACAACGGCGCCACGCTGAAGAAGTTCGGCAAGAAGATCGCCGCCTTCGTCGAGGAAGAGGGCACCAACGAGGCGATGCAGGAGTTCATCAACCCGCTGGCCGACATCGGCGACAAGGTCACCAAGCTGACCACCGAGATCGGCATGAAGGCCTTCCAGAACCCGGACGAAGTCGGTGCTGCCGCGGTGGACTATCTGCGCGTGGTCGGCCACATGACCTATGCCTACTTCTGGGCCCGCATGGCCAAGGTCGCCCTTGAGAAGAAGGACAGCGGCGATCCTTTCTACACCGCCAAGCTCTCGACGGCACGCTTCTATTTTGCGAAGCTGCTGCCTGAGACGGCCTCGCTGATCCGCACCGCGCGTGCAGGTCTGCAGCCGTTGATGGAGATGGACGAAGCCTTGTTCTGATCCTTGTTGCCGTCCGCGGGCCTGTCACAAAGAGGGCAGGTTCGCTTCACCACAATACCCAGGAGACACCATGAAGACCTTGTTTGCCGCAGCAGCCCTGTGCCTGTTCGCCCAGGGCGCTTTTGCCCAATCCTCGCCGGTCGGTCTGTGGAAGACCATCGATGACGACGGCAAGACCGAGAAGTCGCTGGTCCGCATCACCGAGAACAACGGTGTGCTGACCGGCACGATCGAGAAGATCTTCGACGCCGGCAAGCAGGACTCCAAGTGCGACAAGTGCGCGGACGACCGCAAGGACAAGCCGGTGATCGGCATGCAGATCATCCGTGGCGTCAAGCAGGACAACGACGACAAGCTGCACTGGGTGGGCGGTGAGATCCTGGATCCGAACAACGGCAAGACCTACAAGACCCGCCTCAAGCCGGTCGAGGGCGGCAAGAAGCTGGAGATGCGCGGCTACATCGGCTTCCTCTACCGCACCCAGGTCTGGCAACGCGTCGAGTGATCAGAGAGTTGCGGTGCCCGCCGGGCCCGCCGTATAGATTTTTAGGAGAACTCAAGTGAGTCGATTCCAAGTTCGCAAAGTCGCCGTGCTCGGCGCGGGCGTGATGGGCGCGCAGATCGCGGCCCATCTGGTCAACGTCAAGGTGCCGGTGGTGCTGTTCGATCTGCCGGCCAAGGAAGGCCCGAAGAACGGCATCGTGACCAAGGCGGTCGAGGGCCTGAAGAAGCTCAAGCCCGCTCCGCTGGGCGTGCCCGAGAACGCCGCGCTGATCCAGCAGGCGAACTACGAAGAGCATCTTGAGTTGCTGAAGGACTGCGACCTGATCATCGAGGCCATCGCCGAGCGCATGGACTGGAAGCTGGATCTGTACACCAAGATCGCTCCCTTCATCGCACCGCACGCCATCGTCGCCTCCAACACCTCGGGCCTGAGCATCACCAAGCTCTCCGAAGTGCTGCCTGAAGAAATCAAGCCGCGTTTTTGCGGCATCCATTTCTTCAACCCGCCGCGCTATATGTACCTGGTCGAGCTGATCAACACGCCGACCACCAAGCCGGAAGTGATTGACCAGCTGGAGAGCTTCGTCACCACCGCGGTCGGCAAGGGCGTCGTGCGCGCCAATGACACGCCCAACTTCGTCGCCAATCGCGTCGGCATCGCCGGCATGATGGCCACAATGATCGAGGCCGAGAAGTTCGGCCTGAGCTGCGATGTGGTGGACGACCTGACCGGCAAGAAGCTGGGCCGCGCGTCCAGCGGCACCTTCCGCACCGCCGACGTGGTGGGCCTGGACACCATGGCCCACGTCGTCAAGACCATGCAGGACACGCTGAAGGACGATCCCTTCTACAGCACCTATGCCACGCCCAAGGTGCTGGCCGGTCTGATCGAGAAGGGCGCGCTGGGCCAGAAGGCCGGCGCGGGCTTCTACAAGAAGGTCGGCAAGGACATCCAGCGCCTGGACTTCGCCAGCGGCGAGTACGTCGCTGGCGGCAAGAAGGCCGACGAGATCGTCGCCCGCATGCTGAAGAAGCCCGCGGCCGAGCGCATCAAGCTGCTGCGCGAGTCGAGCAACCCGCAGGCGCAGTTCCTGTGGTCCATCCTGCGCGACAGCTTCCACTACGTGGCTGTGCATCTGGACACCGTGGCCGACACCGCGCGTGAGATCGATTTCGCGATGCGCTGGGGCTTCGGCTCGCAACAAGGCCCCTTCGAGCTGTGGCAAGCCGCTGGCTGGAAGCAGGTGGCCGAGTGGGTGAAGGAAGATATCGCCGCCGGCAAGACCCTGGCCAGCGCAGCGCTGCCCGCCTGGGTGTTCGAAGGCCCGGTGGCCGACAACGGTGGCGTGCACAGCGCGGCCGGCTCCTGGAGCGCGGCCGAAGGCAAGTTCAAGCCGCGCGCCAAGCTGCCGGTGTATGAGCGCCAGGCCTTCCCGGAGAGCCTGGTTGGCGAAGGCGCTGCCGAGCCGCTGAAGGCCGGCACCGAGCTGTTCAAGAACGAAGAAATCCGCGTCTGGACGCTGGACGGCGAAGTTGTGATCGCCTCCATCACCGCCAAGCTGCACCTGATCAGCCCCACCGTGACCGAAGGCCTGCTGAAGGCGGTCGAGATCGCCGAGGCCGGCTACAAGGGCCTGGTGATCTGGTCGCCGGACGATGTGTTCTCGGCCGGCGCCAACCTGGAAGCGCTGATGCCGGTCTTCATGACCAAGGGCGCCAAGGGCATCGCTCCGGAAGAGAAGAAGCTGCAGGACATGATGCTGCGCCTGCGCTACGCCAATGTGCCGGTGGTCGCCGCAATGCGCGGCCTGGCCCTGGGCGGCGGCTGCGAATTGGCGGTGCACTGCGCTCGCCGTGTCGCGCACATGGAAAGCTATGTGGGTCTGGTGGAAGTCGGCGTGGGTCTGATCCCCGGTGGCGGCGGCCTGGCTTACATCGCCCGCCGTGCGGCCGAGATGGCCAAGGCTGGCAATGCCGATGCCGACATCTTCGCCTTCCTGAAGGACGGCTTCACGACCGCGGCCACCGCCAAGGTCGCGACCTCGGCGCTGGAAGCCAGGAAGAACGGCTTCCTGCTGGACAGCGACATCATCGTGCCGAACAAGGACGAGCTGCTGTATGTGGCCTCGGCCCAGGCCAAGGCCATGTTCGAGTCGGGCTACCGCGCACCGCTGAAGGCGCTGATCCCGGTGGCCGGCCGCTCGGGTATCGCCACCATCAAGGGCCAGCTGGCCAATATGCGTGACGGCGGCTTCATCAGCGCCCACGACTACCACCTGGCCTCGCTGATCGCCGATGTGGTCTGCGGCGGCGAAGTCGAAGCCGGCTCGCTGGTCGACGAGGAATACCTGATGTCGCTGGAGCGCAAGCACTTCTGCTCGCTGCTGGAGCACCCGAAAACGCAAGAGCGAATCATGGGCATGCTGCAAACCGGCAAGCCGGTCCGTAACTAAGCCGCGCGGACGACAAGGAACCCAATCATGAGCAAGCAAGTTCAAGAAGCCTATATCTGCGCCGCCACCCGCCTGCCCATCGGCAAGTCGGGCCGTGGTTACTACAAGAACACGCGTCCGGACGAAATGCTGGCGCGCGCCATCCAGGCCGCGCTGGCCCAGGTGCCGGGTCTTGACCCCAAGGTGATCGAGGACGCCATCATCGGCTGCTCCTTCCCCGAGGGTGAGCAGGGCATGAACATCGCCCGCGTCTCGGCCGTGTTGTCGGGCCTGCCGAACACAGTGGGCGGCGTGACGGTCAACCGTTACTGCGCCTCGGGCATCACCGCCCTGGCCATGGCGGCCGACCGCATCCGCATCGGCGAGTCGGAAGTGATGATCGCCGGCGGCGTCGAGTCGATGTCCATGGTGCCCATGGGCGGCAACAAGCCCAGCCTGCCGCCCGCAATCTTCGAGCGCGACGAGAACATCGGCCTGGCCTACGGCATGGGCTTGACCGCCGAGAAGGTGGCAGCGCAGTGGAAGGTCAGCCGCGAAGACCAGGACGCCTTCGCGCTGGAATCCCACCGCCGTGCGCTGGCCGCCATCGAGGCCGGCCATTTCAAGGCCGAGATGACGCCTTTCGAGCTGATCGAGCGCACGCCCAATCTGGCTGACGGCTCGGTGAACGTGAAGAAGCGCATCGTCGACATCGACGAAGGCCCGCGCAAGGACACTTCCGCTGAAGGCCTGGCCAAGCTCAAGCCGGTGTTCGCCGCCAAGGGCAGCGTCACCGCCGGCAACAGCTCGCAGACCTCGGACGGCGCTGGCGCGCTGATCGTGGCCTCGGAAGCTGCCGTCAAGCGCTTCGGCCTGACGCCGCTGGCCCGCTTTGTCTCCTTCGCCGTGCGTGGCGTGCCGCCCGAGATCATGGGCATCGGCCCGATCGAAGCCATTCCCGCCGCACTGAAGCTGGCCGGCATCACCGCTGCCGACCTCGACTGGGTGGAGCTCAACGAAGCTTTCGCCGCGCAGTCGCTGGCCGTGCTGAACGATCTGGACAGCAAGGGCATCGTGCTGGACCGCAGCAAGGTGAACCCGAACGGCGGCGCGATCGCCTGGGCCACCCGCTGGGCGCCACCGGCGCCATCCGCGCTGCTTCGGTGATCCACGGCCTGCGCCGCACCGGCGGCAAGTACGGCATGGTGACCATGTGCGTCGGCGCCGGCCAGGGCGCTGCCGGCATCATTGAGCGTCTCTGACCGAGAGGCTCAGATGAAGATGCAGCGCCGCCGCTTGCTTCGCTCCGGCGCGCTGCTGGCCGCCGTGCCGGCCACGGTCGGCCTGGCAGGCTGCCAGGGCAGCCTGCCGGCACCCTTCGCCGACTGGGCCTCGGCCCGCTCGGCGGTGGCGGCCTTGCGCGACAGCGCGCCGGCTCTGGCCAATCCGCGCTGGAACCTGGCGCAGATGCTGCAGCATGCGGCGCAGAGCATCGAGTTCTCGCTGCAAGGCTTTCCCGAGCCCAAGCCGGCCTGGTTCCAGGCCACGCTGGGCAGCGCGGCCTTCGCGCTGTTCGATGCGCGCGGCGCGATGAGCCATGCGCTGGATGAGCCGATTCCCGGCGCGCCAGCGCTGGATGCTGCACAGGCCCTGCCGGCCGCGGCGCAGCGTTTGCTCGACGCGATGGACGCCTTCGATGCCCACAGCGGCCCGCTGCGGCCGCACTTCGCCTATGGCGAACTCACGCGCGAGCAGTTCCGTCGCGCCCATCTGATGCATTTGGCCAATCACTGGCAGCAACTGCCGACGCCCCAGCGGGGCTGAGCGCAGCCGGTCCGGCCGCAGGAGCTTGCGATGAGTCTGGTGTTTCACGCCCGTGATGGCTTCGAGCTGCATGGGCATTGCTATGGCGATCCGCTGACGGCCAAGGCCGGCCTGCTGATCGCGCCGGCCATGGGCGTGGAGCAACGCTTCTATGCCGACTTCGCGCACTGGATGGCCGCGCAAGGCTGGCTGGTGCTGAGCTTTGACTACCGCGGCATGGGGGCCTCGCGCCCGGCGGCGTTGAAGCAGTCGCTCAAGGGCCTGGACGCGGACATCCGCACCTGGGCCGAGCTGGACGCGGCGGCCGCGCTGGACGAGCTGTCGCGCCGCCTCGGCGGCGAGCCGGGCCAGCAGCGTCCCATCCATTGGCTGGGCCACAGCCTGGGCGGGCAGATCCTGGGGCTGCTGCCCAACCGTGAGCGCGTCAGCCGCGCCATCACCATCGGTTGCGGCAGCGGTTACTGGCGCGAGAACGCCACTGCATTGCGGCGTTATGTGTGGTGGCTCTGGTATGTCGTCGTGCCGCTGGCGCTGCCGCTGTTCGGCTACTTCCCCGGGCGCCGCCTGCGCAAGGTGGGCGATCTGCCGCGTGGCGTGATGGCGCAGTGGCGCCGCTGGTGCCTGCAGCCCGACTACATGATGGGCGAGGGCGGTGCGGCGCTGCGTGCGCATTACGCGGCCTTCGACGCGCCGATGCTGTCGCTGGCCTTCACCGACGACGAGTTCATGTCACGCCGCAACATCGAATCTCTGCACAGCTTCTACGTCGGCGCGCAGCCGCTGATCAAGCACTTCTCGCCGCGCGATGTCGGCGAGAAGCGCATCGGCCATTTCGGTTTCTTCCGTTCCAAGTTCCAGACCAGCCTGTGGCCGCAGGTGCCGCAGTGGCTGGCATGATGCCGACCTATCCAGAATCAGGAGACAAGCGATGACGATCAAGACCGCCACCGTCAACGGTGTGATGACCATTGAGATTGCCCGCCCCGAGAAGAAGAACGCGCTGACGCGGGTGATGTACCAGGCCATGTGCGATGCGCTGATTGCCGCCAACACCGACAAGGCGGTGCGCTCGGTGCTGATCCAGGGCCAGCCGGGCATCTTCACGTCAGGCAACGACATCGAGGACTTCATGGGCAGCCCGCCGCGCGACGAGGACGCGCCGGTGTTCCAGTTCATGCGCGCCCTGCTGGGCTGCGAGAAGCCGGTGATCGCCGCCGTCAACGGCGCGGCCATCGGCATCGGCACCACGCTGCTGCTGCACTGCGACTTCGTTTATGTGGCTGACGACGCGCGCCTGGCCATGCCTTTTGTCGGCCTGGGCCTGGTGCCGGAGTTCGGCTCCAGCCTGGTCGTGCCGCGCCTGATGGGCCATGTGAAGGCGGCCGAGAAGCTGTTGCTGGGCGACCCCTTCACCGGCGCCGATGCGGTGGAATGCGGCATCGCCAACGCCGTGCTGCCGGCTGGCGAGGTGGTGAACCAGGCGCGCCGCGTGGCCGAGCGCTTCAACCACCTGGCCCCCAGCGCGGTGCGCGAGAGCAAGCGCCTGATGCGCCGCCACAGCATCGAGCAGCTGCAGGAAACCATCCGCGTCGAGGCCGAAATCTTCGGTGCCCGCCTGCGCTCGCCCGAGGCGATGGAAGCCTTCCAGGCCTTCTTCCAGAAGCGCCAGCCGGACTTCAGCAAGTTCGATTGAGCTTGAGCCTTCCGCTCACCGCGGCCAAGATCGCGCTGGCGCCCGCGCTGCTCTGGCAGGGGCGCCAGGTGCGGCGCCGCGCGCTGCGCCTGCCCGAGGCTGCTGGCGCACGCGCCGGGCTTGTGGGCGCGGGCGAGCCTGCGCTGCGGCTGCTGATCGTCGGTGATTCGTCCGGCGCTGGCGTCGGTGCTGCGCATCAGGATGAGGCGCTGGCCGGGTGTCTCTCACGGGCGCTGGCTGATCGACTGGGCGGCTCGGTGCACTGGCAATTGCTGGCCACGACAGGGCACAGCAGCGCGGATGCGCTGCAGGCCCTGCAGGCCGCCGAGCTGGCGCCGGCCGACTTGCTGGTGACCGCGCTGGGTGTCAACGATGTGGTGGGCCAGGTCTCGGCGCGCCGCTGGCTGGATCTGCTGGCGCGCATCGATGCGCTGGGGCGCCAGCGCGCTGGCGTGCGCTACACGCTGCACAGCGCGGTGCCGCCGATGCACCTGTTTCCGCTGCTGCCGCAGCCCTTGCGCTGGTTGCTGGGTGCGCAAGCCGCGCAGCTGAATCGTTCGCTGGCAGCGGCGTTGCAGGATCGAAGCGACCGCGGACTGCAGGCGATGCCGCAGCTGATGGGTGCCGGCAGTGCGGCTGCCTTGATGGCCGAGGACGGTTTCCATCCCGGGCCGGCGGGTTACCAACTCTGGGCCGAAGCGCTGGCTGAGCGTCTGACGCGTGAACTGCCTCAGATCACATTGAGCTCGCGGTAAGGCTGACCGGCCGCAATGCGCGTCGGCGACAGCGGCGCCAGATCCAGGCTACGGTATTCGCCGTAGGCGATCAGCTCGGCCACGCCACGGCCCACGCCCGGCGCATGTTGCAGGCCGTGGCCTGAGAAGCCGCAGGCCAGCAGCAGGTTCGGGCACCCGGGCAGGGCGCCGACCAAGCCGTTGTGGTCGAAGCTGTTCATCTCGTAATAGCCGGCCCAGGCACGCTGCGGCCGCAGGCTCTCGAAGCCGGGCACGCGCTCGGCCAGTGCGGGCCAGAGCCGCTCTTCGAACAGATCGGGCTCGGGGTCGAGGGGCAGGAAGTCATCGTCCGGTCCCAGCGGCGGGCCGCCGCAGATGAACAGCCCGTCGTCGCCCTCGGGGCGGAACCACAGACCCGAGGGGTCGATCAGCAGGGGGCTGCCCGACGCCTTCTCGGGGCTGCGAAACACATAGACGCTGCGGCGTTTGCCGCTCACCGGCACGGCCAGGCTGGCTGTGGCGGCCAAGGTGCCGGACCAGGCGCCGCAGGCCAGCACATAGTGCTCGGCCTGCAGCAGCGTGCCATCGGCGCAGCGCACGCCGGCCAGCGCGCCGGTGGCGTCGCGCTCCAGCGCCACCGCTTCGGCCTGCAGATAGCGCACACCGTGCTGGATCGCCTCGCGGCGCTCATGCTGCAGCAGGCCCCAGCCGTCGAACCAGCCTTCGCCGCTGCGGCCCCAGCTGCCCAGGGACAGGTCTTGCGTGGCCAGCCAGGGCCAGCGCTGGTTCAGCTGCGCCGGGGTCATCAGCGCGATGTCGGCGCCGGCCGAGCATTGCAGCGCGTGCAGCTCACGCAAACCTTCGGCGCCTTCCGGCGTGGCCAGGTAGAGATAGCCGCGTTCGACCAGGCCGGCGTCCGGCCCCATCGCGCGCAGCTGCTGCAGCCCGTACTGCGACAGCGCGATGTTCAGCGGCGTGCTGAACTGCTGACGGATGGAGGCGGCCGACAGTGCCGACGAAGCCTGGGCATAGCTGGCGTCGCGCTCCAGCACAGTGATCGAGTGGCTCTTCCCCTCGGGCAGGCGGGCCAGATGGGCGGCGATGGCGCTGCCGATCGCGCCGCCGCCGATGATCAGCACCGAGCGCTTGCTCATGCGCTCGGTTCGATGGGTCGGGGTTTGCCGTTGGCGTCGATGGCGACGAAGGTCAGGTTAGCTTCGGTCACCTTCACCACCTGCGGCGCGGTCGGGTTGCGCTCGGCGATCACTTCCACATGTAGCGTGATCGAGGTGCGGCCGATGCGCGTCACCTGCGCATAGAAGGACAGCAGATCGCCCACCGACACCGGCTGCTTGAAGATGAACTCGTTGACCGCCACGGTGGCGACACGGCCGCGCGAGATGCGGGTGGCCAGCACTGACGCGGCCAGGTCGACCTGGCCCATGATCCAGCCGCCGAAGATGTCACCGTTGCCATTGGTATCCGCCGGCATGGGCATTACGCGCAGCACCAGCTCGCGGGTGGAGGGCAGCGTGCTGCCGATGGGAGTGGGACTGGAGCTTGGAATCTCGGACATGGTGCTTACCTGGGAGAATGGACGCTGAACATTGTCAGCCACGCCGAGACCCCCAGCAAAAAGCATGCGCAATCGATCCCAGGCCCGGGCTGTCCCCAGTTCCACCGCTGCAACGGACGACGCGCCGCAGCCCGCCGCACGCTCCGACTGGGCCACCATCGGCAAGTTGCTGCCCTATCTGTGGCGCTACCGCTGGCGGGTCGGCCTGGCGCTAGGCTTCATGCTGGCCGCCAAGCTGGCCAATGTCGGCGTGCCGGTGCTGCTGAAACATCTGGTGGACAGCCTCTCCATCAAGCCTGGTGACGCGCAGGCGCTGCTGGTCGTGCCGATCGGCGTCTTGCTGGCCTATGGCGCGCTGCGCTTCTCCAGCTCCTTGTTCACCGAACTGCGCGAGCTGATCTTCGCCAAGGCCACCGAGGGCACGGCACGCTCGATCTCCTTGCAGGTGTTCCGCCACCTGCATGACTTGAGCCTGCGCTTCCACCTGGAGCGCCAGACCGGCGGCATGACGCGCGACATCGAGCGCGGCACCCGCGCGGTGCATTCGCTGATCTCGTATTCGCTCTACAGCATCGTGCCCACGCTGATCGAGGTGGCGCTGGTGCTGACGCTGCTGGCGGTCAAGTTTGATGCCATGTTCGCGTGGATCACGCTGGGCGCACTGGCGCTGTACATCGGCTTCACGATCACCGTCACCGAATGGCGCACCAAGTTCAGGCGCCAGCTCAATGAGCTGGATTCGGTGGCGCACAGCAAGGCCATCGATGCGCTGCTGAACTACGAGACGGTGAAGTACTTCAATAACGAGGATTTCGAGGCGCGCCGCTACGACGAAAGCCTGGAGAAGCTGCGCCGTGCCCAGCTCAAGTCGCAGAGCACGCTGTCGTTGCTGAACAGCGGCCAGCAGCTGATCATCGCCTGCGCCTTGGTGGGCATGCTGTGGCGCGCCACCGAGGGCGTGGCGTCCGGGCAGATGAGCCTGGGCGATCTGGTGATGATCAACGCCTTCATGATCCAGCTCTACATCCCGCTCAACTTCCTGGGCGTGATCTACCGCGAGATCAAGCAAAGCCTGACCGACCTGGACAAGATGTTCACGCTGCTGGAGCGCGAGCGCGAGGTGGCTGACGCGCCGGGCGCTGCTACGCTGAAGGTGAGCGGCGCCAGTGTGCGTTTTGATGCGGTGGACTTCTCCTACGACCCGGCGCGGCGCATCCTGCATCAGGTCTCGTTCGAGATCCCGGCGGGCCGCAAGCTGGCGGTGGTGGGGCCCAGCGGCTCGGGCAAGAGCACGCTGGCGCGCCTGCTCTACCGCTTCTATGACGTCGACGGCGGACGCATCAGCATCGACGGCCAGGAGTTGCGTTCAGTCACCCAGACCTCGCTTCGCCGTGCCATCGGCATCGTGCCGCAGGACACGGTGCTGTTCAACGACACCATCGCCTACAACATCGCCTACGGCCGGCCCGGTGCCAGCCGCGAGGAGATCGAGGCGGCGGCGCGTGCCGCGCATATCCACGACTTCATCGTCGCGCAGCCCAAGGGCTACGACACCATGGTGGGCGAGCGCGGGCTCAAGCTCAGCGGCGGCGAGAAGCAGCGCGTGGCGATTGCCCGCACGCTCTTGAAGGATCCCCCGATCCTGATCTTCGACGAGGCCACGTCGGCGCTGGATTCACGCAACGAGCGCGCCATCCAGGCCGAGCTGGAGGCGGTGGGCCAGAACAAGACCGTGCTGGTGATTGCGCACCGCCTGTCCACCATCGTCGATGCGCACGAGATCCTGGTGCTGGAACAGGGCCGGGTGATCGAGCGCGGTCGGCATGAAGACTTGCTGGCCCGAGGCGGCCGCTATGCGCAGATGTGGCAACTGCAGCAGGCGGGTGGCGCCCCGGCCTGAAGGCTGGCGGGCGAGCGACAAAAGAAAGGGCCCACCGTTGCCGGCGGGCCCAAATGTTCGCGAGAAGTGCGTTCTTGCTTTGCGGAGGGTGATCGGTCGATCAGGCGGCCTTCGCGGCCAACTTGCGGCGGCGCGTCAGCGCGGCAGCGCCAGCAGCGGCCAAGGCCAGGGCCAGCGAGGCAGGTTCGGGGACGTTGTTGCCGGGGTCGGCGGCGCCAAAACGCATGTCATCGAAGAACAGATCGCTGCCGCCAAGTGCAGAAATCCGCACTGAATATGCGGTTCCCGAGAACAAGAGCCCTTCGTCATTCCAGCGACAGATGCCAGCTTCCTGATTGGGCAGTAGAGGGCAGTCACGCTGGTCAATGCTACCCAGTGTCAACGTTGGGCCGACTTTGCTTCCAGCGCCGTTCAACTCTGAGAACAACTCAACGATGCCGGTCGTACCCCGAATGTTGCTGTAGAAGAAGTTGAGCGAGTCCTGAAACCCGCCAGTCACGTTGATGATGAAGCTGATGTCAAACGGATCTGTGGAGGTAAAGCCAAGTGCCGTCGACTGGGAAGGCATGCTGGCGGTGACAAATCGGCCACTGCCGCCCGCACCGACGGCGACGAGGCCGAATGCGTTGCTGCTGAACGTGTAACCCGCGTAAAGGTTGCCTGGGTTTGCCAGATCGCCTACACCCTCGAAACTGAGGGTCGTACCTGCGGCACAAGCAAGGGACAGTGAAGACAGCGCGCCTGCTGCCAGGGTTTTGATCAGCCGCATGGGGATGCTCCGGCGAAAGGGTGGTGAAGCGGTCGCCCGACTTCATACAGTAGGTTCGTCCCGACTTTACTGAGCGGCTTTAGTTCGCAAGCTCCGTGCCCCCCTTTATCTAGGGGGGGTAAGCACCGCGAACGAGGGGGTGTAAGCAGCGCTTGAGCCCTGCGGATAGGGGGCTGATGAGGCCCGGCTACACTGAACCCGTGGAAACCAAATGGCTTGAAGACTTCGTCAGTTTGGCCGAGACGCGCAGCTTTTCGCGTTCGGCGCAGCTCCGGCATGTGACGCAGCCGGCGTTTTCGCGCCGCATTCAGGCGCTGGAAGCCTGGGCTGGCGTGGATTTGGTGGACCGGTCGTCCTATCCGACCCGGCTGACCAGTGCCGGCGAGACCCTGCTGGGCCAGGCGGTGGACATCCTCGGCAGCCTGCAGTCCACCCGCAATATGTTGCGCAGCCATCAGGCGGCCGGGCAGGACATGATCGAGTTCGCCGTGCCGCATTCGCTGGCCTTCAGCTTTTTCCCGCATTGGCTGATGGATTTGCGTCAGCGCTTCGGCGCCCTGAAGTGCCGCCTGAATGCGCTGAACGTGCATGACGCGATGCTGCAGCTCAGCGAAGGTAATTGCGATCTGCTGATCGTTTATCACCATGCCAGCCAGCCGCTGCAGCTGGACCCGGAGCGTTACCAGATGGCCTCGCTGGGTTCCGAGACGCTGGCCGCCTATGCCAAGGCCGATGCGAAGGGTCGCCCGCTGTTCGGCCTGCCCGGTCATCCGGGGCAGAAGTTGCCCTTCCTCAGCTATGCCTCAGGCGCCTACCTGGGGCGGCTGGTCGAGCTGATCGTCAAAGAGGCCCCGACCGCGCTGAACCTGGACGCGATCTACGAGACCGATATGGCCGAGGGACTCAAGGCCATGGCGCTGGAAGGCCACGGCATTGCCTTCCTGCCGGCCAGTTCGGTGGTCAAGGAGCTGAAGGCCGGCTCGCTGGTGCAGGCCAGTGCAGCCGGCAGCTTCGAGCTGAACATGGAGCTGCGCATCTACCGTGAGCGCCCCGAAGTGGCCAAGCGCAGCAAGCCGCCAGCGCTGGCCTTGTGGGATTTCCTGACCCAGACCCAAGCCGCGAAGGTCTGAGAGGCCCGGTCCAGGTTCTGCCGGCTGCGTCAGGGCTCGATCGCGGCGCCGACGACGGACTCGCCGCCGCCGATGCTGCCGATGCGCTGGGCGCGGCCGCTGCCCAAGTCGATCCGATACCAGACCGAAACCTTGCCCTGGCTCAGCGCTGCATAGGCAGCGTTGGACAGATCCGAGATGTCCAGCGTGGCCCGCGCAAAAGGCCCCAGGCCCAGCGAACCGACGGTGTAGAGCCGGCCGGTATTGGGCGAGACGGCGGGCTGCACGCCTTCCAGCGTGCCCTGATGCACCAGGGTGCCGAGGCGGCCGTCCAGCGCATAGTTGCTGGTGATCTTCTCGTTGGTCTTGTTGTAGGTGTAGCCGGCGGCCACCAGGCCGGGTGCCTGGCCGGCATTCACATCGCCGGCCGCATAGGCCAGGCGCGGATCGAGCTGAACGCCGGGCTGCTCCGGGTCGCCATCGACGATGGCGCCGGTCTCCGGGTGCAGGCGCAGATTGAATCCGGCGTCGTTGACGACGCGGATGCGGTCCACCGTCGGGTTGAAGTCCATGCCCCACTCGCTGGCACCCTGGCTGGGCAGCGCCACCGGGCTGCCGATCTTCTCCAGCCGCGCGTCGGTGGTGTGGATGCGATACAGCTGGCCGCTGGCGCCGAGGCCATAGAGCTGGCCGCGGGCCACGCGGTAGTCAATGCCCAGCAGGCGCTCGCCAGCGGGCAGGCCTTGCAAGGGGCGGCGGCTCAGCAGCCGCTGCGGCTGGCCGGCGTTGAAATGGATCAGCTGCCCGGACTCGGTGACGGCGTAGATGGTCTCCTTGGCAGCCGGCCCCACAGTTTCGGTGGGTGCGGTGGCACAGGCGATCAACAGCACTGAAGCAGCGACCATCAGGATCGGGTTGGAAAGACGGCTCATCGGGATCTCCGGGCGCTTGGGTGCTTGGGCACTTCGGTGCGAGGCCCGCGCAGGCGCGATTGTTGGTCCAGCGGGGGCTGAGTTGCGGCCTGAAGTAGCGGGCAATTGAGAGGGATTTCACAAGCTTGGCCGATGCGACAATTCGGGCATGAGTACCGCCCCCCTTGAGCTCAGCCTCACCCGCCCGGACGACTGGCACCTGCATCTGCGCGACGGCGCCGCGATGCAAAGCGTGCTGCCCTACACCGCACGCCAGTTCGGCCGCGCCATCGTGATGCCGAATCTGCGCCCGCCCATCACCACGGCCGCACAGGCCGCGGCCTACCGCGAGCGTATCCTGGCCGCATTGCCCGAGGGCAGCGACTTCCAGCCGCTGATGACGCTCTATCTGACCGACAACACGCCGGTGGACGAGATCAAGCGCGCCAAGGACGCCGGCGCCGTCGCGCTGAAGCTGTATCCCGCCGGCGCCACCACCAACAGCGATGCCGGCGTCACCGACATCCGCAAGACCTACAAGACGCTGGAAGCGATGCAGCGCGAAGGCCTGCTGCTGCTGGTGCACGGCGAGGTCACCGACCCGGAGATTGATGTGTTCGACCGTGAGGCCGTCTTCATCGACCGCGTCATGCAGCCGCTGCGGCGCGACATGCCCGAGCTGAAGGTGGTGTTCGAGCACATCACCACCAAGGAAGCCGCGGAGTACGTGGCATCGGCCGATGCGTATACGGCGGCGACCTTGACGCCGCAGCACCTGCTCTACAACCGCAACGCCATCTTCATGGGTGGCCTGCGCCCGCATTACTACTGCCTGCCGGTGCTCAAGCGCGAGCAACACCGCCTGGCGCTGCTTGCGGCGGCCACCTCCGGCTCGACCAAGTTCTTCCTCGGCACCGACAGCGCACCGCATGCCTCGGTGATGAAAGAGAACTCGGTCTGCGGCGCCGGCTGTTTCACCGCATTGTCGGCGCTTGAGCTGTATGCCGAGGCCTTCGAGTCGGTCGGCGCGCTGGACAAGCTCGAAGCCTTCGCCAGCTTCAACGGCCCGGCCTTCTACGGCCTGCCGCGCAACAGCGGCCGCGTCACGCTGCGCAAGCAGGACTGGACCCTGCCTGAGAGCGTGGCCTTCGGTGACGCGCAGCTCAAGCCCCTGCGCGGTGGTGAGGCACTGGGCTGGCAGCTGCTGCCCTGAACCTGCCAGTCGTCCTTGTTGGCGCCTGACTGGAACGCTGCCTGGCTGGCGCCGTATCGCGAGCCGGGGCAGCGCCTGCATGGCCGCTGGGCGGCCGGCACGCCGCTGGACGAGCTGCTGAACGAGGCGCTGCGCTGCCACCCCATCGAACTGCCGGCCGGCCGGCTGCGTTTCGTGCCGCAGCAGGCGCTGCCGCCGGGCGAAGCCTACGAGGCCTTCGTGGCCCGCACGGCCTGCGTGCCGACGCGCGACAACGCGCATGACTTCTTCAACGGCCTGGTCTGGCTGCGCCAGCCGCTGCTGAAGACGCGCTTGAACGCCTGGCATGGGCAGGGCCTGGCCGCGGGGGGCGAGGGCCGGCGCGGCGCGCTGCGCGACGCCCTGACGGTGCTGGACGAAAACGGTGCGCTGCTGCAGGCACCGCCGGCGCTGGCGCAAGCGCTGGCGGCGCGCGACTGGCCGCGCCTTTTCACCGAGCTGCGGCCGTTGTGGCAGCAGGCCCGCCTGGAGCTGGTGGGCCATGCCTTGCTGGAGAAGCTGCTGCAGCCACGCAAGCCGATCTGCGCCCATGTGCTGCTGGTCGAATCGATCGATGGGGCTGCGGCCGCTCTCGATGCCGACGTGCTGGCGGCCAAACCCTTCCATCCGCTGCCGGTGCTGGGCGTGCCGGACTGGTGGGCGGCCAACGCGCGGCCCGACTTCTATGCCGATGCCACGGTGTTCCGTCCCCGACGCCAGCTGCAAAGCAGCTAGCATCGGCGCAGTAAAACAGGGAGTTCTCTTGCGCACGATCCCGTTCCTGGCCGGCTTGCTGCTGGCCGCAGGGCTTCATCCGTTCTCACAGGCGCAGACGGCGCCGCCGGCGGCACCGGCAGCGGCCGCCAGCGCGCCAACGCAGGCCAGCCCGGTTTCCGCCACCGCCCGGCGTGTCTACGAGCAAGCCCGCTCGCAGCTGCTGCAGATCCGCACGCTGCTGCAGAACCAGGACAGCCAGGCCTCGGTCGGCTCAGGCTTCCTGGTCAGCGAAGACGGCCATGTGATCACCAACTACCACGTCATCAGCCAGGCGGCGCTGGAACCGGATCGCTACCGCCTGCGTTACGCGACCACGGAGGGCGGCCAAGGCGAGTTGCAGCTGCTGGACTTCGATGTGCGGCGCGACATGGCGCTGCTGAAGATCTCTGGCGGCGGTCTGCGCGGTGTCGCGCCGCTGCGTTTTCGGACGCCGGACCAGCCCTTGTCCAAGGGCGATCGCATCTACTCGATGGGCAATCCGCACGATGTCGCGTTTGCAGTGGTGGAGGGCACCTACAACGGCATGGTCGAGCGCAGCTTCGACGAGCTGATCTACTACTCTGGCAGCATCAATTCCGGCATGAGCGGCGGGCCGGTGGTGGATGAGATGGGGCGCGTGGTCGGCATCAATGTGTCGGCCATGTTCTTTGCCCAGCAGATGAGCTTTCTGGTGCCGGCGCCCTATGCCAGCGCGCTGCTGACGCGCAGCCGCGACGCCAAGCCCATGTCCGGGCCCGCCTGGCCGCGCCTGCGCGAGCAGTTGATGGCTTACCAGGACGAGCTGAGTGCGCGCTTCATCGCCCAGCCCTGGCGCGGCGCGGATCACGACCGCTACCGCCTGCCGGTGCCGCAGGAGGACTTCATGCGCTGCTGGGGCCGCGGCACGCCGGCTGACAGCAAGGGGCTGGAATTCCAGCGCTCGCAATGCCGGATGGAGCATGCAATCTTCATCAACGGTGGGCTGCAGACCGGCTTCCTGAACATGGCGCACGAGGCCTATGACGGCGCCAAGCTCGGTGCGGCGCGTTTTGCCAAGCAGTACACGGCCAGCTTCCGCAACGAGAACCTGGGCCGCAATGACAAGCACCGCACCGCGCCGCATTGCAAGGAAGATTTCGTCCAGCAGGCCGACGGCAAGGGACCGCCGCTGCGGGCGGTGGTCTGCCTGCGCGCCTACCGCAAGCTGAAAGGCCTGCACGATCTGAGCGTGCTGGTCACCACGGTGGACGGCCGCACCGAAGGCGCGCTGGGTCGTTTTGACGCGCATGGCGTCAGTTTTGACAACGCGCTGCGTCTGAGCGCCCATTACCTTGGAGGCTTCGGATGGACACGGGCGCAGTGATCGAGCTGCTGGGCCGCGACGGCCAGCAGCGGATGGTTCACAAGGTGCTGGGCTGGCCTTGCACGATCGGCCGTTCGCCCGCCTGCGATCTGGTGCTGGACGACGCGCATCTGGCGGGTCAGCATGCGCGCATCGAACTCGATGAGAGCGGTGCAGCGCGGCTGCTGCTGCTGCCGAGCCTGAATGGTGCTGCTGTCGGTCGGCGGAAATTTGAGGCCGGTGCGGCGCTGACGCTGGATCCGGGAGCCGTGTTCCAGCTCGGTGCCTCCAGCCTGCGCCTGCGCCTTGCTGCGGACCCGCTGCCCCCCGAGTTGGCGCTGCTGCCCGAGGTGGGACCGCAGCGCAAAGTGCTGCTGCCGGTGTTGCTGCTGCTCTGGTTGGGCCTGCTGTGGTTCGATCAGTGGTCGGCCCTCAATCCCGGCTCGCCCTGGATCCAGTACAGCGGCGCCGTGCTCGGTCCGCTGGCGGTGCTGCTGCTGTGGGCGGCGGGCTGGGCTTTGCTGACGCAGTTGTTCCAGCACCGCTTCCCCTTTGTTGCCCATCTGTGGCGCGCTCTGCTGAGTGTGGCCGGACTGCATGTGCTGACCTTTGGCCTGCCGGTGCTGGCCTATGCGTTCTCGGCGCCGCGCCTGCTGGTGCTGGATGCGCTGCTGTTTCCGCTCGGGCTGGCCGCGATGCTGTGGTGGCATGCGGTCCTGGTCTGGCCGCGGGCGCGTCGGGCGCTGGTCTGGGGGCTGGGCGGCTTGCTGTGTGCCGCCTTGCTGCTGATGGCCGCCCGCAAGCAGGATCAGCAGCATCTGTTCGGGCCGCTCTACCTCAGCACGTTGCCGCCGCCCGAGTGGCGCATGGTGCAGCCCAAGCCGCCCGAGGCCTTGATCGAATCCTTGCGACCGCTGGAGGCCGAGCTGGCGCGCAAGGCGGCCAAGGACGAGACGGACGAGCCCGCAGAGTCGGACTGAGCTTGATTGCAGCGATAATCCCGCCGGTGAAGCAAGCCAGACCGCCGCTGGTGCAAGCGTGGAAACACGGCACTGGAGGAAGGTCCGGACTGCATAGAGCGGCGTAGCAGTTAACGGCTGCCCGGCGCAAGCCGAGGATCAGAGCAACAGAGACGAGTTCTGTCAGGCAACCCGATGGGTGGTCTATGAGGCGCCAGCGCAAGCTGGCGTGGGGCAAGGCGAAAGCCTTGAACCATCGGGCGATAGCCCGAACCGAATAGCACCTCTGTCGGGCAAGGCCCGACAGAGGTGAAACGGGCAATCTCTACGCGCAGCAACACCAAGTAGGCCAGCGTTGATGCGGCTCGCAGAGCTGGCGGGTAGGTGGCACCGAGCCGGACAGTGATGTCCGGCCCAGAGGAATGGCGGTCACAGGGCCTGGCCCGCAAGGGTCAGGTCTTGCACAGAATCCGGCCTATCGGCTTGCTTCACACTTTTTCAGCAGTGCCCTCAGGCAGTCTTGCCTGCCAGGATGGCCTCGATGGTCTCCTGCGCGGCCAGCGCCTCCGCAAATCCCGGCAAGCAATGCGAGCGGCCTTCGATCATCGCCACCCATTGGTCGAGCTGGTCGAGATGCGCGGCAGTGCGCCAGGCTTCGCCCTGGCCCAGATCCCGCCAGCTGCCGTCGGTCTGGCGTTCGCGGGCCTGGCTGAACCACTCGTTCAGTTCGAGCTCGCCGGCGCTGGCCTGCCAGCGCATGGCGTTGTAGTCGGCCAGTCCGCCGCCCACGCGCGCCCAGATGCGAACCGGCACGCCAGAGGCATTCAGCTCGGCCTTCAGGCCGGTCTCGGCGCTTTGGCCGTCTTCCGGATAGTCGACGGCGCTGCTCGTCACGCTGCAGCTGCCCAGCACGCGCTGGATCGCAAAGATGAAGTGGGACAGCACCTCGCGCGCCATGCCACCTTCACCGCGCTGCGACAGCCAGGCACCGGCCGCTGCCTGCCAGGGCCGCGGCCAGGCGGCAAAGGCCAGTTCGAGTTCGACGCTTTGCAACTGGCCGAGCGGCTGCCTGGACGCCGCGCCGAAGGCGCGCTGCAGCGCGCTCAGGCCCGCCGACGAGGCCAGTGAAAAATTGACCGCGGCCCGGCGCTTCTCGCTTGCGATGCGCGCGATGGTCTGGCGCGCCGAGTCGAAGTCCACAGTCAGCGGCTTCTCGCAGAACACGCTCAGGCCGGCGTCGAAGGCCAGATTCGACAGCGGCATATGGGCCGCCGGCGGGGTGGCGATATAGAGGCTGTGCAGGCCGGAGTCCTGAATCAGCGATTCGGCGGACTCCGCGACGCGCAGCTCGGGCCAGCGCTGCTGCACCTCGGCGACGGCTGCCGGATTGGCGTCCCAGACGCGCACGGCGCGCAGGCGCTCGTGGCCGGCCATGCGGGCCAGCATGCGCTGCCCCATCACGCCCAGGCCGATCACACCGACATTCAACTGCTTACCCATCTGACGCCCGTTGCTGGAATCCTTGAAGGGCGGCAGTTTAAGCGTGGCGGCTACACTGCCCCGGCGGTCTGCGATCCCGGTTCTCCGAGCGGGGCGATCCGCGCACGTTTCCCCCCCAATGAATCCTGATTCAGCGACCCTCTGGCGCGCGCCGCGCTGGGCCTTGGCCCTCTTGCTGGCCGGTCTGGCCACGGTCGGTCCCTTCTCGATCGACACCTATCTGCCGGCCTTCTCGGGCATTGCCGAAGCGCTGAACGCCACACCGGTGCAAATGCAGCAGACGCTATCGAGCTATCTGCTGGGCTTCGCGGTAATGAATCTGTTCCATGGCGCGCTGTCCGACAGCTTCGGGCGTCGGCCGGTGGTGCTGATCGGCATGGCGGTGTTCACGCTGGCCTCGCTGGGCTGCGCCCTGGCCGACAGCATCGGGCAGCTGGTGTTCTGGCGCACCGTGCAGGGCATGTCGGCCGGGGCTGGCGTGGTGGTGTCGCGCGCCATCATTCGCGATATGTTCCCGCCGGCCGAGGCGCAGCGCGTGATGTCGCAGGTGACGATCTTCTTCGGCGTGGCACCCGCGGTGGCGCCGATGGTGGGCGGCTTCCTGTTCGTGCATGCCGACTGGCACTCGATCTTCTGGTTCCTGGTGCTGGTGGGTGCGGTGCTGCTGGTTGCGAACTGGCGCCTGCTGCCGGAGACCCTGCACAAGGACCAGGCGCAGCCCTTTCATCCGGTCTCGCTGCTGCGCGGCTACCGGCAGATGTGCAGCAGCCGGCGCTTTCTGTTGCTGGTGCTGGCCAGCGGCATTCCTTTCAACGGCATGTTTCTCTACGTGCTGGCCGCGCCGGTGTTTCTGGGCGAGCATCTCGGCCTTGCGCCGACCCAGTTCTTCTGGTTCTTCTGCTTCACCATCGGCGGCATCATGAGCGGCGCCTGGCTCAGCGGGCGCTTGGCCGGACGCATCGCGCCCAAGCGCCAGATCCGGCATGGCTTTGCCATCATGCTGGCGGTCGCCGTGCTCAATGTGGCGCTGAACCTCGTGCTGGCGCCCAGCGTCTGGTGGGCGCTGCCGGTGATCGCGGTGTTCTCGTTCGGCTGGTCGCTGATGGTGCCGGTGGTCACGCTGATGGTGCTGGACCAGAACCCGGAGCGGCGCGGCATGGCCTCGTCGCTGCAGGCCGCCATCGGCAGCGCTGCCAATGGCCTGGTAGCCGGCCTGCTGGTGCCGCTGGTGATGCATTCGACGCTGAGCCTGGCCGTGGCTTCGCTGGCCTTGATGTCGGTCGGGCTGGTGGCCTGGCTGATGATCAAGCGCGAGCTCAGTTAGGGAAGCTCTGCATAAGTCGACGCGAGGCCGAGTCCTGCGGATCGGGATGGGATGCAAGGCGCAGTTTGCTGCCAATAGCCGTAGCTATTGGCGAGAACTGCAACGCCGCAGCCCGCCCGAGTCCGCGCGATCACGGACCGCGTTGATTTGTGCAGAGCTTCCTTATGGCTAGGCTGAAGAAGTCGCGCTAAAGAGCGCGGCCAAGCGTCCGAAGAAGAGGGCAAGAAGAAAGGGCTCCGCGGCCAGGCATGAGGTCGTCCTGGGCGGGGCCGGGAGCCTGCAATGCCGCCATTCGCACCGATCAACAAGCCTGGATTTGCCACTGTGCAGACGCTGCTGGCGCTCAGCCTGCTGGCGTCTGCACCGGCTTGGGCACAGAACCGCCCGGCGGCGATCAGCACCAAGCCGGTGCCGCGCGCCGCGGCGGAGCCCGCGGCCAGCGCGGAGGACGCCGGTGATCCGCTGCGTCAGCGCCTGGCCGAGCGCCTGAGCTCCAGCAAGGAGCCGATTGACGCGCCCAGGGCTGCCAAGCGCCCCGCCGCCAAGGAGGGCAGCAAGTCCGGCAGCGGCGCCAAGGCTGAGGGTCATGGCGCCGCCGTGCATTGGTCCTATGTCGGTGAAAGCGCGCCGGAGCGCTGGGGTCAGTTGCGGCCTGACTATCGCCTGTGCGCCATCGGCACGCGCCAGAGCCCGATCGACATCCGCGAGGGCATCAAGGTGGATCTGGAGCCGATCCAGTTCGACTACCGGCCCAGTGCCTTTGCGGTGCTGGACAACGGCCACACGGTGCAGGTCAATGTGGCGCCAGGCAGCGGCCTGCAGGTGATGGGGCGTCGCTACGAGTTGCAGCAGTTCCACTTTCATCGCCCGAGCGAAGAGCGCGTGATGGGGCGGCAGTTCGAGATGTCGGCGCATCTGGTGCACAAGGATGCCGAGGGGCGTCTGGCGGTGGTTGCCGTGCTGCTGGAGCGCGGCGCTGAGCAGCCGCTGGTACAGATGGTGTGGAACAACCTTCCGCTGGAGAAGCACGAGGCACTCAACGGGCCGGGGCAGATGGACCTGCAGCAGTTGCTGCCGGCTGACCGAAGCTACTACACCTATATGGGCTCGCTGACGACGCCGCCTTGCTCGGAAGGCGTGCTGTGGCTGGTGATGCGCCAGCCGGTGCCGGTGTCCGCCGAGCAGGTGAATATCTTCTCGCGCCTGTACCCGATGAATGCGCGGCCGCTGCAGGCTGGCTCCGGACGCCTGATCAAGGAAAGCCGCTGAGGCCTCCAGCGCGCCAACTCGGCGGGAAGCGCTTCAGGCCGTCGGCCGCCCGCGTGCCAGCCAGTTCTGCAGGGTGTTGAAGAGCTGCTCGGCCACCACCGGCTTGGCCACGTGGGCATTCATGCCCACGTCCAGGCAGCGCTGGCGCTCTTCGGCAAAGGCATTGGCCGTCATCGCCAGAATGGGAATGTCACGGCCGCGCTCGGTGGCGCGGATCGCCAGCGTCGCATCCAGTCCGTCCATGTTCGGCATCTGCATGTCCATCAGGATCAGCGCGTAGTCGCCGCTGGCGGCCATGCTGACGGCCTGACTGCCATCCTCGGCCACGTCCACCTTCAGGCCCGCGCTGCTCAGCAAGGCGACCGCCACCTCCTGGTTGACGGGGTTGTCCTCGGCCAGCAGCACGCGGGTGCCACCAAACTGCTGCTGCAACTTGCGCGCAATCTGGCTGGGGCTCAGTGCGGGCTCGACTTCGGGGCGCAGCACAGCCGGCTCGACCGGGACGACGAACCAGAAGCGGCTGCCCTGGCCGGGCTTGCTTTCGACGCCGACCTGGCCGTGCATCAACTCGGCCAGGCGGCGGCAGATTGCCAGGCCGAGGCCGGTGCCGCCATAGCGCCGCGTGGTGGAGCTGTCAGCCTGCTCAAAATCCTGGAACAGGCGCTCCTGGGCTTCAGCGGCGATGCCGATGCCGCTGTCCTGCACGTCGAAGTGCAGTTCCACGCGCCTGGGCGTGTCCAGCGTGGCGTGCGCACTCAGCCGCACAAAGCCCTGCTCGGTGAACTTGATGGCATTGCCGACGAAGTTGAGCAGCACCTCGGCGATCCGCTGCGGATCGCCAACCAGCACGCGCGCGGCCAATGCAGGCTCGATCACCAGCTCCAACTGCAGCTGCTTCTCGGCGGCCCGTGCCGTCAGCATGCTGGTGATGTTGTCCAGCACCTGTCCGAGCGTGAACTCGGTGCGGTCCAGCTCCAGCTTGCCGGCTTCGATCTTGGAGAAATCGAGCACATTGTTGATGACGGTCAGCAGGTGCTCGGCCGCATCGGCGACCTTGCGCAGGCGCTCCTGCTGTTCAGGCTCGACGGTGTCGCGCCGCACCAGATAGGTCAGGCCGATGATGGCATTCATCGGGGTGCGAATCTCGTGGCTCATATTGGCCAGAAAGGCGCTCTTGGCCCGGCTGGCGGCCTCGGCGGCTTGGGTGGCTTCGGCCAGGGCCGCCGTACGCGCCTCGACCAGTTCCTCGAGGTGATGGCGGTAACGTTCCAGTTCCACGGCATCGCGGCGCTGGCGGCTGATGTCGGTCAGAAAGCCGTGCCACAGCACCGAGCCGCCATCCTCCAGCTGCGCGATGGCGTTGCCGAACAGCCAACGCTCGCTGCCATCGCTGTGCAGCGTACGGAACTCCTGCTGCCAGGGCGTCAGGCTGCGGGCCGAGGCCAGCAGCGAATCGCGCACCGTGCCGCGGTCCTGCGCATGGATGCGCTCGAACCAGGACGCCGCACTCTCGCCCAGTTCGGCCGGGCTGAGCTGGAAGTAGTCCTTGACCGCCTCGCTGACGTAGGCGAAGGCAAAGTCGTCGATGCCGCGCATGCGCAGCTGGTAGACCACGCCGGGCACCGTCTCGGCCATGCCGCGCAGGCGGGCGATCAGGTCGCGCTGGGCCTCGAACTGCTGCTGCAGTGCGCCGCGCATATGTTCCAGATGCTCGCCCAGCAGGCCGATCTCGTCATCGCGTTCGCGCCGCAGCTGCGCATTGAAGCGGCCGCCGGCCAGGTCATTGGCGAAGCGGCCCAGCTCGCGCAGCGGCCGCATCAGGCGTGAATTGACCAGCAGCAGTACCAAGGCCAGCGACACCAGCAGCTGGCCGCCCAGCGTGGCGCCGTACAGCCAGCGCTGGCGTGCCAGCGCGGCGCTGACCAGATGGTCGTCCAGCTCGATCTCGATCACACCGATCTTGCTGGTGCCGCGCATGATGTCGCGCTGGCCCAGATGCACGCGGCCCTGGCCGCGCTCGGGGAAGGCCACGTCGATGAAGGGTTTGGACTGCGTCGCGTCGCTGACCTTGACGCGCACCACGTCGGGCGACTTGGTGATGGCCGAGACCACCTCGCGGGCGGCGACGGTATCCAGGTTCCACAGCAGCTCAGGCAGGCTGCTGGCCAGCACATCCAGCTTGGTCTGCAACTCGCGCTCCTGCGCCTCGGCCGCGACTTGCGGCTCGCGCATGCCGATCAGCAGACCGCCGATCAGCAGCGCCGGCAACAGCAGGCCGATGCTGGCGCCGGTCGCGATGGCGACGAACAGCGAGCTGGTGGCTTTGCGGCTCAATGAATGACCTCTGAGATGCCTGGAGCAGGCCCACTTTACATCTCGGGCGCATCCCCCAAAGAGTTGATCAGCCCATGCAATCAGGGACATTCAACCGGTTCTTTGCCGCCGTCCTTACGTGCGCGGTCGCCACTCGCCGGTTTCGCGTTGGGCCCCCGACCGTCGCCACACAACACCGACGCACCCACTTCCTTGCGCTTGTCAAAGCTAATCCACCACTTGCAATGCACTTCGCAAGTCCTTCTTTTTGAACGATTTTTGCCTCTGCATTGACTGCAAAAACGGCTTCTAAGTGCTTGATTTCATTGGGAATTTTTCAATCCGGCCTTGACCTGCAGCAGGCGCGTCAGTAAAGTGGCGAAAAGTGTCTTTTGGTGGGTCACGGTGGCAAATTTTGTGTTTCAGGGGGCCTCAGCCTTGGCGATGGATGCCAAGGGGCGTCTGGCCGTCCCGACACGCCACCGCGAGGTGCTGCAGGCGCTGTGCGCCGGGCAGCTGACCATCACCAAGCACCCCGAGGGCTGCCTGATGGTGTTTCCGCGTCCGGCCTGGGAAAACTTCCGCGACAAGATCGCCGCGCTGCCGATGTCGGCGGCGGGCTGGAAACGCGTCTTCCTGGGTAATGCGATGGACGTCGAGATTGACAGTGCCGCACGCGTGCTGATCTCGCCTGAACTGCGCACCGCCGCCAGCCTCAGCAAGGACGTGATGCTGCTGGGCATGGGCAGCCACTTCGAGCTCTGGGATGCCGCCACTTATGCGGCCCACGAGGCCCAAGTCATGCAGTCCGAGTTGCCGGACGCTCTCAAGGATTTCAGTTTCTGATGAGCACGCCCTCCGACTTCACCCACACCACGGTCTTGCTGCATGAGACCGTCGACGGCGTCCTGAGCGAGCCGGATGGCATCTATGTCGATGGCACCTACGGGCGCGGCGGTCATTCGCGCCTGCTGTTGCAGAAGCTCGGGCCCGGCGGGCGGCTGATCGCGATCGATCGTGATCTCGAGGCCATTGCGGCCGCCACCACGGGCGAAACGCGGGTCACGGACCCGCGTTTTTCCATCTGCCATGCCGGCTTCGCCGACATGCAGCAGCAGCTTGCCGACTTGGGGGTGACCCAGGTCCAGGGCGTGCTGCTTGATCTGGGGGTTTCCAGCCCGCAGATCGACAACCCGGCGCGCGGTTTCAGCTTCCGCTTCAGCGGACCGCTGGACATGCGCATGGACACCACCCGCGGCGAAAGTGCCGCGGATTTCCTGGCCCGCGCCGATGAGCGCCAGATCGCAGAGGTGATACGCAACTATGGGGAAGAACGGTTTGCTGCACAGATTGCAAAGGCGCTTGTTGCTCGCAGGGAAAGCGGGAGTGCTGTTCGAAGCACCGATGAGCTTTCCAAAGTCGTGGCTGGCGCGGTCAAAACCCGCGAGCCGGGCCAGGACCCTGCAACGCGCACATTTCAAGCGCTTCGGATTCACGTCAACGCCGAGCTTGAGGAGCTCGAGCAGGGGCTGAAGGCAGCGCTGGCGCTGCTCGCGCCGGGTGGGCGCCTGGCAGTGATCAGCTTCCATTCGCTGGAAGATCGCATCGTCAAGAACTTCATCAGCGCGCACAGCAAGGAAGAGTTCGACCGCCGTGCGCCGTTTGCTGCGCCCAAGCCGCTGGCGCTGAAGGCGCTGGCGCGCATCAAGCCCAGCGCGGCCGAGATCAAGGCCAATCCGCGCTCCCGTTCGGCGGTCTTGCGCGTGGCCGAGCGCACCGACGCCGCGCTGCCTGAACCGACGGCGCCGCGCCGTGCGGGGAGGGCGCGTTGAATCGCCTGAACTTCCTGCTGCTGGCCGCTGTGCTGGCCAGCGGACTGGTGCTGGTGAACAGCGCCTATGACGCACGGCAGCTCTTCACCGCGCGCGACCGCGCCCGGGCCGAAGCGCTGCGCTTGGAAGCTGACTACCAACGCCTGCAGGCCGAGCGGCATGCGCAGGCCACCAATCTGCGCGTCGAGGCAGTCGCGCGCGAGCGGCTGCAGATGCGTGTGATCACACCGGCGATCACCCACCAGCCTGGCGCGCCGGCAGCGCCTGCCGCCTCCGGGGTGAAGCGATGAGCCGCTACTGGCCCTTCGGCGCCGGCAGGAAGGCGGCGGCCGTGCGCGCCGTCAGCAACTCGCGCGGCGTAAGCTACTCCAGCAGCCCCTTGCTGGCGGCCAAGACGCCGCCCTGGCGCTCGCGCTTCCTGGTGGCGCTGGTGGGCCTGGCTTTCATGGGCCTGCTGGCCCGAGCCGCCTATGTGCAGGTGTTCGCCAGCGAATTCTTCCAGCGCCAGGGCGAGGCGCGCTACGCGCACACCATGGAGCTGCCGGCCAGTCGTGGCCGCATCCATGACCGCAACGGCCAGGTGCTCGCCACCAGCGTGGCGGTGCCGTCGATCTGGGCCATTCCGAAGGAAGTCGATGCCGACCCGGACAAGCGCCGTGCGCTGGCCAAGCTGCTGGGCCTGAGCAGCCAGGAACTCGACAAGAAGCTCGACCCGGCCAGCCGCTTTGTTTGGCTGCGCCGCCAGGCCGACCATGACACCGCCAACGCCATCAAGGCGCTGGGGCTGAAGGGCGTGTTCCAGGACCGCGAGTACAAGCGCAAATACCCCGAAGGCGAGGCCGCCGCCCACGTGGTCGGTTTCACCAATATCGAAGACCGCGGCCAGGAAGGCATCGAGCTGGCCTTCCAGAAGGAGCTGCAGGGCCGCGACGGCTCGCGCTCCGTGGTGCGCGACCGCCTGGGCCGCGTGGTCGAGGACTTCGGCGAGCTGATCCCGGCCAGCAATGGCCGCGATGTCGAGCTGTCGGTCGACTCCAAGGTGCAGTTCTTTGCCTACCAGCGCATCCGCGACGCGGTGGCCGAGCACAAGGCCAAGGCCGGCTCGGTGGTGGTGCTGGATGTGAAGACCGGCGAGCTGCTGGCGCTGGCCAACTTCCCCAGCTACAACCCGGGCGATCGCAGGAATCTCAGCGGCGCCCAGCTGCGCAACCGCGCGCTGACCGACATCTTCGAGCCCGGCTCGACGATGAAGCCCTTCATCGCCGCGCTGGCGCTTGAAAGCGGACGCGTCGCGCCGGAGACCCCGATCCAGACTGCACCAGGCCGCATGACCATCACCGGCTCGACCATCAGCGACGCCCATCCGCATGGCGTGCTGACAGTGCGCGAGGTGATCCAGAAATCCAGCAACGTCGGCACCGTCAAGATGGCCATGCAGATGCCGCCGCGCGAGATGCATGAGATGTTCACCGCCATCGGCCTGGGCCAGCGGCCGCAGCTGGACTTTCCGGGCGCCGTGACCGGCAAGCTGCGCCCCTACAAGAGCTGGCGGCCGATCGAGCAGGCCACCATGAGCTATGGCTACGGCCTGTCGGCCTCGCTGCTGCAGCTGGCGCGCGCCTACACCGTGTTTGCGCGCGACGGCGATGTGATCCCGATCACGATGACCAAGCGGCCGGACGGCCAGCCGGTCAGCGGCATCAAGGTGTTCTCGCCGACGACGGCCAAGGAAGTGCGGCTGATGCTGCAGATGGCCGCCGGCGATGGCGGCACCGCGCCCAAGGCCCAGGTCTCGGGCTACAGCGTGGGCGGCAAGTCCGGCACTGCGCACAAGCAGGAAGGCAAGGGCTACGCCGGCAACAAGTACCGCTCGTGGTTCGTCGGCCTGGCGCCGATCTCGAATCCGCGCATCGTCGTCGCGGTGATGGTGGACGAGCCGACCGGTGGCGTCTATTACGGCGGCGCCGTTGCCGGCCCGGTGTTCAGCCAGGTGGTGGCGCAGAGCCTGCGTTTGCTCAATGTGGCGCCTGATCTGGAGGTCAAGCCGCAGATCGTCGCCAAGCAGGTTACCGCTGTCGAGGAGAGTTTCTGATGGGCGCCGCGATGATCACCCGCCTGAAGTCGGCCGAAGCCGCCGCGCGCTGGCTGCTGGAATGGACCACCGGCACGCTGCGCAGCGACAGCCGCCAGGTGCAAGCGGGCGATGCCTTCATCGCCTGGCCCGGCCAATCGCGCGATGGCCGCCAGTTCGTGCAGGCAGCGCTGGATGCCGGCGCGGCCACGGTGCTGGTGGAAGCCGATGGCGTCGAGGCCTTTGCCTTTGCCGACGCGCGTATTGCGGCCCTGCCTGGTTTGAAGGCTGCCACCGGCGCGATCGCCTCGCAGTTCCATGGCGAGCCCAGCCGCCAGCTGGCCGTGGTGGCGAGTACCGGCACCAATGGCAAGACATCGACCGCCTGGTGGACCGCGCAGGCGCTGAGCCTTCTGGGCCAGCGCTGTGGCGTGGTGGGCACGCTCGGCATCGGGGAACCGCCGTTGCCTGCGGCCTCGTCGGGGGGCGAGCCGCCGACGGCCGGCAAGGCAGCCGACATCGAACACACCGGCCTGACCACGCCAGACCCGGTGCAGCTGCAGCAGGCCTTTCGGCGTATGGTCGAGCAAGGCTATGGCGCGTGCGCGATCGAGGCTTCGTCGATCGGCCTGGTCGAACACCGCCTGACCGGTGCCGCCATCCGCGTGGCGTTGTTCACCAACTTCACGCAAGACCATCTGGACTATCACGGCGATATGGCCGCCTACTGGCTGGCCAAGCGCGCGCTATTCGACTGGCCCGGCCTGCAGGCCGCGGTGCTGAACATCGACGACGCCAAAGGGCTTGAGCTGGCGGCACAACTGAGCGGCCGGCTCGACGTCTGGACCTATTCTCTGGGTGGTGCGGCCCGCCTGACAGCGCAAGATCTGCATTACGGCCCGGGCGGGCTGGCCTTCACGTTGCGCGAAGGCGAGCAGGCGCTGCCGGTGCAGACCGGCCTGATCGGCGAGTACAACATCGCCAATCTGCTGGCCGTGATCGGCGGCCTGCGCGCGCTGGGCCACAGCCTGGCCGATGCCGCGCGGGTGGCTGCACTGGTGACACCGGTGCCAGGCCGCATGCAGCGCATCGGCAATGGCACCGAGCTGCCACAGGCGGTGGTCGACTACGCGCACACGCCCGACGCGCTGGACAAGGCGCTGGGCGCGCTGCAGCCGCTGGCGGCGGCACGCGGCGGCCAGCTGGTCTGCGTGTTCGGCTGCGGCGGCAACCGCGACCGCACGAAGCGCCCGCAGATGGGCGCCATCGCGGCGCGTCTGGCGCAGCGCGTCGTGATCACCAGCGACAACCCGCGCGATGAAGCACCCGAGGCCATCCTGGCCGACATCGAGGCCGGCATTGCCGCCGGCACCGCACGCCTGATCGTGGCGGACCGCCGCGAAGCCATTGCCCGTGCCGTGCTGGAGGCCTGCAGCCGCGATGTGGTGCTGATCGCTGGCAAGGGCCATGAGGATTACCAGGAGATCGCCGGCCACAAGCTCGCCTTCTCCGATGTGGACGAGGCCCGCGCGGCCTTGCTGACGAGGGCTGGCCTGTGAGCGACACCATGATGACCCTGGCCCAGGCCCATCACCTGCTGCTGCCGGCCGTGCCGACAGCGCGCCTGGTGGGCGATGGCACGACCGAGATCGCGCGGGTGCACAGCGACACGCGCAGCCTGCGGGCTGGCGACTTGTTCGTAGCTTTGCGGGGCGATCGCTTCGATGCGAACGACTTCCTGGCCCAGGCCAAGGCCAGCGGTGCGGTGGCGGCGCTTGCCGAGCGTGGTCTGGAAGCGGCGGGACTGCCCGGTATCGAGGTGCCGGATGCCAAGGCCGCGCTGGGCGCGTTGGCCGCAGCCTGGCGCTCGCACTGCCACCTGCCGGTGATCGCGGTCACCGGCAGCAATGGCAAGACCACGGTCACGCAGATGATCGCCAGCATCCTGCGCGCCTGGCTGGGGCCGGCGGCGCTGGCCACCGAAGGCAACTACAACAACGACATCGGCGTCCCGCTGACGCTGCTGCGCCTGCGCCAGGACGATCACCAGTGGCACCGCGCCGCGGTGATCGAGCTGGGCATGAACCATCCCGGCGAGATCGCCCCGCTGGCCGCGATGACGCAGGCCACGGTGGCCCTGGTCAACAACGCGCAGCGCGAGCACCAGGAGTTTCTGCAGACCGTCGAGGCGGCCGCGCGCGAGAACGGCGCGGTGATCGAAGCGCTGGGCCCGTCCGGCGTGGCGGTGATTCCGGCCGAGGACGGCTGCGCGCCGATCTGGCATGCGCAGGCTGGCCGCGCGCCGTGCTGAGCTTCGCGATGCAGGGCCAATCCGATGTGGGCGCGCGCGGCCTGGGTGCAGGGCGGCGAGAGCACCGGTGCCGGCCACTGGGCGCTGGAGCTCAGCACGCCCGTCGGCAACGCGCCGGTGGTGCTGCGCATGGCGGGCCAACACAATGTGCGCAATGCGTTGGCCGCTGCAGCCTGCGCGCTGGCGGCCGGTGCGCCGCTGGCAGCCATCGTGCGCGGCCTGGAGAGCTTCGAGCCGGTCAAGGGCCGCTCGCAGCTGAAGAGCCTGCTGCGTGAGGGCCAACGCATCACGCTGATCGACGACAGCTACAACGCCAACCCCGACAGTGTGCGTGCCGCCATCGATGTGCTGGCCGATCTGCCGGGCAGTTCCTGGCTGATCCTCGGCGATATGGGCGAGGTCGGTGAACAGGGGCCGGAGTTTCATCGCGAGGTCGGTGCCTATGCAGCCAGCCGCGGCGTCAGTGCCTTCTGGACGGCCGGCGAGGCCAGCATTCATGCGGCGCAGGCCTATGGAGCCGGCGCCCGCCACTTTCCAAGCAGCGCGGACTTGATTGCTGCGCTGTCACAGGCGCCACGCGCCAAGAACATCCTCGTCAAGGGATCGAGATTCATGCAGATGGAACAGGTGGTGGCCGCCCTGATGGCGCCCGAGACCACGAACGGAGGCGTGCATCATGCTGCTTAGTCTTGCGCAATGGCTGCAGACGCTCTCGCCCGAGCTGGGCTTTCTGCGTCTGTTCAACTACATCACCTTCCGCGCGGTGATGGCGGCCATGACGGCGCTGTTGATCGGCCTGGCCTTCGGCCCCTGGGTGATTCGCCGGCTGACCGAGATGAAGATCGGCCAGCCGATCCGCCAATACGGCGTGCAGCAGCATCTGGCCAAGAGCGGCACGCCGACCATGGGCGGCGTGCTGATCCTGATCGGCATCGGCATTTCCACGCTGCTGTGGTTCGACTGGAGCAACCGCTTCGTCTGGGTGGTGATGCTGGTGACCATGGGCTTCGGCGCCATCGGCTGGGTGGACGACTGGCGCAAGGTGGTGCGCAAGGATCCAGAGGGCATGCGCAGCCGCGAGAAGTTCTTCTGGCAATCGCTGATCGGCCTGATCGCGGCGCTGTATCTGGCCTTCAGTGTCTCGGAGACCAGCATCCTGGGCGTCATCGAGCTGTTCTACCGCTGGGTCAGCAGCGGCTTCTCCACCGACCTGCCGCCCAAGGCCGACCTGATCGTGCCCTTCTTCAAGACCGTCAGCTATCCGCTGGGCGTGTTCGGCTTTATCGCGCTGTCCTACTTCGTGATCGTCGGCACCAGCAATGCGGTGAACTTCACCGATGGGCTGGATGGCCTGGCCATCATGCCGGTGGTGCTGGTCGGCTCGGCGCTGGGCCTGTTTGCCTACCTGACGGGTTCGTCGGTGTTCTCCAAATACCTGCTGCTGCCCTACATCCCGGGTGCCGGCGAGCTGCTGATCTTCTGCGGCGCGCTGGCGGGGGCAGGTCTTGCCTTTCTGTGGTTCAACGCCCATCCGGCCCAGGTCTTCATGGGTGATGTCGGCGCGCTGTCGCTGGGCGGTGCACTTGGCACCTTGGCCGTCATCACGCGCCAGGAGATCGTGCTCGGCATCATGGGTGGCATCTTCGTCGCCGAGGTGCTGTCGGTGATGCTGCAGGTCAGCTGGTTCAAGTACACCAAGAAGAAGTACGGCGAAGGCCGCCGCATCTTCAAGATGGCGCCGCTGCACCACCATTTTGAGAAGTCGGGCTGGAAAGAGACCCAGGTGGTGGTGCGCTTCTGGATCATCACGATGCTGCTGTGCCTCGTCGGCCTGGCCAGCCTGAAGCTTCGGTAAGCCGGCGATGAATCATCTCAAGCGCCTCAATGTGCTGATCCTCGGGTTGGGTGACTCCGGCCTGGCGATGGCCGCCTGGTGCCTGCGCCATGGCGCGACGGCCCGCGTGTGGGACTCGCGTGAGGCGCCGCCGCAGCTGGCCGCACTTCGCGAGCAGCTGCCGGGCGTGGTCTTCTTCAGTGGTGCGCTGGATGCTGATGCCTTGAACGGTGTGCAGCTGGTGCTGAAGAGCCCCGGCCTGTCGCCGCTGGACGAGCGACTGAAGGCCTTGCTGGACGCAGCGCGCGCCCGCAGCGTGCCGGTGCAGGGCGAGCTCGACCTGTTCGCCCGCGCGCTGGCGGACCTGAAGGCCGAGCGCCGCTACGAGCCCGCCGTGCTGGCCATCACCGGCACCAATGGCAAGACCACCACCACCTGCATGACAGCGCTGCTGGCCGAGCGCGCCGGCAAGCGCGTGGCGGTGGCTGGCAATATCGGCCCGAGCCTGCTGACCACGCTGCAGCAGGCGCTGGACCTGGAGCCTGCACCGGTCTTGCCTGAAGCAGCCGCCGACAGGCCTGGCTCGGACGCAACGCAGCCGGTCGAGCCGGTCGTCGAGATCATTGCCAGCGAACACGACGACGAGCCGGTCGAGGCCTTGGCTGATGCAGAGCCGGCCGCGCCCGAGCGCAGCACGCTGGAAGAAGTGGCCGAGCTGCTGGACGAGCAGCCGCTGCCGATCAAGCCGCCGGCACCGAAGCCCGCGGTGTTCGAGCATCTGCCCGAGGTCTGGGTGCTGGAGCTGTCGAGCTTCCAGCTCGACACCGTTCAGGGTTTCGAGCCCACCGCCGGCGCGGTGCTGAACCTGACCCAGGACCATCTGGACTGGCATGGCGATATGGCCACCTACGGCCGCGCCAAGGCGCGCATCTTCGGCGAGGCTGCGCTGATGGTGATCAACCGCGACGACCCGCTGGTCGAAGCGATGGTGCCGGCGCCCGTCAAGCTGCAGCAAGGTCGCGGCCGGCCGGGCAAGATGGTGGCGCGCAAGGTGGTCCGCTTCGGCCTGGACGCGCCGCGCCAACCCGGCGATTACGGCCTGGTCCACGAAGGCGGCATGGCCTGGCTGGTGCGCGCCATGGAGGCCGACGAGACGCTGAAGAAGCGCAAGGGCGATGCCGACGAAGAACTGATCATCCAGCGCCTGATGCCGGCCGATGCGCTGCGCGTGCGCGGTCGCCACAACGCCGCCAATGCGCTGGCCGCATTGGCGCTGGCCAGTGCCGCCGGCTGCGCGCTGGCGCCGATGCTGCATGCGCTGCGCGAATACCGCGGCGAGCCGCATCGCGTTGAGTATGTGCTGACGATACGCGGCATTGATTTCTACGACGACTCCAAGGGCACCAATGTCGGTGCCACCGTGGCAGCCATTAGCGGCCTGGGCGCGGATCGCGCGCCGGCCCGGCTGCTGCTGATCCTGGGCGGCGACGGCAAGGGCCAGGATTTCAGCCCGCTGCGCGAACCGCTGGCCCGCCATGCGCGCGCGGTGGCCTTGATCGGGCGTGATGCGCCGGCGCTCGAAGCGTCGCTGGCGGCCACGCTGTCCGATGCCGGTGTGACGATGCAGCGCTTCGAGACGCTGCAGGACGCCACGCGCTGGTGCCTGGCTCAGGCCGTGGAAGGCGATAGCGTGCTGCTCAGCCCGGCCTGCGCCAGCCTGGACATGTTCCGCAACTATGCCCACCGGGCCGAGGTCTTCGTCGCCACGGCGCAGGACCTGGCCAACGAGGAGGGGCTGGCCTGATGAGCGGCAGCTCGAACTCCGCCGCCGGCGCGCTGTCGCGCTGGACAGAACGCCTGCGCGCGCTGCTGAGCGGCCGCGAGCCGGCCGAAGCCGTGCCGGTGCGCGACTGGGTCAGCACCTCGGCCGGCCAGCCGACCCGCATCGTCGGCTTCGACGTGACGCTGGTGTGGGTGGTGCTGGCCTTGCTGTCGCTGGGCATGCTGATGGTCTATTCGGCCAGCATTGCGCTGCCGGACAACCCCAAGTTCGGCCGCTACCTGCCGACGCACTTTCTCTACAAGCACATACTGTCCATCGGTCTGGCCTTGTTGGCAGGGCTGATCGTGGTGCAGATCCCGGTGGCGCTGTGGGAGCGCGCGGCGCCCTGGCTCTTCATCATTGCGCTGCTGCTGCTGATCGTGGTGCTGATTCCGGGCGTGGGCAAGGGCGTCAACGGCGCGCGCCGCTGGCTGCCGCTGGGGGTGATGAACTTCCAGCCCTCCGAGCTGGCCAAGCTGGCGATGGCGATGTACGCGGCCAACTACATGGTGCGCAAGATGGAGGTGAAGGAGAACTTCTTCAAAGCCGTCTGGCCGATGATCGTGGCGCTGGGTGTGGTGGGCCTGCTGCTGCTGGCCGAGCCGGACATGGGCGCCTTCATGGTGATCGCCGCGATCGCGATGGGCATCCTGTTCCTGGGCGGCGTCAACGGCCGCATGTTCTTCCTGGTGATCGCGGTGCTGATCGGCGCCTTCGTGCTGATGATCACCTTCAGCGAGTTCCGCCGCGAGCGCATCTTTGCCTACCTGAATCCCTGGGACGAGAAGTATGCGCAGGGCAAGGCATACCAGCTGACGCATTCGCTGATTGCCTTCGGCCGCGGCGAGCTGTTTGGCCAGGGGCTGGGCAGCAGCGTCGAGAAGCTGCACTACCTGCCTGAGGCGCACACCGACTTCCTGCTGGCGGTGATCGGCGAAGAGCTCGGTCTGGTGGGTGTGGCGCTGGTGATCTGCGCCTTCTTCTGGCTGTCGCGCCAGCTCTTCCACATCGGCCGCCAGGCGGTGGCGCTGGACCGCGTCTTCGCCGGCTTGTACGCGCAGGGCGTCGGCATCTGGATGGGCGGCCAGGCCTTCATCAATATCGGCGTGAACCTGGGTGCGCTGCCGACCAAGGGCCTGACGCTGCCGCTGATGAGCTACGGCGGCTCGGCCATCCTGCTGAACTGCATCGCGCTGGCCATCGTGCTCAGAATCGACATCGAAAATAGACAGTTGATGAGAGGGGGCAGGGCATGACCCGCCATCTCGTCATCATGGCGGCCGGCACTGGCGGCCACATCATTCCCGGCCTGGCCGTGGCCGAGGAAATGAAGCGCCGCGGCTGGAGCGTCAGCTGGGTGGGTACCGAACAGGGCATGGAGAACCAACTGGTGCCGGCCGCCGGCCTGCCCTTGGATCGCCTGGCTTTTGCCGGCCTGCGTGGCAAGGGGCTGAAACACACGCTCAAGGGACTGATCGGTCTGGTGCGTGCCTTCGTGCAGAGTCGCCAGGTGCTGGTGACGCGCGGTGCCGATGCGGTGCTGGGCATGGGCGGCTACGTCTGCCTGCCCGGCGGGCTGATGGCCTGGTTGATGAAGAAGCCGCTGCTGCTGGTGAATGCTGATGCGGCCATCCTGCTGTCCAACCGCGGCCTGGCGCGATTTGCCAAGCGCATCGCCTTCGGCTTCGACGGCGCGGCGGCAGCATCGACGCCCAAAGCGGTGGTCACCGGCAATCCGGTGCGCGCCGAGATCGAGGCGATGGCGCCACCCGCCGAGCGCTACGCCGGTCGCAGCGGTCCGCTGCGCGTGCTGGTGGTCGGCGGCTCGCTGGGCGCGCAGGCGCTCAATGCCGCGGTGCCGCGTGCGCTGGCGCTGTGGCCGGCCGAGACGCGGCCCATCGTCACCCATCAAACCGGGCAGGCCAACTTCACCACCGTGCAGGCGGCCTATCACGCGGCCGGCGTGCAGGCCGAGTTGCTGCCCTTCATCGACAACATGGCCGCGCGCCTGGCGGACTGCGACCTGATCATCTGCCGCGCGGGCGCCATCACCGTCAGCGAACTGTGCGCGGCTGGCGTGCCGGCCGTGCTGGTGCCCTTGGTCGTAAGTACGACGGCCCACCAGCGTGACAACGCACGTTTCATGGCTCAGCACGATGCAGCCATCCACCTGCCACAGGACGAGCTGACAGCCGAGAAGCTGCATACGCTGCTGAGCGGCCTGAGCCGCGAGCAGCTGCTGACGATGGCGGTGCGCGCGCATGGCCTGGCGCGTCCGCGTGCCGCCGGCCGCGTGGCCGACGAAATCGAGAAACTGGCAGGGGCCGCGGCATGAAGCACGCCGTCAAACACATTCATTTCATCGGCATCGGCGGTGCCGGCATGAGCGGCATCGCCGAGATCCTGCACAAGCTGGGTTACACGGTGAGCGGCTCCGACCAGATCGACAGCGAGACGCTGCAGCGCTTGGCAGGCTTGGGCCTTCAGGTGCAGGTGGGACACACGGCGTCGCACATTGCCGGCGCGCAGGTGGTGGTGGTGTCCACCGCGATCAAGCCCGACAACCCCGAGCTGCTGGCGGCCCGCGCCGCCAACGTGCCGGTGGTGCAACGTGCGGTGATGCTGGCCGAGCTGATGCGCCTGAAGAAGGGCATCGCGATTGCGGGCACGCATGGCAAGACCACCACCACCTCGCTGGTCACCTCGGTGCTGGCTGAGGCCGGCGTGGAGCCGACCTTCGTGATCGGCGGCAAGCTCAATGCGGCTGGTGCGAATTCGCAGCTCGGTTCGGGCGAGTACATCGTGGTGGAGGCCGATGAGAGCGATGCCTCCTTCCTGAACCTGCTGCCGATGCTGGCGGTCGTCACCAATATCGATGCCGACCATATGGACACCTATGGCCATGACTTCGGCAATCTGAAGACGGCGTTCGTCGACTTCCTGCACAAGATGCCCTTCTACGGCGCGGCCGTGGTGTGCGGCGACGATGCCGGCGTGCGCGACATCCTGCCGCGCCTGCAGCGCCCGGTGATCAGCTACGGCTTCGACGCCGGCAACGAGCTGCGCGCCGAGGAGGTGGAGGCGCTGGAAGGCGGGCGCATGCGTTTTGTCGCGCGCAGCGCCGGCCAGCCCGATCTGCCTGTGACGCTCAATCTGGCCGGCAGGCATAACGTGCTGAACGCGCTGGCCGCGATCGCGGTGGCGCGCGAGATCGAGCTGCCGGATGCGCCGATCGCCGCGGCCCTGGCCAAATTCCGCGGCGTCGGCCGGCGCTTCCAGCGCTGGGGCGAGCTGCGCTCAGCCGATGGCGGCCGCTTCACGCTGATTGACGACTACGGCCACCACCCGGTGGAGATGGCCGCGGTGCTGTCCGCCGCACGCGGTGCGTTTCCGGGCCGTCGCCTGGTGCTGGCCTTCCAGCCGCACCGTTACACCCGCACACGCGACTGCTTCGAGGACTTCGTGCGCGTGATCGGGGCTGCCGATGCGGTGCTGCTGACCGAGGTCTATGCCGCCGGCGAAGCGCCCATCGTTGCGGCCGACGGCCGGGCGCTGGCGCGTGCGCTGCGCGTGGCGGGTCAGCTGGAGCCGGTGTTCGTCGACACGGTGGCGGCGCTGCCGCAGGCCATCGCCCAGCAGACGCGCAACGGCGATGTGGTGATCGTGATGGGGGCCGGCTCGATCGGTGCGGTGCCGGCGCAGTGCGCAGAACTTTTGAAGGATGTCCAGTGATGAATCTGGATCTGAATATCGACCCCAAGGCCCTGGGCAAGGTGGCGGTGCTGATGGGCGGCCATTCGGCGGAGCGCGAGGTTTCGCTGACCATGTCGGGCCCGGGCGTGCTGGCCGCGCTGCGCGGCGTCGGCGTGGATGCCCATGCTTTCGATCCGGCCGAGCGCGCCCTGGGCGAGCTCAAGAGCGAGGGCTTTGCGCGCTGCTTCATCGCACTGCATGGCCGCGGCGGCGAGGACGGCACGGTGCAGGGCGCGCTGGAGTGGCTGGGCATTCCCTACACCGGCTCCGGCGTGATGGCCTCGGCGATCGCGATGGACAAGATCGTCACCAAGCGCCTGTGGCGCGGCGATGGCCTGCCCACGCCGCGCTGGCTGAGCCTTAAGAAGGGCGAGCTGACGCGCGAGCGTGTGCGCCAGGTGCCCGATGAGCTGGGCCTGCCGCTGTTCGTCAAGCCGCCGCACGAGGGTTCCAGCATCGGCGCCAGCAAGGTTGCGGGCTATTCGGACATGCAGCAGGCGGTCGAGCTGGCGGCGCAGTACGACGCCGAAGTGCTGTGCGAGGAGTTCATCGAAGGCGAGGAGCTGACCTGCCCGGTGCTGGGCGAGGGCGACAGCGCCTTCGCGCTGCCGGTGGTGCGCATCCGCGCCCCCGAGGGCGACTACGACTACCAGAACAAGTACTTCACCGACGTCGTCAAGTACGACTGCCCGAGCGGCCTGCCCGAAGCGCTGGAGCGTGAGATCCAGGCCCTGGTGGTGGCGGCCTACCGCTCGCTGGGCTGCCGCGGCTGGGGCCGCGCCGACCTGATGCTGCGCAAGCAGGACATGAAGCCCTTCCTGCTGGAGATGAACACCGCACCGGGCATGACCTCGCACTCGCTGGCGCCGATCTCGGCCCAGGCGGCCGGCATCTCCTACGAACAACTGTGCCTGTGGCTGCTGGCCAGCGCGCCTGGATCAGCAGGGCTGAGCCCCAGAGCCCCATGAAACCCCGCATGGACGCCGCCACCCAGCCGCTGCCGCCCGACATCCGTCTGATGAACGGTGTCACGGCGCTGCTGCTGGCCGGCCTCGTGCTGGCGGTGCTGGCGCTGGCGGTGCACAAGCTGGTGCGTCTGCCGGCTTTCGCGATCCGCCACATCCAGGTGGAAGGCGAAGTCGGCCGCAACAGCGTGGCGTCCTTGCGGGCCAATGCGCTGCCGCGGCTGTCGGGCAACTTCCTCACGCTGAAGCTGTCGCAGGGACGCGCGGCCTTCGAGGCGGTGCCCTGGGTGCGACGCGCGACGGTGCAGCGCGTCTGGCCGAACCAGATTCATGTGCGCCTTGAGGAACACCAGCCGGCCGCCTATTGGGAAAGCCGGCCCGAGGGCGCCGATGCTCAAAGCGATGCCGCGGCGGAGCGCGCGCTGGTCAATTCCTTCGGCGAGGTCTTCGAGGCCAATCTGGGCGATGTCGAGGACGAGAACCTGCCGGTCCTGGCCGGCCCCGACGGACGCGCCGCGCAGATGCTGGCCATGTGGCGACAGCTGCAGGCGCAGAGCAAGGTATTGGACGACGCGGTGGAGCGGCTCGACCTGTCCAGCCGCGGCTCCTGGCGCGTCACGCTGGAGCGCGGCGCGGTGATCGAGCTGGGCCGCGGCAGCGATGCCGAGGTGCTGGCGCGCTATGCGCAGTTCGCTCAATCACTTCCACAAATCATGGCGCACTACCAAACCCAGCTTGCCACGGCCGATCTGCGCCATGCCGAGGGGTTCGCAGTGCGTCTGCGCGGTGTATCGACAGCGCCCGTCGTCCCCGTCCGGGGCCGGGCCAAGAAAACGTGAGGGCATATGGCCAAGGAATACAAGGATCTGGTCGTTGGTTTGGATATCGGCACCGCCAAGATCATGGCGGTGGTGGCCGAGGTGCTGGGCAATGGTGAACTGCGCATCGCCGGCCTGGGCGTGGCGCCTTCGCATGGCCTCAAGCGCGGCGTGGTGGTGAACATCGACGCGACAGTGCAGTCGATCCAGCAGGCGCTGAAGGAGGCCGAGATGATGGCCGACTGCAAGATCGGCCGCGTCTACACCGGCATCACCGGCAGCCATATCCGCGGCCAGAACTCCACCGGCATGGTGATCGTGCGTGACAAGGAGGTCACGCCGGTTGATGTCGCCCGGGTGGTTGAAACCGCCAAGGCCATCAACATCCCCAACGACCAGCGCCTGCTGCTGGTCGAGCCGCAGGAATTCATCATCGACGGCCATGAGGTCAAGGAACCGGTCGGCATGAGCGGCGGGCGCCTGGAAGTCAAGGTGCACATCGTCACCGGCGCGCAGAGCGCGGCCGAGAACATCGTCAAGTGCGTGCGCCGCTGCGGCCTGGAGGTCGACCAGCTGGTGCTCAACCCGAGCGCCTCCAGCGCCGCCGCGCTGACCGCCGACGAGCGGGATTTGGGGGTGGCGCTGGTGGATATCGGCGCCGGCACCACCGACGTGGCGATATTCACCGGCGGCTCGATCCGCCATACCGCGGTAATCCCGATCGCCGGGGATTTGATCACCAGCGATATCGCGATGGCCTTGCGCACCCCGACCAAGGATGCCGAGGAAATCAAGGTCGAGTATGGCGTGGCGAAACAATTGCTGGCCGACCCGTCCGATCAGGTTGAGGTTCCCGGGCTGGGTGACCGCGCCCCCCGCATGCTTTCAAAACAAGCACTTGCCGGAGTTATTGAACCCCGAGTCGAGGAAATATTCTCGCTGGTGCATCAGGTCATCCGCGAAAGTGGTTACGAGGAGTTGCTGTCGTCAGGGATTGTCTTGACGGGTGGATCGGCGGTGATGCCGGGGATGGTCGAGCTGGCCGAGGACATATTCCTGAAACCCGTGCGGCGCGGCAACCCGACCTATAGCGGCGCCTTGTTCGATATGGTTTCCAACCCGCGTTCGGCCACCGTCATGGGTTTGCTGGAAGAGGCGCGTCTGTCGCGCACCCGGGGTTTGAAGGCGGCGCAGCAGGCCGGTTCCATGAAAACTCTGATGGGACGGGCCAAGGATTGGTTTCTCGGTAATTTTTGAGCTGAGTCGCGACGTCGCGAATCTGCGACCAGGGCTCAAATAAAGGGGTATTCCCCGTAGTTTTTCACGTGTGGCAACGGCACAATTGGCGAAGGAGGTTTGATATGGCGATCGAGATGATCGAAGAGTTTGACCAGGGCACCCAGATCAAGGTGATCGGCGTCGGTGGCGGCGGCGGAAACGCGGTTGACCACATGATTGCCCAGGGCGTGCAAGGCGTGGAGTTCATCTGCGCCAATACCGATGCCCAGGCGCTCAACCGTTCCAAGGCCGACCAACTCCTGCAGCTTGGCAGCACCGGCCTCGGCGCCGGCGCCAAGCCCGAGATGGGCAAGGCCGCCGCCGAGGAGGCCGAAGCCCGCATCCGCGAATCCATCCAGGGTGCCAATATGCTGTTCATCACCGCCGGCATGGGCGGTGGTACCGGCACGGGCGCTGCGCCGGTGATTGCCCGCGTCGCCAAGGAAATGGGCATCCTGACGGTCGGCGTGGTGACCAAGCCCTTCGAGTTCGAGGGCAACCGCCGCTCCAAGGCCGCCGATTCCGGCCTGGCCGAGCTGGAAGCCAATGTCGACTCGCTGATCGTCGTGCTGACGACAAGCTGCTGGATGTGCTGGGCGACGACGTCACGCAAGACCAGGCCTTCGCGCACGCCAACGACGTGCTGAAGAACGCGGTCGGCGGCATCTCGGACATCATCCATATGCCCGGACTGGTCAACGTCGACTTCGAAGACGTCAAGACCGTGATGAGCGAGCCCGGCAAGGCCATGATGGGCACGGCAGTGGCCGGCGGCCCGGACCGTGCCAGCAAGGCTGCCGAGGCGGCCGTGGCCTGCCCGCTGCTGGAAGGCATCGATCTGTCCGGCGCGCGCGGCGTGCTGGTGCTGATCGCCGCCAACCGCAACACCTTCAAGCTGGCAGAAAGCCGCAATGCGATGAACGCGATCAAGCGCTACGCCGCTGAAGACGCGCACATCATCTACGGCACGGCCTACGACGAGAGCCTGGGCGACCAGCTGCGCGTCACCGTGATCGCCACCGGCCTGAGCTCCAGCCGCGCGCGCGCCCAAGCGCCGCTGCAGGTGGTGCAGACCCAGGCGGCACTGCGCACCGGCACCGACAACCTGCCGGTGCTGAACCAGGCGGTAAGCCTGCCGGGCAATGGCGCCACGTCGAGCGCCCCGTCGATGGGTGGCAACGATTTCGCCGGCATGAGCGTGCCCAGCGTCTGGCGTCATGGCCGCACGGCGCCGCCAAGGTCGAAGCCCTGTCGTCCAACGGCATGGACGAGATCGAGATCCCCGCCTTCCTGCGCAAGCAAGCTGACTGAGATGGGACCGAGGACATGCCATGCACAGACAGTCCTCAGGACTGTCTGAGTCCGGGCTCAGCCCTGTGGCATGTCCGACGCCCATCGAAGGACACGTTGCCTGCAAGCGGCGTGGCTGAGGCGGGGCAGGCGGAACTTGACTCAGACGAGCCGGCCCCTGTGGCCGGTTCTTTCATTCAAGCCCTCACTTTTGCGCTGCTGACAACAGCAAGGCCCGCCGCCCTGGCTTGCCCGGCTAGTCAGCGCTCGCGTCTGCGTGCAGACTGAAGCTCCGTGCCTCCGGTGCCAGGTCTTGCCTCACCGTTTGGCGTGCGAGCCCGTCGCCTCCCCAGCCCCGCATGCGCCTCAGCCTTTTCCAGCGATGCTGCTTCAAGTCACCCGCCTGGCCAGGCTGGCTGGCCTTGCTGCTGGCTGGCCTGATCGCGCTGGGCGACGCCTGTGCGCAGAACCAGGTGCTGCCCTCGCCACTTGAGCTCGATAGCGGGCCGCCTGAGCACGTGCAAACGGCGCAGCTGGCTGTCACGCCGATGAGCCGCAGCCAGCTGGATCGCTGGTGGGAGACGCTCAAGAGACTGGAGAGCCGTGGCCTACCCCTGAGCGGCATGCTGCAGCCGCCGCGGGATGAGTCGGCCTGGACCGAAGTGCGTCTGCCCGATGTCAGGCGACGCCCGCCGATGGGCAGCGCTGTGCCCGGTGGCGCCCAGCTGGCGTACGAGATGCGCTGGTACCGGCTGCAGTACTCAACGCCCGACCCCAGCCGGATCGGCAGCCTGGCTGTCTACATGGCACGGGCGCGCACGCTGCCGGTGGCGCTGCTGCTGCGCACCGATGCGGGCTGGGTGCCGGTGTTCGAAAACACCGCTGACGCGCGCGAGCAGTGGGTGCGGCCGCTGATGGCCAGCCTGCCGGGCTTTGCCAGCGAGCAGCTGATGCGCGACGGTACGCTGGAAATGATGCTGGCTGTGCCGGTGATGCGCAGCGAAGCCTTCATGGTGCCCAGTGCCTGGATGGGCCCGCGCGATTCGGTCGAGCCCTTGTACCGCGCCCGCTGGCTGATGCAGATCGTGCTGCCGCAAGGCTCGGGCCTGCTGCTGGCGGTGGTGGCGGTGTTCGCGCTGTCCGTCTGGCTGCGCAATCGCCAGGAGCGTGTCTACCTGCTGTGCAGTGCGCTGGCACTGTTCTCGATGTTCCGCAACCTGCACTACTACGTCGACATGCCGCGCGACCCGGTGGTGTTCCAGTGGTTCTGGTGGCTGACGCATGCCTCGATGTCCTGGGTGCTGCTGACCTGTTTCCTGCTGGCGCTGGCGTTTGTGCAGCGCCGTTACAGGTTCTTCGAGCGCCTGCTGGTCAGTCTCGTGGTGCTCAGCACCGCGCTGACCCTGCCGCTCTGGCCCTGGCCCATCAACACCTTGCTGGTCCAGCATCTGGTGAATGCGACGGTGGCGCTGGGCGGTACCGGCTTCGTCGGCTTCATGGCCTGGCGCAGCGGCCACCGCGAGCTTCGACTCATCTCCCTCGGGCTGACGTTGGCGGTGGTGCTGGGCCTGCATGATCTCGCCCTGTTGGCCGGGCTGGCCTGGCATGAGCATGCCTCGGTGCTGCCCTATGCGACGCTGGTGATCGCGGTGTGCTTCCTGATCGCCATCCGCGGCCGCTTCGTCAACGCCTTGCATCAGGTCGAACTGGCCAACGACCAGCTCGCCCGGCGGCTGGTGGAGCAGGGCGCGCAGCTGCAGCTGCAGCATGAGCAACTTGGCGAGGCCGAGCGCCAGCAGGCCTTGCTGCTGGAGCGCCAGCGTCTGATGCAGGACATGCATGACGGCCTGGGTTCATCGCTGCTGTCGGCCATGGTGGCGGTGGAGCAGGGCCGCATGCAGCAGGATGAAGTCGTCGGCGTGCTGCGCGAATGTGTGGACGATCTGCGTCTGGTGATCGATTCGCTCGAGCCGGTGGGCCACGATCTGGTGTCGCTGCTGGCAACCATGCGCTACCGCCTGGGCAAGCGTCTGCAGACGGGCGGACTGACGCTCGAATGGGATGTGCAGGACTTGCCGACCCTGGACTGGCTGGAGCCGCCGGATGCGCTGCATGTGCTGCGCCTGCTGCAGGAGGCGCTGAACAATGTGCTCAAGCATGCGCGCGCGACGAGGTGCGCATTTCCACGCGCGACCTCGGGGATCGGGTCGAGATCCGCGTCGAGGACGATGGCCAGGGCTTCGACCTGGCTACGGCCCAGAAGGGGCGCGGCCTGCGCAGCCAGCTCAAGCGCGCGCAGCGCCTGGGCGGCACGGTGCTGGTTGAAGCCCGGTCCGGGCATGGCACCCGGCTGAGCCTGCGCCTGCCGGTGCAGCGCACTCCGCCGGCGGCCGCCTGAGGCCTTGCCCGCGGTCGGCCTGCAGAAATCAGGGTAATCACCGACAATCCAGCCCATGCTGAAACAAAGAACCTTGAAATCGCTGACCCGCGCGGTCGGGGTCGGCATCCACAGCGGCCAGAAGGTGGAAATGACGCTGCGGCCGGCGGCGCCCAACACTGGCATCGTGTTCCGGCGCGTCGACTTGAACTCACCGGTGGACATCCCGGTGCGCGCCGACAGCGTCAGCGACACCCGCATGGCCACCACGGTCAGCGCCGGCGGCGACCCGGGCGCACCCAAGGTGCAGACCATCGAGCATCTGCTGTCCGCCTGTGCGGGCCTGGGTCTGGACAACCTCTACGTCGACATCAACGCCGACGAAGTGCCCATCCTGGACGGTTCGGCGGCCAGCTATGTCTACCTGCTGCAGAGCGCCGGCATCGAGTTGCAGAACGCGCCCAAGAAGTTCCTGCGCGTCAAGAAGATGGTGGAAGTGCGCCAGGGTGAAGGCAAGCGCCTGATGTGGGCCAAGCTGGAGCCGCATCACGGCTACACCCTGTCCTTCCAGATCGAGTTCGACAACCCGGCGGTAGCGGCCACCGGCCAGCACTATGTGTTCGACATGGGCAGCGGCCAGTACAAGAAGGAAATCGCGCGGGCGCGCACCTTCGGCATGACCAGCGACATCGAGACCATGCGCTCGCGCGGCCTGACGCTGGGCGGCTCGATGGACAACGCCATCGTCGTTGATGACTACCGCGTGCTGAACGCCGACGGGCTGCGCTACGACGACGAGTTCGTCAAGCACAAGATCCTCGACGCCATCGGCGACATGCATGTGGCGGGCCATCCGCTGCTGGGTGCCTATACCTCGTTCAAGGGCGGCCACGCGCTCAACAACAAGCTGCTGCGCGCCTTGCTGGCCGATGCGGAAGCCTACGAGATCGTCAGTTTCGAAGACGAGCGCGAGGCACCGCAGGGCTTTGCCCAGCTGGCGCCCGCCTGGTAAGCCAGGAGCCGCGCGATGATGCTGTTCCGCCTGGTCGTCGGCCTGCTGCTGTTCGCAGCGGTGCTGTGCTTTGCGATGTATGTCGGCACGCGCCAGGCCGCATGGCGCCGCCGCGGGGTCGTGATCCTGAAATGGACGCTGCTGGCTGCCTTCGGCTTCTTCGCCGTGCTGATCCTGGAACGTCTGGCGCTGATGCTCTGAAGCGCCGCGCTATTCCTCCAGCGCCTGCAGCTGCACCAGGCGCTGGTAGATGCCGCCGTCGATCGCCATCAGCGCGGCATGGTTGCCGCGTTCGGCCAGGCGCCCGTGGTTCAGCACGATGATCTGATCCGCCTCGCGGATGGTCGAGAGCCGGTGCGCGATCGCCACCACCGTCACCCGCCCGCGCAGCGCCAGCAGTGCCTCTGAGATCAGCGCCTCGGTGGCGCTGTCGATATTGGAGGTGGCCTCGTCCAGGAACAGCAGCGTCGGCGCGCCGGCCAGTGCGCGCGCCATCGCGATCAGCTGCTTCTGACCGGTGGAGACGCGCGCGCCGCCTTCGCCCAGCACCGTGTCATAGCCCTGCGGCAGGCCGCTCAGGAACTCATGAACGCGCGCATCGCGTGCGGCGGCCAGCAGCTGTTCTTCGCTGATGGCGCGCCCCATCGCGATGTTCTCGCGCGCCGTGCCAGCCACCAGATAGGGCTCCTGCGGCACCAGGCCGACGCGGGCGCGGAAGGCCTCGTCGGGGATGTCCTCCAGCGCCAGGCCGTCGATGCGCAGGCTGCCCGCCTGCGGGCGATAAAAGCGCAGCAGCAGCGACAGCAGTGTGGACTTGCCGCTGCCGGTGTGGCCGACGATGCCCACGAAGCTGCCGGCCTCGAACTGCAGGTCGAGATCGTGCAGCACCGGGCGCGCCGGGTCGTAGCCGAAGCGCAGGCCCGCGATGTCGATGCGGCCGGCGCCGATCTGCAGGCCGGCGCGGCTGCTCGATACGGCTTGCGTCTCCTGCAGCAGGCTGCGCACGCGGCTGGCCGCGACCATCGACTGCTGCAGCAGGCTGAACTGCATGGTGATCTGGATCAGCGGCTCCACCACGCGGGCGATATAGCTGAGGAAGGCGTACAGCAGGCCCACCTCCATCACGCCCTGGCCCAGGCTCACATCGCGCTGGCCGAAGCCGTAGATCACCGTGATCACCAGCAGCACATTCAGCAGGTCCAGCGCCGGCCGCAGCAGCAGGGCATTGGCGCGCAGTTCGTCGCGGCGAGCCTTCAGATGGGCCGCATTGGTGCGCCCGAAGCGCTCGGCAAAGCGCGGCGCGGCGCCGGCGGCCTGCAGCATCGCCATGCCGGCCATGCTTTCGGCCATCTGCGCATTGATGTCGCTGCGCAGCTCGCGCGAGCGCGTCACCGCCGGTGCGGAGAGGCGCTGGTAGACCGTCACGATGATCAGCATCGCCGGCACCAGCGTGGCCACGATCAGCATCAGGCGCCAGTCCAGCCAGGCCATTGCCACCAGCGAGCCCAGCACCATGATGCTGGAGTCCAGCATCACGAACAGCACCTGGCGGTAGAGCTGGTTGACCGCCTCGGTGTCGTTGGTGACGCGGCTGACCAGCTGGCCGGTGATGGCCTTGTCGAAGAAGGCCATCGGCAGCGCCAGCACATGGCGGTAGACGCGCTCGCGCAGGCGCAGCACCGAACGCCGCGCCACGCCGGCCATGCGCGCGAGCTGGCCATAGCGTATCCAGGCCGCAGCCCAACCGCCCAGCAAGAGCACGGCCAACAACCCGCCCATCGCCAGCGCATCGAAACGCCGCGGCAGCAGGTAGTGGTCGATGAAGTACTTGCCGATGATGGGCCCCAGCGCCTCCAGTCCGGCGGCCACAACCAACCAGGCCAGGCCGCGCAGCAAGGTGGCGCGCTCGCCCGCTGCTGACTCCAGCAGCAGGCCGATGGCGGCCCAGGGGCGCGGCTTGGCGCCGCCGTCTTCAGAGCGCATCGAGGCTGGCCTCCAGTTGTTGGTAGCGCCACTGCGTGGCATACCAGCCGCCCAGGGCCAGCAGTTCGGCATGCGTGCCGCGCTCGACGATGCGGCCGGCCTTCAGCACCGCAATCTGATCGGCTTCCATCACCGCGCTGAGCCGGTGGCTGACGATGATGGCGCTGCGCTCGGGATGGCGGCTGCGCAGCTCGCGCAGAAGCGCCAAGATCTGTGTCTCGGTGCCGGTGTCGACGGCCGACAGCGCATCGTCCAGCAGCAGCAGCGGCGCCTGGCTGAGCAGCGCGCGGGCGATCGCCACGCGCTGGCGCTGGCCGCCCGACAGCGTCACGCCACGCTCGCCGACCACGGTCTGGTAGCCCTGCGGCAGGCGCTGGATGTCCTCGTGCACGGCGGCCATCTGCGCTGCAGCCTCAATCTCCGCCGGGCTGGCCTCGGGCCGCGCCAGCGCGATGTTCTCGGCAATGCTGGCTGAGAACAGAAAGGGTTCCTGCGGCACCCAGGCCAGGCCTTCGCGCAGCGATTGCAGTGCGATGGCGGGCAGCGGCAGCGTGCCGATGCGGATGCCGCCGCCGTCTGGCTCGAACTGGCGCAGCAGCAGCTTCAGCAGCGTGGACTTGCCGGCACCGGTCGGCCCGACCAGGCCCAGGGTCTGGCCCGGCTGCAGTTCCAGCTGGATGCCTTGCAGCGCCGGGCGCGGGGCGGCGGGGGCCTCGGTGGCAGCCTGCGCCACCGGGTAGGCAAAGTCCACCGCGTCCAGCGTCAGCGCGGCCTGCGGCGGCCAGGCAGCGCGGCCCTCATCGGCCAGCGTCAGCGGTGCGTCCAGCATCGGGCCCAGGCGCCGCCAGGCGGCCCGGCCGCGCTCCAGCAGCGACAGCACCCAACCGGCGGCGAACATCGGCCAGATCAGCTGGCCCAGGTACATCGTGAAGGCGGTCAGCTGGCCGATGCTCAGCTCCTCGCGCGCCACCAGCCAACCGCCCAGGCCCAGCGCGGTGGCGGTGGCAGCACTCAGCGTCATGCCCACTGCCGGTTCATAGGCGGCCTCCCAGCGCTGGGCCTGGTAGCTGGCCTCGCCGGCGTCCTGGGCCAGTTGCGACAGCTGGTCGGCATTGCGCCCGGTCAGCCCCAGCGCGCGCAGCGTGCGCACACTGGACAGACCTTCCTGCACATGCTGATTCAGCGCGGAGAATCGGTCCAGCGAGGACTTCCAGGCCAGATGCACCCGCTCGGAGATGCGCGCGAAAGCCAGCGCCATCAGCGGAAACGGCAGCAGCGCCGCCAGGCCCAGGCGCCAGTCGATGCCCACCGTCATCATGGCCACCACCAGCAGCAGGGTCAGGCTGCCGTCGAAGGCGGCCAGCAAGGCTTCGCCAGCGGCCATCTCGACGGCATCCACATCGTTGGTCGCCAGCGCCATCAGGTCGCCGGTGCGCTGGCTCTGGAAGAACTCGGGGCCCTGCAGCGTCAGCACCTGGTAGAGCCGGGTGCGCAGATCGCGCCCGAGCTTGTAGGCCGCGCCAAACAGCGCCAGCCGCCAGCCTGCCCGCAGCACATAGATGCCGCAGCCCGCCAGCAGCAGCCAGCCCAGCTCCTGCAGCAGCGCGCTGCCGGCCAGCGTGCCGGCGGCCAGGCCGTCGACCACCGCACCCACCTGGCGCGGGATCCACACCGTCATCAGCGCAATCGCCGCCAGCATCAGGGCCGAGGCGGCATAAGCCTGCCAATGCCGGCGCACATGGCGGGCAATCAGCTGGGACAGGCTTAGCGTGGCGGGTTGGGGCGAGGGACTTTGCAAGGCTGTGGATTGTGCCAACATTCGCCGCAGAGCCCGCGTGCCAACGGCCGCGTTGTGCGGCTGCAGCCCAGTTCAAGGAAAACGCTGATGAACCGATTCGACGAGCTGATCGAGCAGGCGCTCGACATCCATCCCCACGACGGGCCGGGCGCCGCCTTGCTGCTGCGCGAAGCCGCCGCCGAGCGCGCCGATGCCACGACCGAGCAGCTGGAAGGCTGGCTGCGCGCTGCCGAGCATGTGCTGCTCGGGCATCTGGACGATGCGGCCGGCCTCGCAACACTGCTGCATGACGTGGAGCCAGGGCTGGCCGGGCGGGCGCAATGCGCGATGGCCTTGGCCCGGGGTCAGCATGCCGAACTGGCCGCGCTGGAGCCCGCCGACCGGGTGCGCGCGCATTACAACGCCGCCCTGGCCCTGAGTCGGCGGCGCGACTTTGAAGGGATGAAACAGCTGATGAGCGCGGCGCGGGGCCAGGTCTTGCCTGAGGACGCTGGCAGCGCACGCGCCTGGGCCGCGGTGGCCAACAACATCGCCGCCGACCTGCGCTCCTATCACCAGCGGGGTGATGCCCCGCACGCGGCCTTGATGATCGACGCCGCGCGCCAGGCGTGCGAAGCCTGGGCGGCAGCGGGCGGCTGGCTGGAGCAGGAGCGGGCCGACTGGCAGCTGGCGATGTGCGCCGCCGCAGCGGGTGAGGGAGCGCTGGCGCTGCAGGCTGCGCGCTCGGGCCTGGCGGCCTGCGAGCGCCACGGCGCCGACGACTACGAGTTCTGCTTCGCGCAGCAGGCCTTGGCCCAGGCGGCGCTGGCGGCCCATGATCTGCCGCTGGCGCAGCAAGCGCGTGCGGCGATGGCGCAGCGCCTGACCGGCGTGCCCGAGGCCAACCGCGCCTATGCCCAGCGCTGCCTGGCGGAGATTGACGCGGCGCTGCAGGAGCGCCGCGCCTGAGCCAGGCTCAGAGCTTGAAGCCCGACATCACCTCGGCCACGCGGGCCGCCTGTTCCTTCAGGCTCTCGGCGGCGGCCGCGCTCTGTTCCACCAACGCGGCGTTCTGCTGCGTCATCTGATCCAGCTCGGTCATCGAGCTGTTGATGCGCTGGATGCCCTCGGACTGCTCGCTGCTGGTGGCGCTGATCTCGGCAATGATGTCCTTGACGCGCTGCACCGAGCCGACGATGTCCTGCATGGTCGAACCGGCCTGGGCCACCAGGCGGCTGCCCGAGTCGACGTTCTCGACCGAGGCGCTGATCAGGCTCTTGATCTCGCGCGCCGCGTCGGCGGAGCGGCCCGCCAGGCTGCGCACTTCCGAGGCCACCACCGCGAAGCCGCGGCCCTGCTCGCCGGCGCGCGCGGCTTCCACCGCGGCGTTCAGCGCCAGGATATTGGTCTGGAAGGCGATGCCATCGATCACGCCGATGATGTCGGCGATCTTGCGCGAGCTGCCGGCGATGGTCTCCATCGTGGCGACCACATCCGACACCACGGCGCCCCCTCGGGCCGCCACATCGGCGGCCGAGTTGGCCAGCTGATCGGCCTGGCGTGCCGCGTCGGAGGACTGGCGCACCGTGCCCGTCAGCTCATGCATCGACGATGCCGCCCGCTGCAGGCTGGAGGCGGTGCTTTCGGTGCGCTGGCTCAGGTCCAGCGAGCCGGTGGCGATCTCGCTGCTGGCCGTCGAGATGCTGTCGGTGGCATGGCGCACCTGGCCCACGATGCCGGCCAGATGGCTCTGCATGCCGGCCAGCGCCTCGATCATCAGGCCCAGCTCGTCCTGGCGTGGCGCCGGCAGCGCCGAGGCCAGATCGCCATCGGCGATGCGCGCCATCGAGCGGCGCACCTCGGCCAGCGGCAGCAGCACCGAGCGCAGTGTGAACCAGGCCACCACCACCAGGGCCGCCACGCTGACGCCGCCGCCGACGATGGCCAACGTCAGCAGCTTGGCGCTGGACGACTGGGCCGCACCATAGGCCCCCTGCGCATGCTGCTGGGCCAGCGGAATCAGCGACTGCAGCGGCTTCACCGCCGCCTTGTGCATCACCGGCCAGTCTTCTTCCAGCACGCTGGTGAGCTGGTTCTTGTCCTTGGCGGTGTAGGCCGCCTCGAGCTTGGCCAGCGTGGCGTCGATCTGCTTCCACTCGCTGCCCAGTTGCTCGAACTGCGGGCGCGAGGTCTCGTCGGTGAACAGCGCGCTACCCAGCGGCTGCAGTTCCTTCCAGGCCTCGGACAGCTCCTTGCGCACTTCCTTCAGATGGTTCAGCGAGCCCGGAATCGGCAGCTGGTCCAGCAGCACGCCGGCGGTGCGGAAGCGCACTTCCAGCAGGCTGTTCTCGATGCGCTGCATGCGCAGCAGGCTGACGGTGTCGCGCTCATACAGCTCGGTCATTGCGCCGCTGTTGATGCGGTTGGATATCAGCGACAGACCGGCAATCAGCGTCATGCCCAGCACTGCCAGGCCGGCCAGCGTCCACAGACGGGCCTTGATGGTGAAACTGACTCGCATTGTTTTACTACCCCCTGGATTGCGCGTCCGGAACACATCAAGGCGCCCGCCCTCGCTGCTGCGCTGGCGGGCGCCTCGCTGGGTTCACTTTACTGTGTCGGCAGGCCCTTGGAGGTCCACTCCGGGATGCCGCCGCGGAACCAGTGCACCTGCTTGTAGCCGGCCTTCTGCGCGACGACCGAGGCCTTGTAGCTCTTCCAGCATTCGCCGGCATTGCAGAAGAACACCAGCGGCGCGCCCTTGTCGGCGGGCAGCTTGCTCAGGTCGAACTGATCCTGCGAGGCGTCGAAGTCCACCGCCTTGGCGCTCTTTTCGCGGTAGGGCACGCTCTTGGCACCCTTGATAGTCTTTTCGGCGTACTCGGCTGCGACGCGGGTGTCGATCAGCGGCACGCCGCTGTCCAGCATCTTCTTGGCGTCGTCTGCCTTGATCAGCTTGACGCCCGCCAGCGTGGCGGGCGTCTCGGCAGCATGGGCGGGTGCCAGCGCGCCGGCGCACAGCAGGGCTGCGGGAATCCAGAGCAGGAAATTGCGCTTGTGCATGACAGGTGACTCCTTGTGAGGTTGAGACAAAGGAGCACTGCATGAGTTGATTCATGGCGCGCGTGACTGGCGTGCCGCTCAAGCGGCATCTGCTCCCTTGTGATCCCTCTATCGACTGGATTCCTGAGGACTTGAGTGTTTTCCCTTGCTCAGCAGCCACAAACCGGCAAAAGTCAACGCGCCGTTGAGCAGCAGCAGCTCCAGCCCCAGCTCGTAGCCGCCGAACAGGCGCTTTTGCTGGCTGTCCAGCCACCAGCAGATCAGCGGCGCGGCCAGCGCCACCAGCGGCACCCAGCGGTCATGCACCGCCCGGCGCGTCAGGATGCCGAAGGCGAACAGGCCCAGCAGCGGGCCGTAGGTGTAGCCGGCGATCTTCAGGATCAGGCCCACCATGCTGGGGTCGTCCAGCCACTTGAAGCCCATCACCAGCAGCATGAACAACGCGGCAAAGCCCAGGTGCACCGCCTTGCGCACCTGTTGCTGGCGGGCCTCGCTCCAGTCGCTGCGGCGCTGCATGCCGAGCAGGTCGATGCAGGTGCTGGAGGTCAGTGCGGTGATGGCGCCATCGGCGCTGGGAAAAAGCGCCGAGATCAGCGCGATCACGAACACCAGCTGCACCCAGGCCGGCAGATGCTGCAGCACCACCGCGCCGAACAGCGCATCGCCCCGGGCCGTGATGCCGGCCTGCGCGGCGAACAGATGCAGCAGCCCGCCCAGGAACAGGAACAGCGCCACCACGCCCAGCATGATGGTGGCCAGCAGCATCACGTTCTTCTGCGAGTCGGCCAGGCGCTTGACCGAGATGTTCTTCTGCATCATCTCCTGGTCCATGCCCGTCATCGCGATGGCGATGAACATGCCGGCCAGCACCTGCTTGCCCCAGAAGCTGCGGCTGAAGGGATCGTCGACGAACACCTGTGACAGCCCCGCCGTGTCCAGCGCGGTCAGGCTCTGTCCCAGCGTCAGGCCCAGGCTGTGCAGCAGAAAGGCCACGCACACCAGCAAGCCGGTCAGCATCGCGGCGGTCTGCAGCGTGTCGGTCCAGACAATGGTCTTGACGCCGCCCTTGAAGGTGTAGAGCAGGATCATCAGCAGGATGGCCAGGGCGGTGAACCAGAAGGGCAGGCCCATCTGCGCCAGGATCGCGTCCTGCAGCACCTTGACCACCAGATACAGGCGCGCGGTGGCGCCCAGCGTGCGCGACAGGATGAAGAAGCCCGCGCCCGTGCGGTAGGCGCGCGGCCCCAGGCGCTGGCCCAGGTAGTCGTAGATCGAGGTCAGCTGCAGCCGGTAGTACAGCGGCAGCAGCACATAGGCGATCACCGCATAGCCGATGAACTGCCCCAGCACGATCTGAAAGTAGCTGAAAGCGGTGCTGCCCACCGCGCCCGGCACGCTGATGAAGGTGACGCCCGACAACGAGGTGCCAATCATGCCGAAGGCCACCAGCAGCCAGTGGCTGTTGCGGTCGCCGATGAAGAAGCTGTTGTTGTCCGCGCGGCGCGAAGTCCACCAGGCGACCCCCAGCAGCAGGGCGAAATAAGCGAGCACAAAGCCCAGCAGCAGCACAGGAGTCATGGCCGCCGATTATGGGAAGCGCCCCTGTGCGACGGGCTGCCGCTGCCATCACGATGCGGCAGGCGGCCATCACCGCCGGCTATGGCCGCGCCGCTCAGCGCGACAGCGCCAGCTTGATGCCGAAGCCGATCAGCACCACGCCGGCCAGCTTCTCCAGCCCACGCGAAATCGCCGGCATGCGGCGGATCTGCTCGGCCAGGTGATGGGTCAGCAGCGTGACGATCAGGCCGTAGGCGAAGGTCAGTGCGGCAATCGTCGCGGCCATCGCGCCGAAGGTGATCAGGCCGCGATGCTGTGCCGGATCGACGAACAGCGGGAAGAAGGCCATGTAGAACACGATGGCCTTGGGGTTCAGCAAGGTGATGAACAGCGCCTGCTGCAGATACTGGCGCGGGCGGATCTGCAGCACCGGCGCGTCGCCCGGCTTGGCGCTGAGCATCTTCCAGCCCAGCCAGGCCAGATAGGCCGCGCCCAGCCACTGCACCGCGGCAAACACCGTCGGTGCGGCCGCCAGCAAGGCCGCCACGCCGGCCACCGCCGCCCACATCAGCACCTGATCGCCCAGGATCACGCCCAGCGTGGCGGCCAGCCCGCCGGCAATGCCGCCTTTGCCGGTGGACGAGATCAGCGCCAGATTGCCCGGGCCGGGGATGGCCAGGAACACGATGATGGCGAGCACGAATGCGGGGTAGTCTGCGATGCCGAAGAACATGGCTGCAAGGGGCTCGGTGCAGAAAGAAGAAGGGCGCTTGTCGCGGCGATGGGAATCAGACGGATGGTACGGGCCAGCGCCTCGCGCGCATCGGCGCTGCCTGCGGCCTGGCCTGGTAAATACCCTTGCACTGCGCAAGGGCGCTCTGCCGAGTTCTGCTGAAATTTCAGTAATTACTGAAAACTCGCAAGGCCGTTCAGCCGATACAGGGTGCTCAAGTGAGTGGGCCGGGCTGGCGCAAGGAGCTTGTTCGATGAATACGATGAGTCCGCTGGTGCGCAGCTTTGTGGCGCATTTTGGTGAGATGGGCAGCCGCTGGGGCATTAACCGCACCGTCGGCCAGATCTATGCCCTGATCTTTGTGTCGCCGCGTCCGCTCAACGCAGACGAGATGGCCGAGGCGCTGGAGTTCAGCCGCTCCAATGTCTCGATGGGCTTGAAGGAGTTGCAGGCCTGGCGCCTGGTGCGGCTCAAGCACCTGCCCGGTGATCGGCGCGAGTACTTCGAAGCGCCGGGCGATGCCTGGGAGATCTTCCGCACCCTGGCCGAAGAGCGCCGCCGCCGCGAGGTGGAACCCACGCTGTCGATGTTGCGCAATGCCTTGCTGGAAACCGCCAGCAGCCCGGAAGACCGCTATGCCCAGGAGCGCATGCGCAGCATGCACGACCTGATCGAGTTGCTGACCGACTGGTTCAGCGATGTGCAGCGCATGGACAGCCAGACCCTGGCCCAGTTGATGAAGATGGGTTCCAAGGTGCAGAAGCTGCTGGAGTTCACCGGCAAGGTGCGCCTGGTGGGCGGCGGCAAGGAGTGATGAGCGATGGATGCCTTGCTGCTGGCGCGGTTGCAGTTCGCCGCCAATATCTCCTTTCACATCCTGTTCCCCACCATCACCATCGCGCTGGGCTGGGTGCTGCTGTTCCTGCGCTGGCGCTGGGTGCGCAGCCGCGACACCGTCTGGCTGGAGGCCTACCGTTTCTGGACCAAGGTGTTCGCGCTGAGCTTTGCGCTCGGCGTGGTCAGCGGCATCACGATGAGCTTCCAGTTCGGCACCAACTGGCCGGGCTTCATGGAGAAGGTGGGCAATGTCGCCGGCCCGCTGCTGGGCTATGAGGTGCTCACGGCCTTCTTCCTGGAGGCCAGCTTTCTGGGTGTGATGCTGTTCGGCCATGACAAGGTGTCCGAACGGGTGCACCTGATCGCCACCGCCCTGGTGGCCATTGGCACCACCTTGTCGGCGTTCTGGATCCTGAGCCTCAACTCCTGGATGCAGACGCCGCAGGGCTTCGAGATCATTGCCGGCGAGTTCCATGTGAAGGATTGGTCGGCGCTGATCTTCAACCCCTCGTTCCCCTACCGGCTGATGCACAAGCTGCTGGCCTCGGGCCTGACCGTGGCCTTCCTGATCGCCGGGCTCAGCGCCTGGCAGCTGCTGAAGGGCTGCGCCAAGGACTACACCGCGCCGATGCTGCGCCTGGGCCTGTGGATGGGCGCGCTGCTGATCCCGCTGCAGATTCTGGTGGGCGATCTGCATGGCCTGAACACGCTCAAGCACCAGCCCGCCAAGATCGCGGCGATGGAAGGCGTGTGGGACACCGCCAAGGGCGTGCCGCTGCTGCTGTTCGCGGTGCCGGATGAGGCCAGCCGCAGCAACGCGCTCGAGGTGGGCATTCCCAAGCTGGCGAGCCTGATCCTCACGCACGACGCCAACGGCGAGATCCGCGGCCTGAACGAATTCATCGGTGAGCATCCGCCGGTAGCGCCCTTGTTCTACGGCTTTCGGGTGATGGTCGGCATCGGCATGCTGATGCTGGGCTTCAGCTGGCTGAGTCTGTGGCTGCTGCGGCGCCGCCAGCCCGCAGACTTGCCGCGCGTCTGGTTGCGCGGCCTGGCCCTGATGAGCTTCTCGGGCTGGGTGGCGACGCTGGCCGGCTGGTATGTCACCGAGATCGGCCGTCAGCCCTTCGTCGTCTACGGCCTGCTGCGCACCGCTGATGTGGCCTCCAGCACGCCGGCCCCCACCATTGCCTGGAGCCTGGCGGCCTACGTGACGCTGTATCTGGCGCTGCTGTTCGCCTATGTGATGGTGATCAAGCAGATGGCTGAAGGCCGCAGCGGCAAAGCGGTAGCTGCAAGCAGCAATAGCAACATCCAGGTGACGGCATGACGGCAACGATGTGGCAAGGGCAGGAAGGGCTGCCGCTGGTCTTCATGGCCCTGATGGGTCTGGCCATGCTGCTGTATGTGGTGCTGGACGGATTCGATCTGGGTGTCGGGATGCTGATGGGTGCGGCACCCGAGCCACACAAGGACCGCATGGTGGCCAGCATCGGGCCGTTCTGGGATGCCAATGAAACCTGGCTGGTGTTGGGTGTGGGCCTGCTGCTGGTGGCTTTTCCCAAGGCGCAGGGCCTGATCCTCAGCAGCCTCTATGTGCCGGTGGTGCTGATGCTGCTGGGGCTGATGCTGCGCGGCGTGGCCTTTGACTTCCGCGTCAAGGTGCAGGCGCAATGGAAGCCTTTGTGGAACTTTGCCTTCAGCGCGGGTTCGCTGCTGGCGTCGCTGTCGCAGGGCTGGATGCTGGGGCGCTACATCACCGGCTTTGCCCAGGGCTGGGGCTACGACCTGTTTGCCGCCCTGATCGCGCTGTCGCTGTCGGCCGCCTACCTGCTGCTGGGCGCCGGCTGGCTGCTGATGAAGACCGACGGTGCGCTGCAAGTGCTGGCGCAGCGCTGGGCCAAGTGGGCCTGGCCTGCGGTGGTGCTGGGCCTGGCGCTGGTGTCGGTGGCCACGCCCTGGATCAGCCCGACCGTGCGCGAGCGCTGGTTCGCGCTGCCCGAGCTGATCGCGCTGCTGCCCATCCCCCTGGTCAGCGCCCTGGCCTTGCTGGCACTGCGCGCCAACCTCAATTCGCGCCGTGTGCTGGACAAGCTCTGCTGGTTGCCGTTCTCGCTGATGGTGCTGGTGATGGTGATGGCCTTCTTCGGCCTGGCCTACAGCCTCTACCCCTATGTGCTGATCGACCGCATGACGGTGTGGCAGGCCGCGGCGGCGCCCAAGTCGCTGCAGTTCCTGCTGGTCGGGGCGCTCATCACCGTGCCCGTCATCCTGGCCTACACCGTCTTTGCCTACCGCGTGTTCTGGGGCAAGAGCAAGGCGGAGCTGTCCTACGGCTGAGGTGGCGTGAATGCCGAGGGCTGGCGATCACTCAGTAAGTCCGCCCGCCCTTGAACTGCGCATGCTGCTTGCGCTGCAGCGTGGTGCTCTTGCCCATCGCCTCGAAAGAGACGCGGGCATGGGCATGCATGATGGCAATGCCCAAGGCGTCGGCCGCGTCCTTGCCCGGCAGGCCGGGCAGATTCAGCAGGCGCTGCACCATCATCTGGATCTGCTCCTTCTTGGCGTGGCCGTGGCCGACGATGGCCTTCTTCATCTGCAGCGCGGTGTACTCGGACACCAGCAGATCGCAGCTCACCAGCGCGGTGATCGCCGCGCCGCGCGCCTGGCCCAGCAGCAGCGTGGACTGCGGGTTGACGTTGACGAACACGATCTCCACGGCCGCGCACTGCGGCTGGTAGCGTGCATGCACCTCGCGGATGCCGTCGAACAAAATCTTCAGCCGCGCCGGCAGATCGCCGGTGGCCACCGCCGTCGTCTTGATGGTGCCGCTGGCGACATAGGACAGCCGCGGGCCGTCGGCGTCGATGACTCCAAAGCCCGTGGTCTGCAGTCCTGGGTCGATACCGAGAATTCTCATCAGACGCTCACCTTGAAATACCAGCGCACCGAGTGGAAGAACACCGGCGCCGCGAAGCACAGCACCGCGATGCGGTCCAGCAGGCCCACGGCGCCGGTGATGGAGCTGAGATTGCCCCAGTAGACGACGCCGGCATCGCGCTTGAGCGCCTTCATCACCAGGCCGCCCATGCTGCCGGCGGCGGCGGCAATGGCCGCCATCACCAGCGCCTGCCCGGCCTTGAAGGGCGTGATCCAGTACAGCAGCGCGCCGCTCAGCGCGGCAGCCGCCAGCCCCAGGCCCCAGGCGCGCAGCGAGAAGCTGCGGCTGATGCGGCGCACCAGCGGCCGGCTGCGCAGCGAACGGCTGGCCAGCTCCTGCACGATCTGCCCGATGCCTACCACCATCACCAGGAAGAACAGCAGGAAGGCGCCGCGCCCTTCATAGCCCTTGAAATCCAGCAGCAGCAGGGCCGGGCCATGCGAGAGGCCGTAGACGCAGACCATGATGCCCCACTGGATCTTGGCATTGCGCTCCAGAAAACGCCCCGGGTCGTCGGCCAGTGCCGCCACCACCGGAATGGCCAGGAAACCGTAGACCGGGATCAGCACGCTGAACACATCGAAATGCCGCGTGCCCACCAGCATGTATTGCAGCGGCAGCAGCACGAAGAAGGCCAGGATCAGGCTGCGGTGGTCAGCGCGGCGCGTGTGCATCAGCGTGATGAACTCGCGCAGCGCCAGAAAGGACAGCACGCCGAACAGCAGCGTGGCGCCCACCGGGCCCGACACCCAGGCGGCCCAGAACACGATCGAACCCACCCACACGCCCTTGAGATCGCGCTTGAAGCGGCGCCAGTTGGCGACGGCCTCGGGGCTGTTGTAGCTCTCGCCGCGCTCGCGCAGCGAATACAGAAAGGCGCCCAAAGTCACCAGCATCAGCGCGCCGAACAGGATCACGAACAGCAGCGCAATCTGGTCGCTGGCGTCCATCAGACGCAGGTTCTTCATCGCGCGGACTCCTGCGGGCCGGGGCGCTGCGCAAGCACCGCCGCGCGGGCGCGCTCAAGAAAGGCGCGCTTGTCCTCGCCGGGCTGCAGCTGCAGCGGCTCGCCGAAGGTCACGGTGCACAGAATCGGCACCGGCACCACCTCGCCCTTGGGCATCACGCGCTGCACGTTGTCGATCCAGGTGGGGATCAGCTGCACATGCGGAAACTGTTCGGCCAGGTGGTAGAGCCCGGCCTTGAAGGCCTGCGGCTCGCCCTTGTTGGAGCGTGTGCCCTCAGGAAAGATCACCACCGAATCACCCGCGGCCAGCGCATCGGCCAGCGGTTCCAGCGGGTCTTCATCAGGCGTGCTGCGGGTGCGCGACACGTAGATGGCGTTGAACACCGCCCCGGTCAGCCAGGCCTTGAAGCGGCTGGCCGTCCAGTAATCACGCGCCGCGATCGGCCGCGTGTTGGCGCGCAGCTCGGCCGGCAGCGCGGCCCAGATCAGCACCCAGTCGAAATGGCTCTGGTGGTTGGCGAAGTAGATGCGCTGCTCGGCAGTCGGCGGGCAGCCTTTCCAATGGCCTTGCGCGCCGGTGATCAGGCGCGCCAGCGAGGCGAGGAACAAGCCGGTGAGTTCGGCGACGGAGGTCATGGGCGGGATGCTAGCCCATGGGGGTTACTGAGTAGCAAATGCCGGCTGGGTGCGGCGCTGTGTTGGAGTTCGCGGGGCTCACTCCAAGCTACGGGACGAGCGTTTCCAGGGTAGCCATCGCCCGGTCCACAGCACGGCTAGAAAATACCCCAATGCAGCAGCGCAGCAGATGGTGGCGGGAAGCAGTTGCGCTGGACTGGCTTGTGGAAAGTACACGCGTGTAAAGCCGTAGAACCACCACACGTTGATGAGAGCCACCGTCACCGAAACCGCTGAGCCAATGACCGCAGCGAGACGAGTCAACTTCGGGCTACTCATTTTCAATTCCCGTAGCTTGGAGCGAGCCCCGCGAACTCCAACGATCAATCCGGCCCCTCAAGCCAGCGCCTCCACCTTGCCCCCCATCCGCGCAATCAGCCCCTGCGTCATGCGATTCGCCAGGCCGTAGACGCTGAGCTGCGGGTTGGCGCCGATGCTGGTGGGGAAGAGTGAGCCGTCGTGCACCGACAGATTGGCGATCTGCCAGTGCTGGCCGTCGGGGCGCACCACGCCGCGCTTGGCGTCGGCGGCCATGCCGCAGCCGCCCATCACATGCGCGCTGCCCACCATGGTGACGAAGGGGCGCAGGTCCAGCTTGGCAATCGCGGCGCGGGCTTCGGCCAGGCTGGTGTAGTCGCCGGCCAGTTCATGCACCGGGCGCACGCTCTTGGCGCCGGCGGCAAACTGGATCTCGGCCATGGCCAGGAAGGCGCGGCGCACGCCGTCGAACAGGTAGTCGTTGAGTGGATAGTCCAGCACCGCGCTGCCGTCCTTGCGCAGCTGCACTTGGCCACCCACCGATTGCGCATGGAAGCCGTCGCGCAGCAGCGCGATCATTACCTGCGTGCTCGGGAACCGGCGCACGCGCTCGGCCAGCGCCGGGCCGAAGCCGCCCAGATTGGTGGCGGCAAAGCCGGGGTGCACCGGCGCCACTTCGAGCTTGAAGCCCATGGGCCCGTCGACCGGCCCCTGGTGCAGGAAGTGGTCGCTGAACACCGACAGCGGCGCCCCGGCCCAGCCCTCCACCGGCGCGGGCATCAGCGCGCCGCTGGCCACCGTGGGGTGCAGGAAGGTGCGCTTGCCCAGCACGCATGCGGGTCGGGGGCCTTGGAGCGCAGCAGCAGCCCGGGGTTGTTGATGGCGCCGCCGCCCAGCACATAGTGGCGGGCGCGGATGCGCACCGGCGCGCCGGCTGGGGTGCCGTTCAGCTCGATGGGCTGGCACAGCAGGGCCTGCACCAGGCCGTCCTTGCCGAACTCCAGCTGCTGCGCGCGGGTCTGCACCAGCAGCTGCGCGCCGCGGTCCAGCGCGGCCGGGATGGTGGTGACCAGCATCGACTGCTTGGCATTGGTCGGGCAGCCCATGCCGCAGGAGCCCAGATTCCAGCAGCCCTTGACGTTGCGCTGCACGACGAAGGCGGGGATGCCCAGCTTGTCGGCGCCGCGCTTGAGCACCGCATTGTTCTCGTTGGGCGAGGTCTGCCATTCGCCGATATTGAGCCGGCGCTCGACCTGCTCGAACCAGGGCGCCATCTGCGATTCGGTGAACTCGTTCAGGCCGAATTCGCGCGCCCAGGTCTCCAGCGCGTCCTTGGGTGTGCGGAAGGAGCCGGTCCAGTTGATCGTCGTGGAGCCGCCCACGCAGCGGCCCTGCAGGATGTTCATGCCCTGGTCAGCGGTCTTGCGGCCGGCGGCTTCCTGGTAGAGGTTGGCGTAGGCCTTGTCTTCGCGCTGCGGCTTGAAGTCGCTGCTGGAGCGCAGCGGGCCTTCCTCGACGAGGACGACGCGCAGGCCGGCGCGCGTCAGCAGCTCGGCTGTGATGCCGGCGCCGGCGCCGCTGCCGACGATGGCCACATCGCACTCCAGCTCGGCCGGGGCAGCGGCGCGTGCGCCGCCGAAGACCTTCCAGCCGCGCTGCAGGCCTTCGAGGATGGGATCGGGAATGCTGCTGTTGGAAGAACTCATGGAATCGCTCGCGGTCCGGGGTAGCCAACCAGGGCCCAATGGGCGGGGTCGGTGAAGAAGGCCAGGCTGCTGAGGTCGCGCAGCGCGCGGTAGATCTGCTGGCGGGTGTTGCTGTCCGAGACGCGCAGCTGCTCCAGCACGCCGGCCAGCTCGGGCGTGCTGACCGTGTCCCAGCTGCTCTTCAGGCCGATCAGACCGAAGCGGCCGGGCGCGGTGTCCAGCAGGCTCAGCACCTGCGAGAGCTCGGCGCGCACCGGCGCCGGGAAGACGGCGATATTGGCGTCCAGCCGGTCCAGAAAGGCGTTCAGCGTGGCCTCGCGCGCGGCGGCGTCGGCCGGCAGCAGGCCGCCATCAAACACGGCCAGCGCCACCGCGCGGAACAGGCTGCGCGCGCCGGGGCTGAGCTTCTTGTCGCCGTCGATCAGGCCCGGCTTGAGCAGGGCCACGCCGCCGCCGGCCACCGCCAGCACGACGGCCGCGCCCAGGCCCAGCTTGAGCAGGCGGCGGCGCTTGGGGTCAGGTTTTGCCATCGGGGAACTCTTAGAGCTGCTTGTCATCGGTGTCCTCAGGCGATCTTCTTCAGCAGCCCCAGCAGGCGGTTGAAGGTGGCGCCATAGGGCGGGTAGAACAGCTTGGTGCCGGCGAAGAAGCGCGGCTGGCTGAACACCGGCTTCATCTTGCTGAAGGTGTTGAAGCCCCAGATGCCGTGATAGGCGCCCTGGCCGCTGGCACCGACGCCGCCGAAGGGCTGGTCTTCCTGGCCGATGTGCCAGATGCAATCGTTCAGCGTCACGCCGCCGGCGTGGGTCTGTGCCAGCACGCGCTCGCGCGCGGCGCTGTCGGCGCCGAACCAGTACAGCGCCAGTGGGCGCTCATGGTCCTTGATGTAGTCCAGCGCCTGTTGCTCGCTGTCGTAGGGCAGGATGGGCAGCAGCGGGCCGAAGATCTCTTCCTGCATCACCGTCATGCCGTCGTTGACGTCCAGCAGCAGGTGCGGCACCAGCTTGCGGCCTTCGCTCCCCTCATGCGTGGGCAGCAGGCGCGCACCCTTGGCGCGGGCGTCGTCCAGCAGGCCCTGCAGGCGCGCCAGGTGGCGCGGCGTGGCAATGGCGCTGTAGTCGGGGTTGCCGGCGATGCTGGGGTAGAGGCGCCGCACCGCGGCGATCAGCGCATCGGCCAGCGGCTGCACCATGGCGCGCGGCGCCAGGATGTAGTCGGGCGCGATGCAGGTCTGGCCGGCATTGAGCAATTTGCCGAAGGCCAGGCGTTCGGCCACCAGTGCGATGTCGGCGCTGGCGTCCACCAGCGCCGGCGATTTGCCGCCCAGCTCCAGCGTCACCGGGGTCAGGTGTTGCGCGGCGGCCTGGGCCACCAGCTTGCCCACCGCGGTGGAGCCGGTGAAGAACAGGTGGTCGAAGGGCAGGGCCGAGAAGGCACGGCCCACTGTGGCGTCGCCGGTGATGACCTGCATTTCTTCGGGCGCGAAGAACTCGCCCACCATGCGCGCCATCAGCGCCGAGGTCTCGGGCGTCAGCTCCGAGGGCTTGATCATCACGCGGTTGCCGGCGGCCAGCGCGGCGATGGCCGGGCTCATGGCCAGCTGGTAGGGATAGTTCCAGGGCGCAATCACGCCCACCACGCCCAGCGGCTGCGGGATCAGGCGGTTGCTGGCCGGCAGGTAGTGCAGCGCGGTGGGCATGCGGCGCTGGCGCATCCAGCGGCCCAGATGCGAAGCAGCATGCTTGGCCGCCATCTCGACCGTGGCCACATCGGCCAGCAGGGTCTCGTGGCGCGAGCGGTGGCTGAAATCGCGCGAGATGGTGTCGGCCAGTTCGTCGGCGTACTTGCGCGTCATCGCCAGCACGCGGGCCAGGCGATCGCGGCGCGTGGCCAGGCTGGGCATGGGCTCGGCGCGGTAGGCGGCGCGCTGCAACTCAAGGGCCAGGTTCAATGTCTCGTTGATGGTGTTGTCCACGCTGCGCTCCTCCGCGGTGAGACTTGGAGGCTAACCCCTTGCGCGGGGTGCGCCAAGCGTGTTGGCCCTTGGCTAGAGGCAGGGCTCTATAAAGCGCCTGTCTCCGGTGTGACAGCCGCCGGCGCGGCGCATCAAACCGCATGCGCCAGAATCGCGGCACGAACAGGGCAAAGGGGGTAGGCATGAGACTGGTGGTGATCTTTGACGACACGCCGCCGATGGTGGCGATCCGCGCCGCGCAGGAGCCGGCGCATCTGGACTATCTGCGCCAGCATGCGGACGAAATCCTGATCGGCGGCGGGCTGCGCGATCAGCCGGGCGGCGGCTATGTGGGCGGGCTGTGGGTGCTGGAGGTGGCCAGCAAGGCCCGCGCCATCGAGCTGATCGAAGCCGACCCCTACTACATTGCCGAGCGCCGGCCCTACCGCTTGCTGGTGTGGGGCAAGGCCTGCCCGGATCTGATGGTGACGCTGTGACGGTGCTGCTGACGCTGCCTTCCGGGCGCCAGTTGCGCGACTTCCGCGCCGAGGATCTGGCGGCCTATCAGGCGCTGCGCAGCGAGGCCAAGTTCGGCCGCTTCTATGCCGCCGAGGATTGCTCGCCGGCGCGCTCGGCCGAACTGCTGCAGATGTTCATCGCGCAGGCGCAGCAGCAGCCCCGGCAGCGTTTTCAGCTGGCCATCGTGTCGGCTGCGGATGAGTTGATGGGCTCCTGCGGCGTGCGCATCGAGGCGCCGGGCCAGGGCTCGATCGGCTGCGAGCTGGGCCGCACCTGGCAGGGCAGCGGCGCCGCGCTGGAGGCCGCGCGCGCTATCGTGGCGTTTGGTTTTGGCGAGCTGGGCCTGCAGCAGATCTACGCCGACACCAAGGCCGGCAATCTGGCGGCGCTGCGCCTGTGCCGGCAGCTGGGCATGCGGCCCGATCCGACTGAGGCGGCCGGCGCTGACGGCGTGCGTCTGGTTCTGGCGCGTGGGGATTGGCAGGGCGCTGGTGAAGCCTGATTGCCTAAGGCATGAAAAAGCCGCCCGAAGGCGGCTGGCTGGTCAAGATGTCGCGTAGCTTGGCGACAGGAAGTGACGATCAGTGGCGACGGCGGCGCAGGCCAGCCAGGCCCATCAAGGCGGCAGCAGTCAGCAGCAGGCTGGAGGGCTCAGGCACGCTCTGGCCGTCGTCCACCGTGAAGGTCAGCGACCAACCGTCGATGGTTCCGCGGTCACCGCCAAGATCGTCAACCATGAACAGCTGCCATGCGCCGCCTGAGAGCTGGCCGTTGAAGCCCGACAGAAGTGCGCCGTAAGGGGCAGCCGGGGCGGGCGCGGGGAATACGTCGCTGGTGCTGACATTTGAATCTGTCGGCTTGTAGATGCCTGAGAAAAGTTGCGCGTTCGCATTCAGGAAACCCAGCGCGGCGTCATCGAACGTCAGATTCACGCTGCGCACATCACCGTCGCCGCCGACATCGCTCATCAGCATGACTTTTTGGTTGGTCGGGCTGACCAGCAGCACGTCCAGGTCACGCGGGAATGTATGGGTCAGCCCCCGCAGGCTGACGTTCACGTCCAGGATGGTTTTCGAGGTGGCGACGTTGATCGTCCACGGGTACAGGCTAACCGCACCGGAGTCAGGAATAGTGACCGCGCCGACGTTGGTGCTGTTGATGGTGAAACTGACCGGCGCGGCTTGCGCTAGGTGTGCGGACAAGACCAGCGCGCTCAAGGACGCGGCGCGGAGCAAGGATTTGATGAGCATGATGATGATCTTGTGGCCAGGCACTGGCCTTTCAGTTTGCGACGTTGTGCCCCAGAGCAAGTGCTGTGCCACATTCGCAAGCTATTGATTTGACTGAGCATGTGCCGGCTGGCTACCGCGCAATGTCAAAATCGCCGACGGTTTTCAGCAAGACCTGACCCCCGCGCATCAGGTCTTGCCAAGTCATCAATGCCGGAAGTGACGCACGCCGGTGAAGACCATGGCGATGCCGCGTTCGTTGGCGGCGGCGATCACCTCGTCGTCGCGCATCGAGCCGCCCGGCTGGATCACGCAAGCAGCGCCGGCATCGGCCAGCACGTCCAGGCCGTCGCGGAAGGGGAAGAAGGCGTCGCTGGCCACCACCGAGCCCTTCAGGCTCAGGCCGGCGTTTTCGGCCTTGATGCTGGCAATGCGCGCGCTGTCGATGCGGCTCATCTGGCCGGCGCCCACGCCCAGCGTCATGCCACCGCCGCAGAAGACGATGGCATTGCTCTTCACATACTGGGCCACGGTCCAGGCGAACATCATGTCTTCCAGCTGCAGGCCGGTGGGGTGCAGCGTGGTGACCATCTTCAGGTCGCTCTTCTTCAGGAAGTGGTTGTCGGCGCTCTGCACCAGGATGCCAGAGCCCACGCGCTTGATGTCCTGCGCGTTGCGGCCATGCTCCCAGGGCGTCTTGGCCTGGGTGCCGTCATTGATGCTGTGCAGGCCTTGCGGCAGCGTGATCTGCAGCAGTCGCACATTGACCTTGCTCTTGAAGATCTCCAGCGCCTCGGCGCTGAAGCTGGGCGCCATCAGCACTTCGACGAACTGCTTGGAGACCAGTTGCGCGGCCAGGCCATCAACCTCGCGGTTGAAGGCGATGATGCCGCCGAAGGCGCTGGTGGGGTCGGTCTTGAAGGCCTTGGCATAGGCATCGGCGGCAGTCAGCGCAATCGCCACGCCGCAGGGGTTGGCATGCTTGACGATCACGCAGGCCGGTGCCTCGAAGCTCTTCACGCATTCCCAGGCTGCATCGGCATCGGCGATGTTGTTGTAGCTGAGTTCCTTGCCCTGCAGCTGCTTGCCCGTCACCAGCGAGCCGGGGGCGGGATACAGGTCGCGATAGAGCGCGGCGCTCTGGTGGCTGTTCTCGCCGTAGCGCATGTCCTGCACCTTGACGAAGCTGCTGTTGAGCTGGGCCGGGTACTCGGCCTGCGTGCCGTCGTCCTGGCGGGCGCTCAGGTAGTTGCTGATGGCAGCGTCATATTGCGCGATGCGGTTGAAGGCGGCCACGCTGCAGGCGAAGCGGGTCTTGTCGCTGGTCTTGCCCTCGGCCTTCAGCTCGGCCAGCACGCCGGCGTACTGGCTGGCGTCGGTCAGCACGGTGACGTCCTTCCAGTTCTTGGCTGCGCTGCGCACCATGGCCGGGCCGCCGATGTCGATGTTCTCGATCGCGTCTTCCAGCGTGCAGCCGGGCTTGGCCACGGTGGCCTCGAAGGGGTAGAGGTTGACCGCCAGGATGTCGATCATCGTGATGCCATGCTGGCCGGCGGCGGCCATGTGCTCAGGCAGATCGCGGCGCGCCAGCAGGCCGCCGTGGATCATCGGGTGCAGGGTCTTGACGCGGCCGTCCAGCATCTCGGGGAAGCCGGTGTGTTCGGCCACCTCGGTGACGGGCAGGCCGGCATCGGCCAGCAGCTTGGCGGTGCCGCCGGTGGAGAGGATGCGCACCTTCAGCGCATGCAGCTCCTTGGCGAACTCGACGATGCCGGTCTTGTCGGACACGGAGATCAGGGCGGTGAGTTGGGACATGGCTTCAGTCTCGGGAGTTTGATGAATTCGTGGGGCTGCCGTTCACAGCATCTGATGCTCGGTCAGCTTGCGGCGCAGCGTGTTGCGGTTGATGCCCAGCCACTCGGCGGCCTTGCTCTGGTTGCCGCCGGTGTGCTGCATCACGATCTCGAGCAGCGGCTTCTCGACCAGCTTGATCAGCATCTCATGCATGGAGTGCGGCTCCTCGCCGTCGAGGTCGCGGAAGTAGAGCTCGAGGTTCTCGCGCACGCTTTGTTCAATCGGTTTGGGCGTCATGCCAGCAGCCTTCTTGTTGTTGCTTCTTCTGTGAGATCGTCGTCGTCATTGGCCGCCGCCTCTGCCAGCGGCAGATAGGGCAGGCGCTCATGCTGCTCGGCCAGGCTGCCGAACCATTGGTTCAGCGCCTCCACCTGGGCTTCGCAGCTTTCCAGTTGATTCATCGCGCGCCGGAAGGCGTCGCCGCCCGGCAGCCCTTGCACGGCCCAGCCGATGTGCTTGCGCGCACTGCGCATGCCGGTGAGCTCGCCGTACAGGCTGTAGTGGTCGTGCAGATGCTCGATCAGCCAGGCGCGAGCATCGACGACGCGCGGCGCCGGCAGCGTCTCGCCGGTGCTAAGGAAATGCGCGATCTCGGCAAAAATCCACGGCCGGCCCTGCGCCGCGCGGCCCACCATCACGGCATCCGCGCCGGTGTAGGCCAGCACCTGGCGCGCCTTGTGCGGGCTGTCGATGTCGCCGTTGGCCACCACCGGGATCTTCAGCGCGGCCTTCACCGCGGCCACCGTGTCGTATTCCGCCAGACCGCTGTAGCCCTGCTCGCGGGTGCGGCCATGCACCGTCACCAGCGCCACGCCGGCGCTTTCGGCAGCGCGTGCAATGCTCAGCGCGTTCTTCTCGGCCGCGCACCAGCCGGTGCGCATCTTCAGCGTCACCGGCACGCCCTGCGGCGCGCAGGCCGCCACCACCGCCTCGATGATCTGCAGCGCCAGCGCCTCGTCCTGCATCAGCGCGGAACCGGCCCATTTGTTGCACACCTTCTTGGCCGGGCAGCCCATATTGATGTCGATGATCTGCGCGCCGCGGTCGACGTTGTAGGCCGCGGCCTCGGCCATCATGGCTGCGTCGGTGCCGGCGATCTGCACCGCGATCGGCCCGGGCTCGCCTTCATGGTTGGCGCGGCGCGAAGTCTTGAGGCTGTTCCACAAGTCCTTGCGCGAAGTCACCATCTCGCTGACCGCATGCCCCGCGCCCAGGCGCCGGCACAGCTGCCGGAACGGACGGTCGGTGACGCCTGCCATCGGCGCGACGAACAGATTGTTCGGCAGCTCGAAGGGGCCGATGCGAGGGCGGGCCAGCATGGGGGGAAGGGGGAGAGGGCGTGCTTAAAAAAGAGGCAGAAGTATACCTCTGCCGCCCATGTGCGCCGCGGTGGAGCTGTGCGGGCCGGGCGCCAACTCAATGGCGCCGCACTTGGACACTTGGTGCTCGCAGGAGGCGTGCGAGCAGGCCGGCCCGCATATGACGCTTCAACTTTCCCGGTACGGGCGGGATGGTTCTGAACGACGGCGCGGACTCAGGCGGCCAGCAGCGCCGCGTTCCTCGCCAGAAGCTGCGTCCAGCGGCAGCCAGCTGCGCCTTGCATGCCATGCCGATCCGCACGACCCAACGTCGCGCTGCTTTGTGCAGCGCTTCGCTGACGCGAAAGTGGCTGAGCTCTCGGATATCCGTGGATCACCAGCAGGAAGTCCGGCGGGTCGCGCTGTGCACCGCTGAGTGCTGTGCTGGCGAGATGTCGGAGGAATCGACGTGGCAATGAAACAAGGCCCCCTGGGACAGGCGGCCTTGTTCAGGTTTGCGCGTTGCAGTGCTCAGCGACGTTTACGACTCACACGCATGGCCGCGAGGCCCAGACCGGCCAGCAGCAGCGAGGTCGGCTCGGGCACGCTGTTGGTGTCAAACACACCAGTGGTCAGCGTCGCACGGATGGCATTGCTGCTGTAGGTCAGACTGGGGTTGGCGAAGCCACCATTCGGAAAGCTGGTGCGCACGTAGCCGCTGCTGAGGCTGACCCCGTTTCCGATCTTGTCGTTGCTCAGCGCGATGTTGTCGTCATTGGCTGTGCCGGCAACGCGATACGTGCCTGGGCCGATAAGCAGATCTTCGATTTCACTGACGAACCAGACAGCGGTGCCCTGGGCACTCAGGATTTGCTTGCTGCTGCTGTTCACTACGGCCTGTGCAAGCAAGGTGCCTGCTGCATTCCACAGGCCCACGGTATGCACGCCATTCAGGCCATTGCCTTGAGCATCGAGCCATCCCAGGCCGTCAATCCGCAAGGAGCCGCTGAGTGTGAACTGGGTACCGGCAACATAGTTGCCAGTGTTGAAAGCTTCCGTAGTTGACCTTGGCCCTGCATCAATGATCAAGCCCGCATGTGCACTTGTGGCCAAACCCAAGGTGGCGGCCAGGGCCATACCGATGAAAGACTTGCTGAACGACATACTGAATTCCTATGGGTGCAACGTTTGGTCGATGAGCCATTGTTCGCGAAGGTTCGATCAACTCTTGCCCTTTGCCCCCCCCTGTTTCGGTGGGTCGATGTGCGGAGCGGTTACCGGAACGGCGACCCAGCCCCCCATTCAAGTGGGGCACAGCCAGGGGAAGCGAAGCCCTTGCTTCGGGCCAAGGCGCAAGAACTGCTTGCGCTGTTCGCGCGGTGGGCGCAACAACATCGCCGTGCGCATGGCCTGCTTCTCCACGCGGCTTTGGTGCAGGAGCGAGGCGTGGCTGGAGAACTCGCGCGCGCCAGCCTGGCTCGGCCAGCTCAAATACTTCGGCCTTGTGGATGCGCAGGTGGTGCACCGGCGCCTCGACGACGACTGCAGCACGGTCCGGTGGGGCGGGCCGGGAGCCGACTCGATAATGCCGTCCATGGAAGCCTGGTTGCATGAAATGACCGCCGCATTGCTGGCGGCACTGGCCTTGCCCGAGATCGGGCTGTCGGCGGTCTTCATCATCGCGCTGATCTCGGCCACCTTGCTGCCGATGGGCTCGGAGCCGGCGGTGTTCGCGCTGGTCAAGCTGGAGCCGACCATGTTCTGGCCGGTGATCGTGGTGGCCACGCTGGGCAACACCGTGGGCGGCGCCATCAGCTGGTGGATGGGCTATGGCGCCGAGCGCGCCTATGAGCATGCGCGCCAGCGCAAGCCGCCGGATGCGCGGGCGCTGCAATGGCTGCAGCGCTTCGGTGCCAAGGCCTGCCTGCTGAGCTGGTTGCCGGTGGTGGGCGATCCGCTGTGCGCTGTGGCCGGCTGGCTGCGCCTGCCGTTCTGGCCCTGCCTGGCCTATATGGCGATCGGCAAGTTCGCCCGCTATCTGAGCGCGACTGCCGCACTGCTGTGGGTCTTCCCGGGGCAGTTCTCGGGCTGAAGTCGGCACAATCACGGCACGGCCTACCGGCCGCCGCTTTCCTGACGATCCATCCGGCCGACCGCCCCTGATCGCCCAACCTGCTGCCTAACTTGCCATGAGTACACCCGCCTACAACGACCTCTGCCAGCGCCACCAGCGCATCCACCGGCTTGCGCATCTGCAATCGATCGCCTCCTGGGACCAGTCCGCCAATATGCCGCCCAAGGGCAATGAAGCGCGCTCGCTGGCGCTGGCCGAGATGGGCGGCCTGCTGCATCAGCTGGCCACCGAGCCGGTGCTGAAGGATCTGCTGGCGCGTGCCGAGCAGGAGAAGCTGGACGATGTGCAGCGCGCCAGCCTGCGCGAGATGAAGCGCGTCTGGCGCGCGTCGAATGCACTGCCTCAGGCGCTGGTGGAGGCCAAGAGTCTGGCCAACTCGCGCTGCGAACATGCCTGGCGCAGCCAGCGCCCCGCGAATGACTGGGCCGGCTATCTGGAAAACATGCGCGAGGTGGTGCGTCTGGCGCGTGAAGAGGCGCGCCTGCTGGCCGAGGACAGCGGCCTCGCCAAGTACGACGCGTTGATGGACCAGTACGAGCCCGGCATGCGCGCCGCCGAGGTGGACCGCGTGTTCGGCGATCTGCGCCAGTGGCTGCCGGGCCTGATCCAGCAGGTGCAGGACAAGCAGAAGGGCGAGCCGGTGATCGAGCCGGTCGGGCCTTTCCCGACGGCCGCGCAGCGCGCGCTGGGCCAGGACGCGATGACGCTGATGGGTTTCGATTTCGAGGCCGGCCGCCTGGACGAGAGCGCACACCCCTTCTGCGGCGGCGTGCCCGAGGACGTGCGCCTGACCACGCGCTATCGCGAAGACAACTTCCTGCCCAGCCTGACCGGCACCATCCACGAGACCGGCCACGCACGCTATGAGCAGAACCTGCCGCGTCACTGGCTGGGTCTGCCGATCGGGCAGGCGCGTTCGATGGGCCTGCATGAAAGCCAGAGCCTGTCCTTCGAGATGCAGCTGGGCAGCCACCCGGGCTTTGCCAAGCTGCTGAGCCCGCTGGTGGTCAAGCACCTGGGCCAGCAGCCGGCTTTTGCGGCCGACAACCTGAACCGCCTGATGACCCGCGTCGAGCGCGGCTTCATCCGTGTGGACGCCGACGAAGTGACCTATCCGGCGCATGTGATCCTGCGCTACGAGATCGAGCGTGCGCTGATCGAGGGCGAGATCGAGTGCGAGGACATCCCGGCGCTGTGGGACCAGAAGATGATGGAGCTGCTGGGCCTGGACACGCGCGGCAACTACAAGAACGGCTGCATGCAGGACGTGCACTGGGGCTGCGGCCTCTATGGCTACTTCCCCTGCTACACGCTGGGCGCGATGTATGCCGCGCAGTGGTTCGCCACCATGCGCCGCGCGATGCCGGATCTGGACGCCAGGATTGCCGCCGGTGATCTGGCGCCGGTGTTCGACTGGCTGAAGACCAATGTCTGGAGCCAGGGCAGCCGCTGGGAAACGCCGGAACTGGTGCAGCGCGCCAGCGGCGAGACGCTGAATCCGGCGCACTTCCGCGCCCACCTTCAGACGCGCTATCTGGGCGCCTGAGCCAGCTGCCAGGCGGACATGCAAAAGGGCGCCTTTGCAGGCGCCCTTTTTTGTCTTCAAGCGGAAGGACTGAGATCGAAGCTCAGGCCTTGCGGCGGCGCGAGAAACCGACGCAGGCGCCCAGGCCGGCCAGGGCCAGAGCCAGGCTGGCGGGCTCAGGCACCGCGTTGGCGCTGACGTTGTCCAGCGAGGTGCCAAAGCTGTCGGAGTTGCCGATGGCGCCGAAGCTCAGGCGCGTCTGCGAGCCCTGGGCCACGAAGCTGGTGCTCAGCGTGGTCCAGCCGGTCTTGCTGTCCTGGCCGAATGCGTTGCAGGGCATGTCGCCGATCTGCCAGCACAGGCCGTTGCTGGCCTGGCCCTTGTGATCCGGGCGCTGGGCGTAGGAAAAGCTCAGCTCATAGCGTTGGCCGGCTACCGTGTTCAACATCTGCCAGATCGAGCTGTTGCCCGTGGTGTCCAGCTCGGCAAAGTACTTGCCGAACGGCGTGCTGCCGGAGATGTTGTTGCGCACTTCGATATTGCCGTTCCAGCCGGCGATGCCATTGAAATTGCCCCAGCTGCCTTGCGACAGGGTCTGGTTCGGCTGGGCCAGGCTCTCGAAGCTGCCGTTGACGACGATGTTGGGGGACACCGGGCCTGCCAGTGCCTGGCTGGCCCACAGCGGGCAGCTCAACAGGACGGCAAGAAGGACTGGGCGCATTCGGGACTCCGGAGGGGGTGAAAGGATCAATGCGCGCATTGTCCCGAGCTGTGTCGCAGCCGGTCTTCCGCGCGCGGGGGAGTCGCTGCTGATTCGTGACCAAGTTGGCAGCGCGCTGAACGGCGCTGCGGCCTGCCTCAGGCCGGCTGACGCGCTTCCAGCGTGCGCAGGCTGTGATCCAGGCGTTGCAGCGCCTGCTCCAGGCGGCAACCGGTCTGCGGCTGTTCGGCCAGCAAGCGGCGCTGCGGATCGTGCAGTACATCCATGCGCAGGCCGAGGCCATGCGGCGCCAGCCTGTGCTGCAGCTTGACATGGCGCTTCAGCAGCAGCGCGCGCGTGGCCTGGTAGGCATGCTCGGCCAGATGCCGACGCTGTGAATAGCTGAAGGTGTTGGCCAGAAACAGCTCGGGGTCGCGCGGATCGGGCTCGAACAGCAGGATGTCGGTCTCCGGGTGGCTGCGCGCATAGCCGCGCATGCCCAGCTCCAGCCGCGAGTGGATCAGCGAGCGCAGGGTCTGGCTCAGCACCACCGGCAGTCCGCCATCGACCAGGCGCGGAATCGGCGGTGCGCTGGCGTGGGGCGCCGGAGCCACACTGGCTTCGCCCTCGCGGTGGGCCTGATAGGGCACCAGCGGGTTCAGGCAGATCAGCAGATCCAGCCCTTCGTTGAGCAGCACCGAGGCGTGGATGGTGCGTTTCAGGGCGCCGTCCACGTAGTGCCGGCCCTCGATCTCGACCGGCGGGAACAGGCCGGGCAAGGCCGCGCTGGCCTGCACGGCGCGCGAGATCGGCACATGGTCATGGCCCGGCATGCCGAAGGGCACGGACTCGCCGCTGTCCAGATCGGTGGCCACAAGCACCAGGCGGCGCTTGAGCTTGCGGAAGTCGTCGCTGCGGCCCTTCTGGCTGAACTGCAGATGCACCTGCTCGGCCAGCTTCTCGCCGGACAAGAGCCCGGTGGGCAGGGCCCGCGCCAGGCGCTCGAAGGCGCCCAGCAGCGAGCGCCTCTCCACCACGCGCTGCCAAAGCGCCTCGCCCAGCAGGCCTGGCAGGCTGCGCAGGCGCCGCAGGTATTCATCCCAGGCGGGATGCAGCAGCACGCTGGGGTCGAAGCTGTCGGGCGGCGGCGCGCTGTTTTCGATGAAGGCCGCACAGATCTGGCGCGGCGTCATGCCATTGACCAGCGCAGCAGCGATGAAGCCGCCCGCGCTGACGCCGATATAGCTGTCGCAGCGCGTCAGATCGAGGCCGTCAATCGATTCCTCGATCGCGCACAGCGCGCCGATCTCGTAGATCGCGCCCAGCGGCCCGCCGCCGGCCAGCGCCAGGCCGATGCGGGGCTTGGCCTGCGGCTGGGTCGGACGGCTGCGGCTGCTGTTCTTGCTCATCGGCGTGCGTCAGCCTCAGGCCTGGGCGGCCGGCTGGCTGGCCGCTGCGCGCTTGCGCGGGGCTGCGGCTTTCTTGGCGACGGGAGCGGCCGGTGCCGCCTTCTTGGCGGGCGCGGCCTTTTTTGCGGCCGGCTTGGCAGCCGTCTTCTTGACTGGAGCTTTGGGCGCAGCTTTGGCGGCCGCCTTCGTCGGGGCCTTCTTCTTTGCGGCGGCTGAGGCTGCCGGCTTGGCGCTGACCTTGCCGCCCAGCGCGTCGATGCGCGCGATCAGCGCATCGATTTCCTTGGCGGTCGGCACGCCCAGGCGCTTGAGCGCGCGGGCGACGCGCTCTTCGAAAATGGTTTCGAGCTTGTCCCAATGCTGGCCGGCCTTGCTGCCGACCTCATCGGCCATGCCGCTCATCTTCTGCGCCACCGCGCCGAGCTTTTCCTCGGCCACCGATTGGGTCTTCTTCTGCAGCTTCATGCCTTCATGCACCAGCGCATCGAAGACCTTGCCGCCTTCGCCCTGGGCCTTGGCAAAGGCGCCCAGGCCGGCTGCCCAGATCTGCTGTGCCGAGTCGCGCACGCTCTGACCCAGAGCGCCGTCCAGCAATCCGGCGGGCAGACCGGGAATCGGCGAGCTGGCCGTTGCCTTCTGCTTGGCGGCCATCTTCTGAAGCTTCTTGACCATATCGACTGTCCTTTATCGGTGAGTGGCAGGCGGCCGCGGCTTGGGCCTGTTTCCACTATAGGCCTGACTGTGGCGTTCAGGCGCAGCGATTCCTAGTGTGCTGGCTCTACCACGGCCCTGGGGAAAGTGCGCAGCAGCACCGGCTGGCGCCTGGTCAAGAATCGGACCACAACACGCCCATGCAACGCAGGAGACAGGCATGCAGTATTTCGTCACCGGAGCCACTGGCTTCATCGGCAAGCGTCTGGTCAAGAAGCTGCTCGCGCGGCGCGGCAGTACCGTCTACTTCCTGCTGCGCGAGGAAAGCCGCGACAAGCTGCCCGAGCTGCTGAACTTCTGGGGCGTCAGCAAGACGCGCGCGGTGCCGGTGTGGGGCGATCTCACCAGCAAGAAGCTGGGCGTGGCGGCCGATCAGATCAAGGCCTTGAAGGGGCAGATCGACCACCTCTACCACCTGGCCGCCGTCTACGACCTGAAGGCCGACGAGGAGAGCCAGGTCAAGACCAATATCGAAGGCACGCGCGCCATGGTGGAGTTTGCACAGGCCATCGATGCCGGCCATGTGCACCATGTCTCGTCCATCGCCGCCGCCGGCCTCTACGAAGGCGTGTTCCGCGAAGACATGTTCAGCGAGGCCGAAGGGCTGGACCACCCCTACTTCATGACCAAGCACGAGAGCGAGAAGATCGTGCGCAAGGAGTGCAAGAAGCCCTGGACCGTCTACCGCCCGGCCATGGTGGTGGGCGACTCGCACACCGGCGAGATGGACAAGGTGGACGGCCCCTACTACTTCTTCAAGCCGATCCAGCGCCTGCGCCAGATCCTGCCGCCGTGGATGCCGGCCGTGGGCCTGGAGGGCGGGCGCGTCAACATCGTGCCGGTGGACTACGTGGTGGCGGTGCTCGATCACATCAGCCACCACAGCCGCAAGAGCGGCGGCTGCTTCCACATCGTCGATCCGGTGGGCTACCGCGTCGGCGATGTGCTGGACATCTTCTCCAAGGCCGGCCATGCGCCGAAGATGAACCTGTTCATCAACGCGGCGCTACTGGGCTTCATTCCGAAGAGCGTCAAGAAGGGCCTGATGGCGCTGGCGCCGGTGCGTCGCATCCGCCATGCGGTGATGAAGGACCTGGGCCTGCCCGAGGACATCCTCACCTTCATTAACTACCCGACGCGTTTCGACTGCCGCGAGACCGAGGCAGCGCTGAAGGGCTCGGGCATCAGCTGCCCGAATCTGCACGACTACGCCTGGCGGCTGTGGGACTACTGGGAACGCCATCTGGACCCGGACCTCTTCATCGACCGCAGCCTGAAGGGCGCCACCGGCGGCAAGGTGGTGCTGGTCACCGGCGGCTCGTCCGGCATCGGCCTGGCGGCGGCCAAGAAGTTTGCCGAGGCCGGCGCCATCACGCTGATCTGCGCGCGTGACGAGGACAAGCTGGCCGAGGCAGTGAAGGAGATCCGCGAGTTCGCCGGCCCGAAGGCGCAGGTGCACAGCTTCTCTGCCGACATCGCCGATGAAGCCAGCTGCGCTGCGCTGATGGCCTGGATCCACGAGAACTTCGGCGGCGTCGATTTCCTGATCAACAACGCCGGCCGCTCGATCCGCCGCGCCATCGAAAGCAGCTACGACCGCTTCCACGACTACCAGCGCACGATGGACCTGAACTACTTCGGCTGCCTGCGCGTCACGATGGGCCTGCTGCCCGGTATGGTCGCCAAGAAGAAGGGCCATGTGGTCAACATCTCCAGCATCGGCGTTCTGACCAATGCGCCGCGCTTCTCGGCCTATGTGGCCAGCAAGGCCGCGCTGGACGCCTGGACGCGCTGCGCCTCCAGCGAGTACGCGGACCTGGGCATCACCTTCACCACCATCAATATGCCGCTGGTGCGCACGCCGATGATCGCGCCCACCAAGATCTACAACAACGTGCCGACGCTGAGCCCGGAAGAGGCCGCCGACATGGTGGCGCAGGCCTGCATCGCCAAGCCGGTGCGCATCGCCACCCGCCTGGGCGTGACCGGCGAACTGATGCATTCGCTGATGCCGCGCGTGGCGCAGATCGTGATGAACACCAGCTTCCGCATGTTCCCCGACAGCGATGCCGCCAAGGGCGACGCAGCGGGCAAGGGTGGCAAGCCGCAGCTCTCGCCCGAGGCGATCGCGCTGCAGCAGATGATGCGGGGCATTCACTTCTGAAGTTATTCGCGACTGCGGGACAATGCGGGCTGATCCATTCATTCGAGGCCAGCCATGAGCATGAAACGTACCGACCTCGAGAAGAAGCTGGCCAAGAAGCTGGACGGCCGGCTGAAGTCCAGCCTGCCGCCGCAGCGTTTTGCGCAGGGCGCCGCTGCTGCGGCACAAGACACCAAGGCCAAGAAGGAGGCCGCGCCCAAGCTGGTGCCGCTGGCCTGCCGCCTGCCCGCCGATCTGGTGGCGCGCCTGCGCGAACGCGCCGTGGCGCATGAAGGCGGCATCCACGGCCTGATGACCGAGGCGGCCGAGGCCTGGCTCGCCAAGAAGGCCTGAGCGGCGGGAACTTGCGCCGGCGCAAAGGCAGGGGAGTGTGCGGATAAGAGTGATTCGCATTTGCGGCTATCATCGCCGCCATGAGTTCCGTTCTTCCTTCCGCCGCCGCTGCGCCGGCCTCTTGCCTGCCGCCGCCGGCCACGCTCGATCAGCTGGCCAGCGGCCAGCGCGCCCGCGTGCGCGGCCTGGCGGTGCCTGCTCAACTGCCTGAATGGAGCCGCCAGCTGCAAGACCTGGGCTTTGTGCCCGGGGCCGAGGTGCAGCTGCTGCGCCGTTCGGTCTGGGGTGATCCGCTGGTGGTGGGCGTGGAGGGCAGCCGTTTCGCGCTGCGCCGCGCTGAAGCCCAGTGCGTGCAGATCGAGGCGCTGCCAGCATGAGCGCCGAGGCCGTCATCCATGTCCACCGCGGCGGGCCGCTGGTGGCGCTGCTGGGCAATCCCAACTGCGGCAAGACCTCGCTGTTCAACCGCCTGACCGGCAGCCATCAGAAGGTGGCCAACTACGCCGGCGTCACGGTGGAGCGCAAGGAAGGGCGTTTCGCCAGCGCGGCCGGCAAGGCCTTGCGCCTGCTGGACCTGCCGGGCGCCTACAGCCTCTATCCGCGCAGCACGGATGAGCGCGTCACCGTGGACGTGCTGCGCGGCCAGGCCCGCGGCGAGAAGCGGCCCGACCTGCTGCTGTGCGTGGTGGACGCCTCCAATCTGCGCCGCCACCTGCGCCTGGTGCTGGCCGCCCGCCGCCTGGGCCTGCCCTGCGTGGTGCTGCTGAACATGGCCGATGTGGCTGAACGCCGCGGCCTGCAGCTGGACCCGGCGGCGCTGGCGCGCGAGCTGGGCGTGCCGGTGCTGCGCCTGGTGGCCGTCAGCGGCGAGGGCGTGGCCGAGCTGCGCACGTTGCTCGACCAGCCGCAGGTCTGGCAGGCGCCAGCCGCCTTGCCTGCCGATGAGGGAGATGAAGCCGGCGACCACCAGCGCGTGCAGGCGCTGCTGGATCGCCTGGGCCTGGCCCAGAGCCTGCCCGAGACCGGCAGCGACCGCCTCGACCGCGTGCTGCTGCACCCGGTGCTGGGGCCGGCGCTGCTGGCCCTGCTGCTGTTCCTGATCTTCCAGGCCGTGTTCTCCTGGGCCGAGGCACCGATGAACGCGATCGAGGCCAGCACTGGCTGGCTGGGCGAGCAGCTGTCCGCGCAGCTGCCGCAGGGCTGGCTGCGCAGCCTGTTGGTGGACGGCCTGCTGGCCGGCGTCGGCGGCGTGCTGGTATTCCTGCCGCAGATCCTGATCCTGTTCTTCTTCATCCTGGTGCTTGAAGAGTCGGGCTATCTGCCGCGCGCGGCCTGGCTGCTGGACCGGCTGATGGGCAGCCTGGGCCTGTCGGGGCGCAGCTTCATTCCGCTGCTGTCCAGCTTTGCCTGCGCCATTCCCGGCGTGATGGCCACGCGCAGCATCTCCAACCCACGCGACCGCTGGGTGACCATGGCCCTGGCCCCGCTGATGACCTGCTCGGCGCGGCTGCCGGTGTATGCCTTGCTGATCGGCGCTTTCATCCCGCAGCGCAGCCTGGCCGGCGGCTGGGTGGAGCTGCAGGGCCTGGTGCTGTTCGGGCTCTATCTGGCCGGCATCGTCGGCGCGGCCGGCGTGGCCTGGCTGCTGAAGCTGTTTGGCGGTGGCGGCCAGGTGCGCACGCTGATGATGGAGCTGCCGGCCTACCATTGGCCGCGGCTGTTGAACGTCGCGCTGGGGCTGTGGCAGCGCGCGCTGGTGTTCCTGAAGCGGGTCGGCTCCATCATCCTGATCATGTCGCTGGTGATCTGGGCGCTGGCCAGCTTTCCCGCCGGGCCGGAAGGCGCACCGGCCATCGAGGCCAGCCTGGCCGGTCAACTGGGCCGCGCGATGGCGCCGCTGTTCGAACCCATCGGCTTCAACTGGCAGATCTCGGTGGCCCTGGTGCCCGGCTTGGCGGCGCGCGAGGTGGCCGTCAGCGCGCTGGCCACGGTCTACGCGCTGTCGGATGCCGGCGCGGAGGACGCCGCCGGCGCGCTGGGGCCGCTGATCGGCGCGCAGTGGAGCGTGGCCACGGGCCTGGCGCTGCTGGCCTGGTATGTGTTCGCGCCGCAATGCCTGGCCACGCTGGCGGCCATCCGGCGCGAGACCGGCAGCTGGCGCTTCCCGCTGCTGCTGGCAGCCGGCCTGTTCGGCCTGGCTTATCTGGCAGCCTTCATCGTGTTCAGGCTGGCCACGGCGCTGGGAGGCTGAGCCCCGCGCTCAAAAGCCCTCCAGCACCAGCTTGCCGCGTTGGCGCTGGCTCTCCTGCTGCGCATGGGCACGCTTCAGGGTCGCCGCGTTGATGGGACCCATCACCTCGGCCAGGGTGCTGCGCAGCTGGCCGGCATCCACCAGACGCGCCACCTCGGCCAGCAGGCGGCCCTGCTCGGCGATGTCGTGCGTGCCGTGCATGGAGCGGGTGAACATCATCTCCCAGTGCAAGGACAAGGCCTTGCCCTTGAGCGCCATCACATCGATGTCGCCGGGGCCGAAGTCGTCGATCAGGCCCAGGCGGCCTTGTGGCTCCAAGGCCGCCACCAGATCGGCGAAATGCGCCGGCGTGTGCGTCAGGCTGGCGGCATAGCGCAGCGGTGGCAGGCCCTGCTCGGCCTGCAGGCGCGCGATCTGCGGGGCCAAGGGCTGGCGGTGGCTGATCACGTGATGAGCACCCAGCTCGCGCAGCCAGGCCCCGCCCGCGCCCTCAGGCTCGGAACTCGTGCCCACCACCATCAGATGCGGCAGCTGGCGGGCCAGCTGCACGAGGATGGAGCCCACGCCGCCGGCCGCGCCGGTCACCAGCAGGCTGACCGGGCGCTCCGGCTGCTGCTGCACCTGCAGGCGGTCGTGGAGCAGCTCCCAGGCGGTGATGGCGGTCAGGGGGAGGGCGGCGGCCTCGGCGTCGCTGAGCGAGGCCGGAGCACGGGCCGCGATGCGGTGGTCGACGGCTTGGTGCTGCGCATTGCTGCCGGGGCGGTTGATGTCGCCCGCGTACCAGACCCGGTCGCCCAGGTCGAAGCCCCGCACCTCGGCGCCAAGGGCGCGCACCACGCCCACTGCGTCCCAACCCAGCACCACGGGGGCTTGGCCATCGGTGCTGGCGCGGCGCAGGCGCAACTTGGTGTCCACCGGGTTGAGGGCGATGGCGCGCACCTCAACCAGCAGGTCTTGCGGGCCCGGCGTGGGCGTGGGCAGCTCCAGGTCCAGCAGGGACTCCGGGTCGTTGATGGGCAGGCTCTTGAAGTAACCGACGGCTTTCATGCTAATGCTTCTCCTGATGTGCCACGACATGGGCACGATGACGAATCTTGGGGCTTGGGGCAGAATCAATGAAGACGCACTAATCGCTATCAGTTTCAAATGGAAATTGAAAATGTCCAGGAGCTACGCCTGCTGGTGGAATGCGCCCGCGGCGGCAGCCTGAGCGCGGCGGCGGTCGAGTTGCAGATCACCCCGGCCGCGGCCAGCGCCTTGCTCAAGCGCCTGGAGGCGCGCCTTGGCGTGCGCCTGGCCGAGCGCAGCACGCGAGCCCTGCGGCTCACACCGGCGGGTGAGCAGCTGCGCGACTATGCGCAGCGCGTGCTGGAGCTGCTGGCAGAGGGCGTGGCCCAGCTCAGCGAGGGCGGGGCCGCGCCCGGGCGTGCCGGATCCGCTGCGGCGGCGTTGCGCGGTCGCATCCGCGTGAGCGGCTCCAGCGATCTGACGCGGCGGGTGCTGCTGCCCCTGCTGGATGACTTCCTGGCCCGGCATCCTGGTGTTGAGCTGCAGCTGCAGGTGGGAGACTCCCTCTTGGACGTGGTGCGCGACCAGGTAGACCTGGCGCTGCGCTACGGCGAGTTGGCTGACTCGGGCCTGGTGGCTCGCCAGCTCTGGATCGGCCGTCGCCTGCTGGTGGCCGCGCCCGACTACCTGAAGCGCCGCGGCTGGCCCCGCCATCCGCATGAGCTGGACGGGCATGAGTGCTTGCGCTTCAAGATCGGCAATCGGCTGGAACGGGAGTGGGTCTTCTGGCCGCGTGGGGCGCCTCAGGGCGCGCCGCTGGTGGTGGCGGTCAAGGGCCAGCGCAGTGCGGACGATGGCAGCATCGCCCATCAATGGGCGCTGGAGGGCAAGGGCCTGAGCTACAAGAGCGAGCTGGACGTGCGCGACAGCCTGGCGAGCGGTGCCTTGGTGGAGGTGCTGCCCGACTGGGTCGGCCGCCCCATGCCCCTGCATGCGGTGCTGCCCAGCCAGCGCTTTCTTCCTCTGCGGCTGCGGGCCCTGGTGGACCATCTGGCCCAAGGGCTGGCCGCGCCATCGCCGGCGCCGCCGCAGGCCCTTGCGGCTCGGGGGCGGGGCAGGCGCTTGTCGTTCACTCCATGAGGCGAGGGCTCTGTTCGAGGCGCGCCAGCGGCGCCTACCGCGCGCGGGGGCAGATACATCTGGCCACTGCCTTGGGCGGCTGAGAGCCAAAGTGCGTCCTGCCTGCCCGGCGTCAAGGGAGCCGGGCTCGGACTGCGGCATGATGGCGCACCTGTTTCATTCCTCCCGGGCCCTTGCTGATGCTGAGATTCCTACCTGCTCCGCTGCGCGGTGCGCTTGCCGCCGTCCTGCTGGGGCTGAATACCGTGATCGGTGTGTCGCTGATGATCGTGCCGGCGCTGATCAAGCTGCTGCTGCCCTTCGAGGCTGTGCGCAAGCTCTGCACCCGCGTGCTCAGCGGCATCGCCTCCGGCTGGGTGGCCGTCAACAACGGCTGGATCGTGGCGGTCGGCGCCGCGCCCTGGGATGTGAAGGGCCTGGATGGTCTGCATCAGCGCGGCTGGTACCTGGTCTCGCCCAACCACCAGAGCTGGGTCGACATCCTGGTGCTGCAGCGCGTCTTCCACGGCCGCATCCCATTCCTGAAGTTCTTCCTCAAGCAGGAGCTGATCTGGGTGCCGGTGATCGGCCTGGCCTGGTGGGCGCTGGACTTCCCCTTCATGAAGCGCGGCCGCAGCCAGGGCTCGAAGGCGGCCGATATGGCCACCACGCGCCAGGCCTGCGAGAAGTTCAAGAAGCTGCCCACCACGGTGATCAACTTCGTTGAGGGCACGCGCTTCACCGAGGCCAAGCACGCCAAGCAGAACAGCCCCTACCGCCATCTGCTCAAGCCCAAGATCGGCGCCTTGTGCGTGGCGCTGGCCACGATGGGTGAACAGTTCGAGGCGCTGCTCGACGTGACCCTGGTCTACCCCGACGGCCGGCCCACCTTCTGGCACCTGCTGTGCGGCGATGTGGGGCGGGTGATCGTGCGGGTGCAGCCGCGGCCGATCCCGGCCGAGCTGGTCGGGCGCGACCCGCAGCAAGACCGCAGCCTGCTGGTGCAGACCGGCCGCTGGATCGAAGCGCAATGGCGCGAGAAGGACGAGCTGATCGAGCAGCTGCGCCGCGAAGCCGGCCTGCCCGAGAAGTCCTAGGAGTCTGCGCGGCAGAAGAGGCGTCCGCTGCAAACTGACCGCAGCGGTCCATTTTTCACCTGCTTCTTGCCCCATAGCTCGGCTATGGGGCTGCAAATCCGGCGAAAACTGTCCTCGCTGGGGCCAGCTTTCGCTTTCAACGCCTTCTGCCGCGCAGACTCCTAGGCGCTCATCAGCAGGCGGGCGAACAGGCCCGCCGGATGGTGCGCCAAGGCCACCGACACCATGAAGCCGAACACGGCCAGTGCAGCCACCAGGAAGGCCGCCTTGGCGCGGCGGGAGCGTGCACGTGTCAGCGCCAGCGAGCCCAGCGCGATATACAGCAGCAAGAGCGCCAGCTTGGCGCCGAGCCAGCTGTGCTGCAGAGGGTTCAGGCCGAGCCAGATCCACAGCGTCACGCCGGCCGTCAGCAGCAGCGAATCGATCACCACACTGAGCCGCCGTGCCACCGCAGCCATGGGCCAGGCCGCGCCTGACAACACACCCAGCCCGCGCGCAGCGAACAGCGCGCCGCTGAGGCCGACCAGCACGAGATGCGCGTGCTTGGCCGTGAGGTAGAGCGAACTCATGAGCGGGGCCGCAGGCTGTGGCTCAGACCGGCCTCAAGGCCGAAACGGGACTGGCTTCAAGCGCGGGGCTCAGGCCGCCGGTGCCTCGACGTAATAGGCCTCGACCTTGCCCTTCAGCTTGATCGTCAGCGGCTGGCCGCGGCGGTCCACCGCCTTGCCGGCCGGCACCTTGATCCAGCCTTCGCTGATGCAGTACTCCTCGACGTCCTTGCGCTCCTTGCCGTTGAAGCGGATGCCGATCTCGGCCTGCTGTTCCATGATGGCCTTGCTGAAGTGCGGGCTGCGTGGATCGACGGACAGGTGGTCGGGCAGGGGGATGTTGTTGGCGTTGGACTCGGACATGGGGTCTGGCATTTCTGTCGGTTGAGGGCTGCGATTCTCGCGCATGCGGCGTTTAGTTCGGCCGCGCCGCGCCGCGGCCCAGCAGCGCCCACAGCAGGATGGCGCCAAAGGTGGCGGTGCCGATGCCACCCAGCGTGAAGCCGCCGAACTTCAGCGTGTAGTCGCCGGTGCCCAGCACCAGCGTGATGGCCGCCACCACCAGATTGCGGTTGTCCGAGAAGTCCACCTTGTTGTCGACCCAGATCTTGGCGCCGGCCACTGCGATCAGGCCGAACACGACGATGGAGACGCCGCCCATCACCGCCAGCGGAATGGCCTGGATCAGCGCGCCGAACTTGGGGCTGAAGCCCAGCAGGATCGCGATCAGCGCCGCGATCACGAAGGTGGCGGTCGAGTAGATCTTGGTGGCCGCCATCACGCCGATGTTCTCGGCATAGGTGGTCACGCCCGTGCCGCCGGCCGCACCCGAGACCATGGTGGCAACGCCATCGCCCACAAAGGCACGGCCGATCAGCGGGTCGAGATTGCGGCCCGTCATCGCGCTGACGGCCTTGATGTGGCCCAGGTTCTCGGCCACCAGGATCAGCGCCACCGGCGCGATCAGCAGCATGGCATTGCCGTCGAACACCGGCGCGGCAAAGCTGGGTGCGCCGAACCAGGCGGCGTTGGCCACGCCGCTCAGGTCGATCGGCTTGCCCAGGCCCAGGCCATTGGTCAGCAGTGCGTACACCAGGGCCGCCAGGATCAGGCCCACCAGGATCAGCAGGCGCTGCGTCATGCCGCGCGTGAACACCGCCACGCCAGCCACGCAGACGAAGGTGACGCCCTGCATCCAGGCGTCGAAGGCGGTGGGCGCCATGTTCTTGATCGGCACGCCGGCCAGGTTCAGGCCGATCACGGCCACCACAGCGCCGGTGACCACCGGCGGCATCAGCGCCTCGATCCAGCGCGTGCCGGTCAGCATCACCAGCACGCCGATCAGCGTGTAGAGCGCGCCGCAGGCAATGATGCCGCCCAGCGCCAGGCCCAGATTGGCATTGGCGCCCGAGCCGGCATAGCCGGTGGCGGCGATCACCACGCCGATGAAGGCGAAGCTCGAACCCAGATAGCTTGGCACGCGGCCGCCCACCATCAGGAAGAAGATCAGCGTGCCGATGCCGCTCATCAGGATCGCCACGTTCGGGTTGAAGCCCATCAGGATGGGCGCCAGCACGGTGGCGCCGAACATCGCGATCACATGCTGCACGCCCATCGCGGCGGTCTGCGGCCAGGGCAGGCGCTCGTCGGGGGCGACCACGTCACCGGGGGTGGGGCGCACTTCGCGCCAGCTGAACATCGAGCTCATGGATGGGCTTCCTTTTTGTAGGTATCGCAAGGGGGCTGCGGCGCCAGGCAGTGGCCGCGCTGGGGCGAGAGTCTAGGCCCTGTCAACGCGAGGGCAAAGGGCCGCTGCGGCGCGTCCAGAGCTTGCGCAGCTCCTCGGCCCACAGCACGCCGCTGGCCAGCAGCAGCAGCGACAGCAGCACCTGCGGTGCCAAGGGCACGGTGTAGAACAGCGTGTTCATCGGCGCTGCGTAGAGCACCACCGCCTGCAGCAGCACGCTCAGGCTCAGCCCGCCCAGCAGCCAGGGGTTCTTCAGCAGGCCCAGCTGCAGTGCCGAGCGCGTGGCCGACTGGCAGTTCAGCACATTGAACCACTGGCACATCGCCATCAGGGTGAAGGTCTCGGTCTGCACCAGGGCCGCATCGATGCCGGCTGAGCTGCGCCAGGCGAACCAGCCGAAGCACACCGCCACCGCGCTGCCCGCCATCAGCGCCACGCGGCCGAGCATGGCGCGGTCCAGCAGCGGGTCGTCGCGCGGCACCGGCGTGCGACGCATCTCGTCGCCGTCGGGCGGGTCCATCACCAGGTTCACCGTCAGCGTGCCTTCGGTGACGATGTTGATCCACAGGATCTGCACCGCCGCCAGCGGCAGCGGATAGCCGGCCAGCAGAGCCAGCAGCAGCAGCGCCACCTCATCGATCGAGGTGGCGAACAGATACAGGATCACCTTCTTCAGATTGCCGTAGACCACGCGGCCCTGCTCGACCGCGCCGACGATGGTGGCGAAGTTGTCGTCGGTGATGACGATCTTGGCCGCGCTCTTGGCCACCTCGGTGCCGGTGATGCCCATGGCCACGCCCACATCGGCGCGCGCCAGCGCGGGTGCATCGTTGACGCCGTCGCCGGTCATCGCCACCACCTCGCCACGCGCCTGCAGCGCCTCGACGATGCGCAGCTTCTGCGCCGGCTGCACCCGCGCAAACACCGCGATGCGTGGCAGCCGCTCATGCAGCTCGGCCTCGCCCATGCGCTCCAGCTCGACACCGTCCACCGCCTCGTCGCCGTCGCGGGCGATGCCCAGATCGCGCGCGATCGCCAGGCCGGTGGCCTTGTGGTCGCCGGTCACCATCACCGGGCGGATGCCGGCGGCGCGGCAGTCGGCCACCGCCGGGCGCACCTCTTCGCGCGGCGGGTCGATCTGCCCCACCAGGCCCAGCAGCCGCGTGTGGCCCACCAGCGCATCGAAGCCCGCCTCGGCGTCCAGCGCTGCGTCCTCCACTGTCGCAAAGGCCAGCACGCGCAGCGCGCGGCCGGCCAGCTGCTCAGCCTGCTCGCGCGCCTGCTGCAGCAGCTCGGGCGCGCTGCCGGTGCACAGGCGCAGCACCGCCTCGGGGGCGCCCTTGATCATCACGCGGCGCGGCGTACCGTCCAGCCGGTGCCGCGTGGCCATCAGCTTGGTGTCGGAGTCGAAAGGCAGCTCGGCCTCGCGCGGCGCGGCCTGGCGCTGCGCCGCGATGTCCAGCCCGGCCTTGGCGGCCAGCACCAGCAGCGCGCCTTCGGTGGGGTCGCCCAGCACCGTCCAGCTGCCGCGCTCATCGTCCTCGGGCGGCAGCAGCTCGGCGTCATTGCACAGCAGCGCGGCCTGCAGCAGCGGCTGCAGCAGCGCATGCTCTGCGGCGTCGATGCGCGCAGCTGATGCGTCAGTGAAGCTGCCGCTGGGCGCATAGCCGATGCCCGACACCGCCAGCGTGCTGCCATCGGGCAGCCACAGCGCCACCACCGTCATCTCGTTGCGGGTCAGCGTGCCGGTCTTGTCGGTGCAGATTACCGTGGTGGAGCCCAGTGTTTCGACGGCCGAGAGCCGGCGGATGATGGCGCCGCGCCCCGCCATGCGCTGCATGCCCACCGCCAGCGCGATGGTCATCGCCACCGGCAGGCCCTCGGGCACCATCGACACCATCTGGCTGATCGCCACCATCAGCACCGCGCTGAGCGGCAGCTCGCGCCACAGGCCCAGCAGCAGCACCAGTACGAACAGGCCCAGCGCCGCCACCACCAGCGCGCGGCCGAAGCGCTCGATGCGCTGCTCCAGCGGCGTCTTCGGTTCCAGCGCACCCTCGGTCAGCCCGGCAATGCGGCCCACCTGGGTGTGCGCGCCGATGGCGCAGACCACGGCGCGCGCGCGGCCCGCGGTGATGTGCGTGCCGGAATAGACCATGCAGTGCCGGTCGGCCAGCGTGGCGGACTCGGGCACCGCCTGCACGGACTTGGACACCGGCACCGATTCGCCGGTCAGCGCCGCCTCGGCCACCTGCAGCTGCGCGGCCTCGATCAGCCGCGCATCGGCGCCCACCGCGTCGCCCGCCGCCAGCAGCAGGATGTCGCCCGGCACCAACTCGCGCGCCTCGACGACTTGCTCGCCGCCCTCGCGCAGCACGCGCACGCGCAGGGCTGAGAGGCGCCGCAGCGCGGCCATCGAGCGCTCGGCCCGGCCTTCCTGAAAGCTGCCGACGGCCGCATTCACCAGCACCACCGCCAGGATCACCAGCGCGTCGCCCCGATGGCCCAGCGCCACCGCCAGGCCGGCCGCGACGAAGAGGATGTAGATCAGCGGGCTCTTGAACTGCTGCACCACGGTGCGCCACAGCGGGCGCGGCGGTGCTTCCGGCAAGCGGTTCCAACCCTGCGTGGCACGCGCGGCGGCAATGCCGGCGGCATCAAGGCCCTGGGCCGCATCGCTGCCGGTCTGGCGCAGCGCGGCCTCGGCGTTCAGCGCGTGCCAGTGCGGCGCAGCGCCACTGGCGGCCCTTGCTTCGATCATTTGCGGCCCTGGTGGATTGCTTGGCATCGGCGTCCATCATCGCCCAGGCTGTCGCTGCCGGCTTTGCGCGAGCGCAGCGCCTGAGCGTCAGCCGCCGGGCGCCCCGCGCAGCAGCGTTGCCAGCCCGGTGCTCAGGCCAGGCAGCAGCGCGATCAGCAGCGTGCCCACGAAGATCGCCAACATGGCCGGCAGCACCGCGCGAGCCACATAGCGGATCGACTTGCCGAACATCGCGGCGGCAAAGTAGATGTTCATGCCGGCCGGCGGGCACAGAAAGCCCACCTCCATCGCAGCCAGGAAGATGATGCCGAAGTGCACCGGGTCGATGCCGTAGGCGAGCGCCAGCGGCAGCAGCAGCGGCACCAGCACCGCAAGGGCGGCAAAGATTTCCATCAGCGCCGCGGCGGCGAACAGGAACACGCACAGCGCCAGCAGGAACAGGTATTTGTTGGGAATCGCGCCCTGCACCCATTCCACCGCCAGGTCCGGAATGCCGGCATCCACCAGGAAGTTGGTCAGCGCCAGCGCCATGCCCAGGATCAGCATCACGCCGCCGATCAGCTGCGCGCACTCGGACAGGCAGCGCGCGAGCAGGCGCCAGCCCAGCTCGCGGTGCGCCAGCGCCTGCGTCAGCAGCGCATAGGCGGCTGTGAGCGCGGCGCTCTCGGTGGGCGTGGCCAGGCCGCTGGCCAGCGAGCCGATCGCCACCACCGGGGCCAGGATCTCCCACTTGGCGGTCCAGGCCGCCGCCATCGCCTGGCGCGCATTCGGCCGGCTTGCTGGGGCGGCCGTGGCGCTGCCACCACCACGCAAGAAGCCGCCAAACAGCAGCAGGCAGGCCACCATCACCAGCGCCGGCACCAGGCCGGCCAGGAACATGTCCATGATGGGCACGCGGGCGATCACCGCATACATGATCAGCGGCACCGAAGGCGCCAGCAGCACGCCCAAGGCGCTGGCGCTGGTCACCAGGCCGATGCCGCGCTGCTCGGGATAGCCGGCATTGCGCAGCAGCGGCAGCAGCAGGCCACCCAGGGCCAGAATCGTCACGCCGCTGCCGCCGGTGAAAGCGGTGAAGGCCGAGCACAGCACGGCTGCTGCCAGCACCGTGCCGCGCGCGCCGCCGCCGAACAGCGCCACGAACAGCGTGCCCAGGCGCTGCGCCGCCCCCGTGCGAGCCATCACCAAGCCGGCCAGCGTGAACAGCGGCAGCGCCGGCAGCGAAGGGTTGACGGTGATCTGGTAGTGCGACAGCGCGATCGAAGCCAGCGGCAGCCCGTCGCTCCAGAACAGCGCCAGCGCCAGTCCTCCCAGCACCGCAAACACCGGAGCACCCGCCAGCAGCGCCAGCAGCAGCAAGGCCAGCGCCGGCCACAGCAGGCCGCCCTGGCCATCGCCTGCGGCGGCCAGCAGCCAGCCGCTCAGCGGCAGCGTCAGGCCCAGCGCGAGGCGTGCCAGCAGGCCCGGCGCGCAGCGCAGGCCCAGCTTGAAGCCCAGCAGTGCAAAGCCCAGCGGCATGCCGGCCTGCACCCACCACACCGGCAGACCGTAGGCCAGTGTCTGGGCGCCCTCGATCTCGCTGGCCACAAAGCGCCAGCTGGCCAGCGCCAGCATGCCGCACAGCAGCGCGGCGCTGCCCTTGGCGAAGGCCTGCACCAGGGCCCGGCTGCGCTCGCTGCCGCGTTGGCTCAGGCTGCTGCCCAGCGTGCTGAGGTGGCCATGGCGCTCGGCCGCCACCGCGCCGAACATCGCCAGCAGCAAGCCCAGGTGCTGCACCAGCACCGAAGCGTTCTCGATGCCGCGGCCCATCAGCGGGCGCAGCGCGATCTCGGCCAGCGGCAGCAGCACCATCAGCGCCAGCGCCACCGAGGCGAGGCCTTCGTCGAAGCGCGGCAGCCAGCGGGTCAGCCCGCCAGCTACGGGCACCGCGGCTTGTTCAGCCATGCTCACTCACTGCCCCTTGCTGGCGCGGTAGGTCTTCAGATGCATGAAGACTTCGTCAAAGGTGTCGGCTGGCACCATGCTGCCGCGGATGCGCGGATACAGGCGCTCGGCCAGTTCGTTCCATTCGCGCATCTGCTCGGCCGAGGGCTTGTTCACCTTCAGGCCGCGCTTCTTCATGGCCTCCACCGCCTCGTCCACTTCCTTGCGGGCCTGCTGGCGCATCACCACGCCAGCCTTCTCGCCGCTGCTCTTCAGCGACTGCTGGGCGGCGGGCGACATTGCATCCCAGGCCTTCTTGGTGACCACCAGCGCGCCGACGATGGGCGCCCAATTGATGTCCAGCATATTGCTGGCGGTGTCGTAGACCTGGCTGGCCAGCGCGAAGTACGGCGTCGACGGCACCACATTGATCATGCCGGTCTGCATCGCGGGCAGGATGTCGGCCGTCTCCAGCGGCACCGGCGTGTAGCCCAGGCTCTTCATGATGGCCTGCTGCTCAGGCTCCGAGCCCCAGGCGAAGAACTTCATGCGCTTGAAGTCATCCGGCCGCAGCGCCGGCTCTTTGGAGAAGAAGCGCACCCAGCCCGCATCGCCCCAGGCCACCACCACGAAGCCGCGCTCCAGAAAGCGCTTCTCCATGGCCGGGCGCATCTTCTCGCGCACATGGTCCACTTCGTCCCAGTTGCGGAACAGCAGCGGCAGGTTCTGCAGCGCGGCCACCGTGGGCTCGATCTCGCGCAGCCCCACCACCGACATCAGCGCGCCCTGCAGCTGGCCGATGCGCATGCGCCGCGCCAGCTCGGCCTCGCCGCCCTGGCTGCCATCGGTGAACACCACAAAGCGCGCATTGCCGCCCTGCGCAGCGCGCCAGCTCTCGCCCATCTCCATCAGCTGTTGGTGGTATTGCGAGTTCTTCGGCACCAGGCTGCCGATGCGCAGCTGCACCGGCGCCTGCGCCCAGGCGCTGCCGGCGGTGGACATCAAGGCCAGCAGCAGGGCTGCGGCGTGGCGGCGGTGGAGTCTTGTCATCGTGGGGTGCGTCAAAGAAACGTAGAAGGCGAGGGGGCAGGGGGGTTGCGTGGCCTCAGAACAGATCGTCAGCCGTGTCGAGCAGCCATTGCGCGCGCTGGCGCATCACCTGGTTGCCCAGGCTCTGCCCCGGCACGGCCAGCGCCTGGCGCAGCAGCGCCTCGAAGGCGGGGCGATCACCGGAGGGCAGGGCCAGCGCCTCGGCCTTGCCCACCAGGGCGCCGGCATTGCGGCCCTTGCCGGCGGCCAGGGCCTGATCAAACAGCGCTTCGGCGCGGCGTGCGCTGCCGCCGGGGCGCGAGGCTTCCAGCGTGCCCAGCAGCGCGGCCACTGCGCCGTCGCCATGCGCAGGCTGCGTGGCCCAGGCCCGCTCGGCCAGGCGCAGTGCCAGCGGCAGATCGGCCACCGCCTCGGGGCTGTCTTTGGACAGCGCGATATAGGCGCCCCACGAAGCCGCGGCCCAGTAAGCCACGCCCACCTGTTCAGGCGGCAAGGGCGGCAGCGGCTGCGCCGCCGGCTGCTGCAAAGACTTCAGAAGATTGCCGCCGTGGTGCTGCTCCAGCGCCGCCATCGCGTGGCGATGGGCGCGCAGATACAGGCGCGCGGCACGCTGGCGCAGCGCTTGCGCGCGCGCGCATCGCGGCTCTCCAGGCGCTCGGCCTCGAAGGCCACAAAGGCATAGCCATATTGCGTGAAGCCGCCCGCCACTGATTCGGCCAGCGCCAGATGGCCCGGCGTCTGGCGCAGCAGCGATTCCGACAGCTTCAGATAGAAGGCGCCAGCCTCGCGAGCCAGCACCAGGTCTTCCTCTTCGGCCTGCCCCTGGCTGGCCAGCTCATCCGCCACGCTGCGCACGAGCATCAGCCGCGGCGAGCAGGCGCTGAGCAGGCTTGCCAGCAGCAGCAAGGCGAGAAGTCGAGAGGGCAGCATCATGCGGGGATGACGAGAAAGACAGCGGGGCGGCGCAAGAACGAACAAAAACAACAACAGCAGCCGCGGGCAGTCTAGGCAGGCTTGATGAAGAAGCTGTGACGCTGTCACACACCGCGCCATCGGCTGTCACAGGCGCGTCGCAATCGGCGCGAGATGTGTCGGTTTGTCATCTGCGCTGCCGATACTTGGCGGCACATCACAGCACCACATCACCCAGCCCTACCGACCGAGGCCCCATTGAGCAGCGAAAGCAGCAGCCGTTCTTCCAGCGCGCAGCAGGCGCACGAGCCTCTGCCGCCATGCCAGCGCCTGCGCCAGGCCGCTGCAGGGCTGGGCGCCGGGCCGGTGACGCTGGCTCAGCTAGCCGCGCTGCAAGGGCCGGCCGCGCTGGGCTCGCTGCTGGTACTGCTGGCCGCGCCCTGCGTGCTGCCTGTGCCCGGTGTGGGCAATGTGATGGGCCTGGCGCTGATGATGCTGGCCCTGCCGATGTGGCGGGGCGAGCGCATCGGCGCCTTGCCTGCCGGCGTTGCCGGCTTTCAGATGCCGGCCCGCTGGGCGCGCCGTGCGCTGCTGCTGATGGCGGGGCTCTATGCGCTGGCCGACCGCATCACGCGCGGCCGGCGCCAACGGCCACGTGGCGCGGTGCCGCAGCCAGCACAGCATTCGGGGCCGCGCCCCTGGCTGGCCACCCATGTGGCCCTGATGGGCGGGCTGATCTTTCTGCCGCTGCCGCTGGGCAATGTGCTGCCGGCGCTCAGCCTAGCGCTGCTGGGCCTGGCTCTGGCCTTGCATGACCGGTTGTTGATGACTGGCGCGCTAGGCGCCGGCCTGCTGGCCTGGGCCTACACCGCGGCACTGGGTCTGGCGGTCTGGGCCTGGGGGCTGGCGCCGGTGCTGAACTACCTCGGCCTCTCGGCCGCCTGACGCGCACCACGCTCCCTGAGCGGCCGCAGCAGATCGCTCAGGCCGTTGTGGTCGATCTCATGCATCAGCGCCAATAGCCGCCCGATCTCGCTCTTGGGAAAACCTTCGCGCGCAAACCAGTTCAGGTAATTGCCCGGCAGATCCGCCAGCAGCACGCCCTTGTGCTTGCCAAAGGGCATGGGGGTGGTGACAAGTTTCTGCAGATCGGCGGGGTCCATGGGGTGGGAGGGTAGCGCAGCGGGATGCCCCTAGGGCGCTAACGTCCGGACTGATGCCATAGTCAAGCCAAAAGGCTAGGGCGTGGAGCCGGCCCTGCGCTGGCTGTCTATTTGACTAACAAGCTGCCGGTTTTGCCCAGGAAATAGTGCCGTGTTATCCAGCAGGGCAACGGAGGATTCTCAATTGCGACAACTACTTGGGGGCGTCAGGGCGTCCGATGTTATGCAGCTGCGCCTTTCGCCCTAAATCACGTTGGAACTCACAGGAACCGTCTCTACCATGACCGAACAGAATTCGAGCAGCTTAGACATCCTAGGTGTTAAGCCCGTTGCCGATGCCGTTTCACACATATCGAAAGCCACTGTCGATGGCGCATCTTCATTCCTGGGCCGCATCTGCCTTCCTGCCGCAGAAGAATTTGGCTTGCTACTTCAAGATAAGGTTCGCGCCTGGCGTGCAGCTAATGCGATCCGCGTTGTCTCCAAAGCGCAAGCCCTGCTCCAAAAGTTTGAACCAACGCTGGACGGCCATGCACATCCACGACTAGTCGTCTCGGTGATAGAGGAAGGGTCATGGGCCGATGACAACACATTGCAGGAAATGTGGGGGGGACTGCTTGCATCGTCGTGTTCACAAGACGGTCACGACGATAGCAACCTAATCTTCATCGGTCTTCTGAAGCAGCTTACGCGCGTTCAGGTGAGGCTACTGCGCTTTGCGGTCGAGCAGGCGAAGAAGGGAGTCGATTCGAACGGCCTGATTATTGTGGTCGAACCGCTGATAACCGATATTTCGACTGTTCTGCGCGTTGCAGAAGTCGATGATATACACCGCGTAGATCAGGAACTTGACCACCTCAGGGGCAGCGAGCTAATTGCAGAGGGCTTTGCTCCGGGTCAATCAGAAGTCAACCTAATGCCCACCGCATTGGCGATCAATCTGTATGTGCGATGCCAAGGCTGCAGGGGAAGCGCAGCCGACTACTTCGGCATCGCAAAGTCATACGGCGTTAACCCGTGAGTTCCAACCCGGCAGTTGAGTGGACCTGCGCGAAAAGCCGCCCAGGCCGCTCACTTGCACGTTGCGCCAGCGTCCAGGCACTAACCCCTTTCGCTGGGCCGCTTCGATTGGCCAGCTCGGCTTCGAGGCCGCTTGCCGCCGCAGGCGCCGAGGGGCTCGCAGATGTTGCCCGGCATTCGTACCTTCAGCCCGGTATCTCCGCCGCGACGTTTGCCGTCAGGGCGATTGAGGCCTGAGGGCTGGCCGCAGGTCCGACCCAAGTAGTTCTGCGATTTGAGGTGCGCACGGACCAAGCTTTTGAGGTCCGGCCCTTGTGTCAATGTTTGGCATATCCTTTGGCGCGGTCGTTGGCGGCCAGTTGATGGAGCTGTTTATCGATGAATGCAAGCAAACTCATTCTGTCGTCCCTGATTGCAGCCAGCGCGATGCTGGGCTCCAGTGCGCAAGCCATCGACAGCAAATACCGCAAGAAGCTTGAGCAATCTGGCTGCACGCAGCTGTCTGAGATGCAGGGCTGCGATATCAACAAGACCAAGGATCAGAACGCCAACTCTGGATTTGGCCTGGCGTTTTGCGGCGGCGGCGCGATCAAGCGTCGCATTGAGTACACCGTGATGGAAAAAGCGCCGGATCAGTGGAATGCCAGCGTCACGGTCAACGGACAGACCCAGCGGGCGATGACGGCTTACAGCTATTTCGGGAAATCCAAACCACCGCAGGGCTTTGTGGTGGCGATCCTGACTGAAGAGCAGCGCGGTGCTGAGTTTCTTGTCTTCAGCCACGGCGGCAAGCGCTGGATCGAATTTGCCGACTATCAATACAAGCAGTGCCGATAGCACTCCGGCCCAGCGCGGCAGGCCGCTGCGCTGCCGGTTGCGAGGCTGCGCTTGGATCTTCCACACGAACCCAGCACCCCTATGACCATCACCTCCCAGACACCTCGGCTGTCTCTTGTCCTTGCTCTGCTGCTTTTTCTCCTCGTTGTTGCGAGCGGCGCTCGGGGCGCCGGTGCGAACGCAGCACAGCAACGCTGTGCGGCCCAGCTGCAGTCGGAGCAAGCTCGGATCGAGCGGGACTTCGCCCGCGAGCGCCCGCCTGAAAGTGACCGGGTCGCCTTCGAGCGTTGGTCGAAGAACATGCACGCAGCGCTCAACGCCGCAGGTCGGTCCGCCGAGGCCTGTGAGCGCCAGAGCCAGCCGGCCTTGGCGCCGGATCGCCGCTCCACGCTGGAGGCCTGCATTTCTCGCGTGACGGCCAAGTCGGACGAAGTCAACCGCCGCTACGCCGGACGGACGCTGTCCCGCGAAGAGCAGGCCCAGTTGCGAGCCGCACAACTGGACTTGCATGAGCAGCGCATCGCTTGCGATCTGGCCTCACGGAGGTAGGCCGCCAGGCTTCGCCGTGGCCCGCCCCTTCGCTGATGGGTGATTCACGGGGGGGGCTGATGAATCCATGCGACTGCGATCGGTCAGCCGCTACAGTTGTGGCGTGCTGACGATGAAGAGTAGCGCCCGGAGAGGCGCAACGAGTTCGCTAGCAAGCGGTCCATCCAGGGAGATGCCCATCATGTTCAAGACGCCGACAACCCCCCCTGAAGTCCACCTTCGCGCCATGCGGCAAGAAGCGCAAACCCGACAGGTTTTTGAGCAGGCCGCAGCCACATCGCTGAAGCGCTGGGAAGCGCCATTGGCTTACCTGTTGGGCATTGCCATTGCGGGCATCGTCTACCTCGCGCAAGACAATGCGTTTGTGGCCCTTGCTGCGGGTGCGGCTGTTGCTGCGCTGAGTCTGGCCAACGCCTGCTTCGCGGTGACGCTGCGAACCCACGCCGCTGTGCAGGCGCTGATTCGGCATGGAGAAATCGAACAGCGCGATGCCAGCAGGAGTAGCGATCAGAAGATGAATGAGTGATTGAGTGATTAATTCAAGCGCAACTGCGCGGGCTGGCCCGGCTCGCGCAAGCTTGTTCAAAGGCGCTTTCCTTGGTCTCACCAGCCACTTTGTGCCAAACCCCCATGCTCAAGGTCTCAGCCATCCTGCTTGCAGCCGTGCTTGTTCTTCTTGTCGCCTTCACCTCCCCGGGTGTCGAGGCAGCGCAAGTGAGCAAGTGCCTGATCAATGGCACCGTCAGCTATCAGCAGGGGCCTTGCCCCACCGACCCGGTGCGCAGGCACCCGACCGTTGAGGAGCTGAACGCGGCGGAGAAGAAGAAGCGTGCGGCCGCAGCAGCCTCGTCAGCTTCGTCAGCTTCGGCGTCGGCCTCGTCCGCTGCTCTCGGTGCGGCGCGGTCTGCGCCTGTCGCACCCCACGCAGCAGCGCCAAAGGTGCCCAGCTTGGCGCCGCCTGCTGTCGCCAGGGGCTATCGCTGTGATGGGCGGCAATACTGCTCGCAGATGACGTCTTGCGACGAAGCCAAATACTTCCTGGCCAACTGCCCGACCGTGCAGATGGATGGCGACGGCGATGGCATTCCCTGCGAGCGGCAGTGGTGCGGGCGCTAGCCAGCCGCGATGTGCTGATTCAGGACTTGGACGACCAGCCCATGCGCCTGCCGCCCGTCGCCTTCGTGATCGTGGTCGCCTGCCTGCTGCACGTCTACACCTTCGCCTTCAAGGCTGATGGGGACTGGAGCTTCTTCATGCTGGGGCTGTTTGCCTTCTCGCTGTCGCCCTACGCACTGGCGGCAGCGGTGGGCTGGTGGTTCAAGCCGGCGGCGCTGCCGCTGGCTCTGGGCTTTGCGGCTGCGGCCTTGGCTGGCGATCTCTACATGCACTACGCCGTCTTCATTGCCCCCAAGGGATCGACGGCGGCAATCGGCTTGCTGTTCATGCCGGTGTGGAACCTGATGTTGCTGGGGCCTGTCGGTGCTCTGGTGGGCTGGGGTGTTGCCCGGATCGTGCGCGCCAAAGCAGCGCGCTAGCATTCACGCCTTGCATGAGGCCGCGCCCCATGCATCAAGCAAACAAGACCGGTGTTCTTCCAGGCCCGGCTGCAAGTTCATCGGATCAGCGATAGGAGCGCCCATGCCAGCAGGCGGTAACTGGAAAGAGATGTTCAACGCCGCCTGCGAGGGCGACATCGAGCTGCTGCGTTATCACGTGGACTGCGGCGTGGACGTGGATTACGCGCACCCGGAGTTCTTGTCCACGCCGCTGGTGGCCTGCATCCTGGCGCGGCAGCCGGCATCGGCCGAGCTGCTGATCGAGAGCGGGGCCAATATCCATCTGCAATCGGAGTTCGATGAAGGTATGACGCCGCTGCAGGCTGCCCGCCATGTGGGCCTGCAGGCGGTGGAGGCGCGGCTGTTGGCGCTGGGTGCCACGGCGCCGGCTGAGGTGGCGGCCAGCGCCCAGCTTGCGGCGGCCAGCAAGCGCAGTTGGTGGCGCGCCTGGCTGGGCTGATCTGATCTGATTCGCTGCACGGCGCCGTGGCCGGGCAGACAGCGCCGCGCGGCGCTGGCATCATGCGCCGGTCTTTGCGTCAATCGACAGGAGCGCACGCCCATGGCCTGGCTTTACTTGATCCTCGCAGGGCTGGCCGAGATCGGCTGGCCCGTCGGCCTGAAGATTTCTCAGGCGCCCGAAACTCGCTGGACGGGCATCGCGATCGCGGTTGGCTTCATGTCGGTGAGCGGCTTCCTGCTGTGGCTGGCACAGCGGCAGATCCCGATCGGCACGGCCTATGCGGTCTGGACCGGCATCGGCGCGGCCGGCACCTTCATGGTGGGCGTTCTCTACTACGGCGACCCGAGTTCCTTCATGCGCTACCTCGGTGTGGCGCTGATCGTGGCCGGGGTGGTGGTGCTGAAGCTGGCGCATTGAGGCGGGGTCGAGGTCGAACCAGCGTCAGGCCATAGCGTGCCGCGCCCATTCTCTTTCTCTCTTAATCAGCGGAGGCACCATGCAGTCCAACAAGAGATCGATGCTGATCGCTGCGGCCTTGCTCGCTGCGCTGCTGATCGCCGTATTGGGCTATTCCGACTGGAAGAGCCGGGAGATGGAGCGCTTCCTGGCCGAGTATCTGCCCAGCACCCGTCCGGGTGGGGCAGGCGATGCGGTGCTAGGCGCCATCGGCGTGAAGCGTTATGGCGAGTCCACCTGGTTCGAACGCACGCAGGCGCCGCGCTGGAGCGCTGCCGGTGTGCATGAGGCGGCGGTGCTGAGTCTGGACAACAAGCTCAGCGCCAAGCTCAGCGAGCTGGGCGTGGGCGCCCAAGCGCTCGGCCAGGCCAGGGTTTCGGCCGCATCGATGCCACAGAAGAGGCCAAGCTGGCCCTGCTGCAGGTGGCCGATCCCAGCGCCTTGGCCCGCGAGATTCAGGCCTTGGCCAGCGCCGACCTAGCCTTTGCCAGTCTGGTCGCAGCTCGCGACAGCCGGGTCATCACCGCCGTGGGCGTGGTCGTGAGCCAGAAGGCGGCGCAGACGCTGAGCCTGGACCTGAGCGCCGCCACACGCACAAGCCGCAGCGCATCCGCCGCCTCGGCCCCAGGCGCCGCGTCGGCCTCGCTGCAGGCGGGGGCGCTGCTGTCCTCAACATTTGCCGTGTCGCCGGGCTCGGTGTTGCTGTACCGGATGTCGCGGTTGTGCTGGGACCAGAACCAGGCGCTGGTGCTGCTGCGTGTGGACGCCAAAGGGGCCGATGACTGTCCAACTGGGCTGTCCCCCGCGCGCCCGGCCGGCCCGCTGCCGCGATGAAAAGGCCCGCATCGGCCGACGGCCGGTGATGCCCCCGCCCTCGAGGAAAAAACTGCAGGACGCGTGAATCGCTCACACCTTGCAGCAGAAGTGCTAACGGAGAATTGGAACGCATAAACCATCTAGCCCGCGGCAAGGATCGCGGGTTCGCTCAGTGCTGGGAGGCCGGATGAATCTGCGTTCAAGACTTTTGCACCACTTCGCTCACGGGCTTGCTGTTTTGGCGACGGTTCTATCCGCAACTCAGGTGCTCGCGCAGAGCAGTGTTCATCGCTGCGTCGACGAGGCCGGCAAGGTGTCCTATCAGGCTCAGCCTTGCCAGAGGGCTGAGGCCGGGCGCCGAGTGGATGTGGGCGGCGCCACCGAGCCGGCCAGGCCGCCAGGCCGCACGATTGGCGCTGACCAAGGCGAGCGGAATCTGCGCAGCTCGTCAGGGCTGTTGCTGGACGCAGCGCCCTTTGCCGTGCCGGCCCAGTCGGTGCCTGGCGCGGATCAGCCTGCCCAGGGCACGAGGCCACAGGGCGGGCAACGCGGCGGCCAGGCCCAGAGCGAGAGCCGGCCGGCCCGCGTGCTGCAGCCTGTGGCGAACCCTGAGGGCATGCAGCGCTGGGGTGAGCGAGGCGATGTGATCGTCGTGTCTGGCAACGAGGCGCAGGGGCGCCCGACGCGTGTGCACATCAATCACCCCGGGCGCCTGTGCTGCTGGTGCTGGCAACTTACAGGCAGGCTCAGTGGCAGGTCCTGCCAGCGCCAGGCACGACGCTGCTCGCCGTGGTTGTCTCGGCTCGCGATGGGCAATCGTCGGCCACAGCGCCAGCCGGCGTGCCTGTCGTCACGGACGACCTGCCGTATGCCTACGAGACGGCGAATATCAACTTCCGCCGCTTGATCAGCTTGCTCAACTCCCGCTACGGCGTGAATCGCATCACCGGCTACCGCGGTGGCTACAACCTGCCGGAGCTGGTGCCGGTGACCGGGCCTTTCGCGCCCGACCCGGCTTATTCGCTGGAAGGCCTGCGCCCGGAAGTGCCGCGTGCGCGCATCAGCTTCGATCTCGTCAGCACCGACGGCCGGCGCCTGCCCTGGACCAATGCCGGACCCAAGGACGCGAAGAAGCACTATGCCGGGGTGGTGCGCGGCGGCGGCATGAGCGCATGGCCCAGCGCTGCGCCAGCCGCGGTCAGCGAGGACGGTGGCGAGGCCTACGCGCTGGAAGGCAATGGCGGCCGGCTGGTCTGGTTTCCTCAAGGCCTGGGAAGCCCCAACAAGAAGCAGATCGAGGTGCCCAAGAACCTGCCTGAACTTTCCTGGGGATCGGCCATGGCCTGGGATACTCGCAAGGGCAATCTTGCGCTCGTGTCCTTCGGTGGTGAGGGCTTCTTCTATCGCTACGACACCCGCAATCGACAGTGGTTGGGCGCGCGCTCCCTGCAGAACCGCGATCTGATCAGCTTGGCGCACGACTCGGTCTCGGGCAACTACCTCGGGCTGTCGAATGCAGGCGAGTTGCTGGTCTTCAATGAGCGGGGCGAGCTCGACGATGTGCGCCCCTTGGCCGATGTGCTGCCCGATTTGGGCAGCGTCTACGACAAGGGCAACAGCCGTCTCGATGGCCTGTCCTTGGCCGTGCAAGGTGATGTGGTCGCGGTGGTGTGCGTTCAGCAGTCGACGGTGACGCACATCTGGACCTATGAGCTGGGGCGTCGCAAGGCGCAGCTGACCTACAAAGCCTTGCTCTGAGTTCCAGCCGGGTGGGGCAGGGCGCTCAGCCGCTGGCGCTGCGCCCCCGCCACTCCCCCGGCGTCACCCCCGTCCAGCGCTTGAACGCACGCCAGAACGTGCTGGGCTCGGCAAAGCCCAGGCTCTGGCCGATCTCGGCCAGCGGGCGCTCGGTGTCGGCCACGGCCTGCAGCGCGGCATCGCGCCTGGCTTCGTCCAGCAGGGTGCTGAAATCCAGCGGCGGTGCGGCCGCCGCCATGCGCCGTGCCAGCGTGCGCGGGCTCAGGCCCAGCGCTTGCGCGGCCTGCTCGCGCGCGGGCAGCTGGCCTTGCTGCTGCAGCTGGGCGGCGATCCAGCGGCGCAGTTCCTGCGCCAGTGCGTCCGGTGTCGAGAGTTCGGCCAGCCGTGCCGCCGCCTGGCGGTGGTGCAGGCTGGCCTGCTGCGCATCGGCCTGCGGCAGCGGCGCGTCGAGCAGGGCGTTGTCGAAGCGCACGCCGCTGAAGGCCTGGTCGAATTCCACCGGGCAGCGGAACACCGCCTGATAGCCGGCCAGCGGGCCCAGCGCCGGCTGGTTGAACTGCACCTGCAGCGGCCGCAGCCGCGGCTTGGCGGTGACGCGGCGCGCAAAGCTCACCACCGCGGCCAGCACGGCCTCGATCTGATGCGGGCTGAAGGCCAGCGTGCCCTGGCGCGGGTGGTAAACCACCCAGCTGGATTCGGTGCCGGCAATGGTCTGCAGCCGCGCGCCGTCGCTGATCAGGCGCTGGTATTTCTGCACCAGGGCGACGGCCTCGCGCAGCGTGGCCGAGGCGCGCAGCGCATCGCCCAGCACGGCAAAGCTGCCTGGCCCCACCTGGGCGCCGGCCTTGAGGCCGAAGCCGGGGTCTTGCGTGCAGTGCACGGCGGCGCGCCATAAGCGGGTCACCTGGTCGATATGCCAGCGCTGCTGGGCCGTGGGCGGCCCGGCCGGCGCAATGCCCGCCGCCGCCAGCACGGCCGCGCGCGGCGCGCCCAGGCGCTCAGCGGCGGTCAGCACGGTGTTGACCCAGTCCAGCGAGACGGTGGCCTGCAAAGTCAATCTCTGTGTCCTCCAAGGTCAATAGAGCCGCGATCATAGGCGGCTAATCTCCGGCCCATCTGACAAGACCCGGAGCGGGCGCGCTGCAGCGGCGACGCCGGCTCAGCTCCGGCGCAGGAGACACAGCAATGGTTCAGCAAGCGCGACAGCAGCAGCAGTCCGATCTGGTCGTGGCCGGCGGCGGCCTGGCCGGCATCGTCACCGCGCTGGAGGCGCTGCGCGCCGGCAAGCGCGTGACCCTGGTGGACCGCGACACGCCGGAGCGCTTCGGCGGCCTGGCGCTTTGGGCCTTCGGCGGCATGGCCCTGGTGGACACGCCGCTGCAGGCGCGCATGAAGATCCCCGACAGTGCCGAACGTGCGTACCGCGACTGGCTGCGCTTCGGCGAGCTGGAGGCCGAGGACCCGCAAAGCCCGCGCCTGCAGTGGGCGCGTTACTACGTCGAGCACTCGCGCGCCGAGGTCTACGACTGGCTGCTGAGTGAGGGCCTGAAGTTCATGCCCGCGGTGAACTGGGTGGAGCGCGGCATGCAGGGCGACGGCAACAGCGTGCCGCGCTATCACGTTGTCTGGGGCACCGCGCGCGAGCTGACGCGCCGGATGATTGCGGCGCTGCGCGCTGCCGATGGCGGCAGCGGACGGCTGACGATCTTGCATGAGCACCGCATCACCGCGCTGGATCACGAGGGCGGTGCGATTGCCGGAGCTATCGCCGTGCATGAGCGCACGGGCGCCGAAGTGCGCCTGAGCGCGCCGGTGGTGGTGCTGGCCATGGGCGGCATCAACGGCAGCCACGAGCAGACCCGCGCTCACTGGCCCCGCCACCGCTCCATGCCGGCGACGATGCTAAACGGCGCGCATCCGTTTGCCGACGGCCAGCTGCACCACTGGGTGGACCGCTACCTGGGCGCACCGATCACCAACGCGGGCGAGATGTGGAACTACGCGGCCGGATTCCCGCACCCGTATCCGCATTTCCCTGGCCACGGGCTCTCGACCATCCCCTGCAAGTCGGCGCTGTGGCTGGACCATGCGGGCCGGCGCATCGGCCCCGAGCCGCTGGTCACCGGCTTCGACACGCACTGGCTCTGCCAGCGCGTCGCCGCCCAGGAGAAGCCCTGGACCTGGCATCTGCTGAACTGGCGCATCGCGGCCAAGGAGTTTGCGATCTCCGGTGCCGAACACAACCAGCGCATCCGCGACAAGCAGTTCCCGCTCTTCCTCAAGGAAACGCTGCTGGGCAACCACCGCCTGGTGAAGCAGATGGCTTCGGAAAGCCCGCACTTCCTGGTGGACGACACGTTGGCCGGCCTGGCCGCCAAGATGAATGCGCAGACCGCCTCGCACGATGTGGAGCCGGCCGTGCTGCAGGCCACGGCGGATGCCTTCGACGCCAATTTCGCCAACGGCGCCAAGCTGCACAACGACGACCAGATCCGCCGCATCCTGCATGCGCGCCAATGGGGGCCGGACAAGCTGCGCACCTGCAAGCCCGCGCCGCTGCAGATGGCGGGCGCCGGTCCCTTCATCGCGATCCACATGCAGCTGATCACGCGCAAGAGCCTGGGCGGCCTGCAGGCCGATCTGCAAAGCCGCGTGCTCGACGGCGCCGGCCAGCCCATCGCTGGCCTCTATTGCGTGGGCGAGGCAGCCGGCTTCGGCGGCGGCGGCGCCAGTGGCAAGCGTTCGCTGGAAGGCACCTTCCTGCCCGGCTGCATCCTTACCGCGCGCGCGGCGGCCCGGTCCATCGTCGCGGGGTTCTGAAGCCCGCATCACCTAAAGACAATAAGGGGAGACTGCCGTGCAAGGTGACATCGTTTCCGGCCTGCTGCTGCCGCTGATCCTGGCCTTCATCATGTTCTCGCTGGGCCTGGGGCTGACGCCGGCGGATTTCCGGCGCATCTTCGCGCAGCCGCGCGCGCTGCTGGTGGGCGTGTTCTGCCACTTCGTGCTGCTGCCGCTGGCCTGCTATCTGCTGCTGACGCTGTTCGGCATGGGCGGCGTGTTCGCGGTGGGCTTCATGATCCTGGCGGCTTGCCCCACTGGCAGCACCTCCAACCTGCTGACTTATCTGGCGCGCGGCGACGTGGCGCTGGCGCTGAGCTTCACCGCGGTGGCCAGCGTGCTGACCATCTTCACGCTGCCCATCGTCGTCACCTGGGCGCTGGGCCATTACCTGGGTGCGGCCCGCGCGGTAGATGTGCCGGTGGGCCTGATGATGGGCCAGGTGGCGCTGGTGCTGGGCGTGCCGGTGAGCCTGGGCATGCTGGCGCGGCAGCGCTTCAGCGCCTGGGCGCAGCGCTTCGAGCCGCGCGCCACGCGCGTGGCCACGCTGCTGTTCATCCTGATCGTGGTGCTGGCGGTGCTGAAGAACTGGGCGCTGCTGCGCGATAACTTCGCCACGCTTGCGCCGTTCGCGGTGCTGCTGAACATCAGCATGCTGTGCGTGGGCTTTGCGGTGGCCTGGGCCGCGCGCCTGTCGCGCAGCCAGTCGGTGACGCTGGGCATCGAGACCGCGGTGCAGAACGCCGCGCTCTCGCTGGTGATCGCCAGCAGCGTGCTGAAGGACGATGCGATGGCCATTCCTGGCGCGCTCTACGGCGTGCTGATGTATGCCGGCGGGCTGCTGTTTGCCTTCACCATGCGGCGCTTTCTGCCCGCCCAGCCTGCCCGGACCTGACAACGAGACAAGAGGAGCACACGATGGCAAACAAGAACGGCGCACAAGCCCTGATGAAGACCCTGGTCGATGTCGGGGTCGAGGTCTGCTTCAGCAACCCCGGCACCAGCGAGATGCACTTCGTCGCCGCGCTGGACAGCGAGCCGCGCATGCGCGCGGTGCTGGCCCTGTTCGAGGGTGTGGCCACGGGTGCGGCCGACGGCTATGCGCGCATGGCCGACAAACCCGCCGCCACGCTGCTGCACCTGGGCTGCGGCCTTGGCAATGGGCTGGCCAATCTGCACAATGCGCGCAAGGGCAAGGTGCCGGTGGTCAACATCGTCGGCGACCACGCGACCTATCACACCCAGTACGACGCGCAACTGCAGTCCGACATCGAGACCGTGGCGCGCAATGTATCGCCCGGCTTCGTGCGCACCTCGCAGAAGACCAGCGAGCTCTGCCGTGACGCGGCCGAGGCAGTGGCCGCCGCGCGCGGCTTGCCGGGCCAGGTGGCCACGCTGATCCTGCCTGCCGATGTGTCCTGGGGCGAGGGCGCGGTGCCGGTACCGCCGCCTGCCATGCCTAAGCCTGCAGCGGCCGATGACGCGACCGTCGCCGCCATTGCCGATGCGGTGCGCTCGGGCCAGACCTGTGCGCTGCTGCTGGGCGGCCGCGCGCTGCGTGAGCCGGCGCTGCTGGCCGCCGCGCGCCTTGCCGCGCACAGCGGCGTGCGCGTGCTGGCGGAGGTGTTTCCGACGCGGCTGACGCGCGGCGCAGGCGTGCCGCCGGTGGAGCGCATCGCCTATCTGGCCGAGCTGGCCGGCGTGCAGCTAGCCGATGTGAAGCACCTGATCCTGGTGGACGCCAAATCGCCGGTGTCTTTCTTCGCCTACCCGGGCAAGGCCAGCGACCTGGTGCCGGCGGGCTGCACGGTGCACATGCTGAGCGCACCCGAGCAGGATGCCACCGCCAGCCTTGGCAAGCTGGTGCAGGCGCTGGGTGCTGAGCAGGCGCAACCGGCGCTGCAGCCGGCGCAGCGGCCCGGCCGGCCCAAGGGCAAGCTGAACGCGCCCAAGGTCTGCAAGGCCCTGGGTCATCTGCTGCCTGAGAACGCCATCGTTGTCGACGAGGCCATCACCTCGGGCCTGATGCTTGGCGCGATGACGGCCGGCGCGCCGCGCCACGATCTGATCACGCTGACCGGCGGCGCCATCGGCCAGGGCCTGCCCAGCGCGGTGGGCGCCGCGGTGGCCTGCCCGGAGCGACCCGTGCTGGCGTTGATCGGCGACGGCTCCTCGATGTACACCATCCAGGCGCTGTGGACCATGGCGCGCGAGAAGCTCAACGTCACCTCGGTGATCTTCAACAACGCGTCCTACTCGGTGCTCAATGTCGAGCTGGAACGGGTGGGTGCCGAGGAATCCGGCCCCAAAGCCAAGGCGCAGTTCGACCTGACCGGCCCGGTGCTGAACTTCGCGCAGCTGGCGCAGGGCATGGGCGTGCACGCCGTGCGCGTGAGCACGGCCGAGGAGTTCTGCAAGGCGCTGGAGTACGCGCTGGCCCACCCAGGGCCGCACCTGATCGAAGCCATGGTGCCCGAGTCGCTCAGCGGTGCGAAGCGCAAGGTGCTGCCCTGGCTGCTGCGCACCCTGCCCAATCTGCCGCAGGGCGTGGCGCGTGTGTTGAAGAAGAAGATCGCGCCTTGAGCGGCTGAGGCGCGCAGCCGCGCCGATCAGGCGCCGCTGCTGCCTTCGCCCTCGCCGCCCTCGTTGTTGAGCCGGTACTTGCGGATCTTGTCGGCCAGCGTGGTCTTGGCGGTGCGCAGCGCGGCGGCGCTGCGGGCGATGTTGCCGCCCTGGCGCTGCAGCTCCTCGCGGATCAGGCTGCGCTCGAAGTCCTCGACGATCTCGGCCAGCGACAGTTCGCTGGCGGGGGCGGGCGCATCCTCGGCCAGACCCAGCACATCGTTGCGCACACCCAGCACCAGGCAGTCGGCCACATTGCGCAGCTCGCGCACATTGCCGGGCCAGGTGTGGGCCATCAGCGCGCGCAGCTGTGCGGTGCTGACGCTGGGCACGGCCAGGCCGTAGCGGCTGGCGGCCAGCAGCATGAAGTGCTCCAGCAGCAGCGGCACGTCTTCGCGGCGCTCGCGCAGCGGCGGCAGGTCGATGGTCACCACGTTCAGCCGGTAGTAGAGGTCGCTGCGGAAGGAGCCCTGCTGCGCGCGCTGCAGCAGGTCGTCCTTGCTGGCGGCCACCACGCGGCAGTCCACCGCGATGCGCTGGTTGGAGCGCAGGCGCTCGATCTGGCGCTCCTGCAGCACGCGCAGCAGCTTGATCTGCACTGCCATCGGCATGCTCTCGACCTCGTCGAGGAACAGCGTGCCGCCATTGGCATGTTCGATCTTGCCGATGCGGCGCTTGCTGGCGCCGGTGAAGGCGCCCACCTCGTGGCCGAACAGCTCGCTGTCCAGCAAGGTCTCGGGCAGGCCGCCGCAGTTCAGCGCCACCAGCGGCGCCTGGCGCCGGCCTGAGAGCTCATGCAGGGCCTGCGCCACCAGCTCCTTGCCGGTGCCGGTCTCGCCGCGGATCAGCACATCCACCGAGGAGTCGGCGATGCGGGTGACCAGCTGGCGCACCGCCTCGATCTGCGGTGACTTGCCCACCAGCTTGCCGGCCACACCGGCGCGCGCGGCCAGGGCCTGGCGCAGGCTCAGCACTTCCAGCGTCAGGCGGCGCTTCTCCAGTGCGCGCTTGACCACCTCCACCAGCAGCTCGGGCGAGAAGGGCTTGGGGATGAAGTCGTAGGCGCCGCTGCGCATCGCCTCCACCGCCAGGCTGACGTCGCCATGGCCGGTGATCATGATGACGGGCAGCTCGGGGTCCAGCTCATGGCAGCGCCGCACCAGGCTCATGCCGTCTGCGCGCGGCAGGCGCATGTCGGTGACGACGATGCCGGCAAAGCCCGGCTTGATCAGCGCCAGCGCGGCCTCGGCGGATTCGACCGCGTCCACGCGCAGATCCGCCAGCTGCAAGGCCTGGACGCAGCCCAGCTGCATGTGCAGATCGTCTTCGACCAGCAGGACGGACAGTTCTTGGCTCATGGGCTTTCTGCGCCTGTGGCGCTGTCGGGGGCGGTGGGCAGGCGCAGCTTGAAGCAGGCGCCGCCTTCGGGGTGATTGTCGGCTTCCAGCTCGCCGCCGGCCTCGCGCACGATGTCGCGCGAGATCGCCAGGCCCAGACCCAGGCCGACGCCGGCATCCTTGGTGGTGAAGAAGGGCTCGAACAGGCGCGCGCGCACATCCTCGGCCAGGCCGGCGCCGCTGTCGCGCACTTCGATCAGCACGCGATCCGGCGCTTCATTGCAGGCCGACACCCACAGCTGGCGCTGCGCCACGCCGGCCTCGCGCATGGCGTCCAGCGCGTTGCCGATCAGGTTGATCAGCACCTGCTCCAGGCGGTTGGGGTCGCACCACGCATGCACCGCGCCCGGCGTGCAGTCCTTGTGCAGCTGCACGCCTTCATTGCGCAGGCGCTGGTCGTACAGGAACAGCGCATTGTTGATGGCGACGGCCACATCGCAGTCCACCGGCTGCGCCTTGCTCTTGCGCGCAAAGCCCTTCAGCGGCTCGATGATCCCGCCCATCTGGTCGGCCAGCCGGGTCAGGATCTGCAGATTGCTCTGCACGGTGTCGAGCTTGCCGCGCTTCATGAACTCCAGCGCATTGCCTGACAGCGTGCGGATCGCCCCCAGCGGCTGGGTCAGCTCATGCGTGATGCCGGTGGCGAGCTGGCCCAGGGCGGCCATCTTGCCGGCGTGCACCAGCTCGTCCTGCGCCTGGCGCAGCGTGGTCTCGGCCTGCTGGCGCTCGGCCACCTCGCGCTTGAGGCGCAGGTTGGCTTCGGTCAGCGCGCTGGTGCGGCGCTGCACCGTGTGCTCCAGCTCGGTATTGGCCTGCTGCAGCCAGCGCTGCGCCTGCAGCTTCTGGCGCACCAGGCGGCGGCGCTGCAGTGTGATCAAGGCCAGCAGCAGCAGGGTGCCGGCGGCCAGCGCGGCCAGCAGGCTGTGCATCACCGCCTCGCGCCGCACCGGCTGCAGCTCGGAGAACATCAGCAGCCGCCAGTCCATGCCGTTGAGCGTGCGGCCCTGCACCAGCAGACCGCGGCCGGCCGGCAGCGGCATGGCGGCTTCGGCATCCAGGCCATGCGGCACCAGGCCTTCGACCACCTGGCTGTTCTCGTCGATGCGCAGGTCCACCTTGAGCGGGAAGCGCGGCAGGCGCTGCTCGCCATACAGGCGGCTGAGCTGCAGATCGACGCGCTGGTCCACGCTCAGCTCGGCCAGCGCGGTGTAGCGCCAGCCGGGCTCGGACGAGAGGATCACCACCTGATTGGAATCGGCCAGCAGCGCCGGCGAGCCCAGGCTGGGCCAGGCTTCGTTGATGGCTTCCAGGCTGATCTTGATGGCGGCCACGCCGGCCACGCGGGCGCCGTCATGGATGGGATGCGAGACGTAGTAGCCCGGCTGCTGGTTGCGCGTGTCGATCGCGAAATGGCGGCCAACGCGACCCGACAGCGCTTCAAGGAAGTAGGGCCGGAAGGCCTGGTCCTCGCCCGCCATCGTGGCATCGCTGGAGGCCAGCACGGTGCCGCGCTCGTTCAGCACGAACACCGACAGACTGCCCAGATGCGCGTTGAGGCGGCGCAGATAGAGATTGGCGCTGTCCACCCGCGCGGCGGACTGCGGCTGACGCAGCAGGGCCAGCACATCCTGGTTCAGCTGCACCGTGGCGGGCGCATGCTCCAGGCGTTTGATGATGCCTTCGGCCGCAGCGCCGAACAGCTCCAGCTGGTGATTGGCTTCCTGGCGCAGCGACTCGGTGCCGCGCTGCATGCTGGCCGAAAAGCCCAGCCAGCCGGCCAGCAGCACCAGCACCAGCGCCAGCAAGGCCTGCGCCAGCGTGCGCAGCGCACCGCGCGGGCGCGCCGACCAGGACATGCTGCGAAGGCCGGTGGTGCTGGGCGTCAAGAAGGGATCGTTCAGTGCTGGAGGATCTTGGACAGGAAGTCCTTGGCGCGCGGCGAGCGGGCGTCAGGGTTGCCGAAGAACTCGTCCTTGCGGCAGTCCTCGACGATTTTGCCAGCGTCCATGAAGATCACGCGGTCGCTGACCTTCTTGGCAAAGCCCATCTCGTGGGTGACGCACATCATCGTCATGCCCTCGTTGGCCAGGCCCACCATCACGTCCAGCACCTCGCCGACCATCTCGGGGTCGAGCGCCGAGGTGGGTTCGTCGAACAGCATCACGATCGGGTCCATCGACAGCGCGCGCGCAATCGCCACGCGCTGCTGCTGGCCGCCGGAGAGCTGGCCGGGGAACTTGTCCTTGTGTGCCGACAGGCCGACGCGCTCCAGCATCTTCAGGCCGCGGGCCTTGGCCTCGTCGGGCTTGCGGCCCAGCACCTTGATCTGCGCGATGGTCAGGTTCTCGGTGACCGACAGATGCGGAAACAGCTCGAAGTGCTGGAACACCATGCCCACGCGCGAACGCAGCTTGGGCAGATTGGTCTTGGGGTCGGTGAGGCTGATGCCGTCGACCTTGATATCGCCCTTCTGGAAAGGCTCCAGCGCGTTGACGGTCTTGATCAGCGTGGACTTGCCCGAGCCCGAGGGGCCGCAGACGACCACCACTTCGCCCTTTTTGATTTCAGTCGTGCAGTCGGTCAGCACCTGGAACTGGCCGTACCACTTGGAGACGTTGTTGATTTCAATCATTTCTCAGGCCTCAGCGGATGATCGCAATGCGTTTCTGCAGGCGGCGCACCAACATTGAGAGGCCGAAGCAGATCACGAAGTAGACGGCGGTGGCGACCAGATAGGTTTCCACCGGGCGGTTGAAGTTCTTGCCGGCCACTTCGAAGCCCTTGAGCAGGTCATAGGCGCCGATGGCATAGACCAGCGAGGTGTCCTGGAACAGGATGATGGTCTGCGTCAGCAACACCGGCAGCATGTTGCGGAAGGCCTGCGGCAGCACCACCAGCTGCATGGTCTGGCCGTAGGTCATGCCCACCGCATAGCCGGCATGCACCTGGCCCTTGGGCACGCTCTGGATGCCGGCGCGCATGATCTCCGAGTAGTAGGCCGCCTCGAACACCGTGAAGGTGATGATGGCCGACAGCTCGGCGCCCATGGGCTTGCCCGTCATCAGCGGGATCAGCAGGAAGAACCACAGGATCACCATCACCAGCGGGATGGAGCGCAGCGTGTTGACGTAGAAGGCGGCCGGCACTTCCAGCCACTTCTTGCCTGAGAGGCGCATCAGCGCCAGCACGGTGCCCAGAAGGATGCCGCCGATCATCGCGATCAGCGTCAGCTGGATCGAGAAGATCAGGCCCTTGGCGACGAAGCCGGTGAGGACATCCCAGCTCAGGAAGGAAAAGTCGAGAGAGAGGCTTTGCATCACTTGGCTCCACCGATCAGGCCCGGCACGCGCACGCGCTGTTCAATGAACAGGGCGATGCGGTTCACGGTGAAGGCCGAGATGAAGTACAGGCCGGTGACGGCCATATAGATCTCGATGCCGCGCGAGGTTTCCTCCTGCGCCTGCATCGCGAACATGGTCAGCTCGGCCACCGAGACGGCAAAGGCCACCGAGCTGTTCTTGATGATGTTCATGCTCTCGCTGGTGAGCGGCGGGATGACGATACGAAACGCCATCGGCAGTAGCACGAAGCGGTAGGTCTGCGGCAGCGTGAAGCCCATCGCCAGACCGGCGTAGCGCTGGCCCTTGGGCAGGCTGTTGATGCCGGCCTTGACCTGCTCGGAGATGCGCGCCGAGGTGAAGAAGCCCAGCGCCAGCACCACCAGCAGGAAGCTGGGCACGGTCTTGAGCACGGGCACCATGGCCGGGATCACGTGGTACCACAGCACGATCTGCACCAGCAACGGGATGTTGCGGAACAGCTCGGTCCAGGCTTCGCCGAAGCCGGCCAGCCATTTGTTGGGCACGGTGCGCAGAATGCCGACCAGCGAACCCACCAGCAGGGCCACCACCAGCGCCAGCAGCGCGACACTGAGCGTCCAGCCCCAGGCCGAGATCATCCAGTCCAGATAGGTGATGTCACCGCCGCTGCCGAAGCAGCGCGGCATCACCTCGCCATCGATGGTGTTCTTGCAGAACACCTGCCAGTCAAAGTCCGCCACAGGCGCCTCCAGACGACTCAATCCCCAACCTACCGCGCAAGCCCGCTAGGGGGCTTGCGCCGGGCCCACGCGGGCCCGGCTTTGCTTGGCCTCAAATGGCCGATATCACTTCTTGGCGTAGTCTTCAGCCGGCTTGTCGTTCGGGCTGGCCAGCGCTGCCTTCAGGTTGTCGCTCATCGCCAGGCCGACCTTGGTGTTGGCCGGGGGGATGGGCTGCAGCAGCCACTTGTCGTAGAGCTTGGCCACGTCGCCGGACTTGATCATCGCGGTGATGCTGTCGTCCACGGCCTTCTTGAAGGCCGGGTCGTCCTTGCGCATCATGATGGCGATCGGCTCGACCGACAGCACTTCGCCGACGATCTTGTAGTCCGCCGGGTTCTTGCTCTTGGCGATCAGGCCGGCCAGCAGCGAGCCGTCCATCACGAAGGCATCAGCGCGGCCCGACTCCAGCAGCAGGAAGCTGTCGGCGTGGTCCTTGCCGAACACTTCCTTGAAGTCCACGCCATTGGCACGCTCATGCTTGCGCAGCGTCTGCACCGAGGTCGTGCCGGTGGTGGTGGCCACGTTCTTGCCGGCCAGCTGGTTGATCGAAGTGATGCCCGAGTTGGCCTTGACGGCGATGCGCACTTCCTCGACGAAGGTGGTCACCGCGAAAGCGACTTGCTTCTGGCGGGCGGCGTTGTTGGTGGTGGAGCCGCACTCGATGTCGACCGTGCCGTTCTCGACCAGCGGGATGCGGTTCTGCGAGGTCACCGCCTGGTACTTCACCGACAGGCTGCTCAGGCCCAGCTGCTTGCGCACATCGGACAGCACGCGCTCGCAGATCTCGACGTGGTAGCCGGTGTACTTGCCGTCACCCAGCGTGTAGGACAGGGCGCCGGAGGATTCGCGCACGCCCATCGTGACCGAGCCGCTGTCCTTGATCTTCTTCAGCGTGTCGGCATGGGCCGCGCCGGTGGCCAGCAGGCCGGCCAGCAGCAGGGCTGCAGCGGTGGTGGTACGTTGGAACACAACAGACTTCTGGGACATGTGAACTCCTGGATGGGGAGGGTGGTGATGTCCGGCCACAGGGCCGGGGTTCGTGGGTCAAATCGCTGCCCCTCAGGGCAGCGGCTGGTCACTCGGTTGTTGGTAGAGCTTGAGCAGGGCCTCGGACGGCGGCCAGTTCAGGTTCAGCCCCTTGGGTGGAATCGGTTTCTGGAACCAGCGGGTATAGATCTTCAGGGCCTCGCCGGAAGTCAGCAGCTGGTTCAGCGTGCGGTCGACGATGGCCTTGAAGGCCGGGTCATCGCGCCGCATCATGCAGCCGTAGACCTCGTCCGACAAGGGCTTGCCGGTGACGGTCCAGTCCTCGGGACGGGCCGCCTTGGCGCGCTCGCCGACCAGCAGCGCATCGTCCATCATGAAGGCGTCCACCTTGCCAGCTTCCAGCGACTGGAAGGCATCGCCATGGTCGCGAGCGCTCAGCAGCAGCAGGCGGCTGCCGCGGGTCTCGTTCCAGGTGCGCAGCAGGCGGTCGGACGTCGTGCCCGAGGTCACCACCACGCGCTTGCCGGCCAGATCCGGGAAATCCTTCAGCCCGGAGTCGCGGTGCACCAGCAGCCTTGTGCTGACCACAAAGATCGAGGTCGAGAACGCCACCTGGCGCGCGCGCGCGGCGGTGTTGGAGGTGGAGCCGCATTCCAGATCCACCGTGCCATTGACCACCAGCGGGATGCGGTTCTGCGAGGTCACCGGTACCAGGCGCTGGGTCAGCGCCGGCAGCTTCAGCTCGCTGCGGATCGCCTCCACCACCTTCAGCATCAGCTCATGCGAATAGCCCACCACCTGGCGGCGCTGGTCGTAATAGGAAAACGGCACCGAGGATTCACGGTGGCCCAGATTGATGGTGCCGGTCTCTGCGATGCGGCGCAGGGTTTCGCTCTGCTGGGTCAGCGCCGCGGCAGAGGCGGCCGTTGCGCCGGCAGCTTTGGCAGCCGCTGCAGGTGTCGCCGCCAGGGCCGGCAGCGCGAGGGCCGCCAGCAGCCAGACACCAGCGCGCCACCGCCCGCTGCCGCCGCTGCGGCGTGCTGCAGGTTGATGCTGGATTGCGAGTTCGGCCATGGCCTGGCTGTCGCAGATGCCGTGCCAGTGCGGGTTAGCCCTAGGAGGGCAATGCTAAGTGCTTGAAGTTCAAGGCGGGGGCAAGTGCAGCACGGCAGCGAACGAACGGAAAACCGTCCGCCCGGCCAGTGCGGCAGACGGAAATCCGCGCAGGGGCGGATCGCAGCGGCCTAGCGGCCCCACCAACGCGCCAGCGTCGCCGCATCGGGCGCACCGCTGACGAATTCGGGCGCGCGGCGCGGCGCCAGCCAGGCGATGTAAGGCACCATGCCGCGCCAGCGCGGGTCGACCGCGTGGCGGATTGGCGCTTCGGGGCCGTCGAAGGCCAGCAGCCGGTCGGCCTCGGCATGCGCGTGCATGCCATGGCCGCGGTGCTGGGCCAGCTCCTCGGGTGAGAGGTCGCTCATCACCATCAACAGCGGCGTGCCGGCACGCTGGCGCCGCTTGTCGGCCGCCAGCTGCTTGGCCACACCCGGGCAGACCGCGCACCAGCTGGCGGTGAACATCACCAGCATCGGCTTGCCGCTGGCGTCGACCTGCTGGCGCAGCGTGCGCCAGGTCTGGGCGTCGAAGGGCTCGGCCGCTCCGGGTGCAGCCTGGGCGGGTGCCAGCAGGACGCTGAACAGCAAGGCCAGCAGGGCGAGGGTGCGACTCATGTGGGCATCAAAGTTCGACAAGGCGGGCTCCCGGTTCACCATCGCAGCGCCACAGCGCGATCAGGCGCCGGCCGTCACTGAGCAGGCGCGCATAGTCGCTGGCGCCCGTCGTGTGGCCCAGCTCGCGCAGCGTGAAGCTGCGGCCTTCGTCTTCGGAGACCCAGGCGCGCCAGCGCATGCGCTGGCCGTCGAAGCTGCGCCAGCTGATCGCCAGCCGGCGGCCGGCGCGCGCCAGGGCAGCGTGCTCGGCGGTTTCATCGGGCAGCGCACGCACGGGGCCTTGCGGGCGGCCGTCGGCGTCGAGCCGGCCATAGCGCGGCACGCCCACGCCGTCGCGCACACCGAACCACACCGCATGCCAGCCGCCATCGCTGGCCGCCGTCAGGTCGCCGCCATGGTGCGGGCAGCCGGCCACCACCCAGCCGTCCTGGCTGGCACGTTGCACTGCCGCGCCTGCTTCCAGTCGCGCGAAGCCATGGTCGCGCACCTGGCCCGGCCAGACATGGCGCCAGAAGGCCGCCAGCCGGCCCTGCGCGTCAGGCGCCAGCGCGATGCGGCAGCACTCGCAGCTGTTCGCGGCCAACAACTGGTCGGCGCCGAAGCTGGCCCCGCCATCCGCTGAGACATTGCGGTAGATCGCCGCGCCCTCGTAATCACGCCCGGCCTTCTTGGCCAGCTCCAGGTCGCGCTTGTCGATCCACACCACATGCAGGCGGCCCTGGCCGTCGAAGGCGATGGACTCGAAGCGGTGGGTGATCTCCTGGCGGTCCTGATGCACCGTGGCCGGGGGCGAGAAATGCGCGCCGCCGTCGCTGGAGTGCAGCAGGCGGATCTCGCCGGTGAAGGGCTTGGACAGGGGCCGCGTGTACGAGATCGCCACCTGGCCGCGCGGGCCGAAGGCGATCTTGGGATGGTTCTCGCCATCGGCACTGGGCTTCTCGTCGCCAATGTCCAGCGGCCGCGGCGCGCTCCAGCTGCGGCCGAGGTCGGCGCTGCGCTGCGTGACCAGGCGGCCCTGGGCGTCGAGCATGGCCATCCACACCGAGCCGTCAGGTGCCAGCGCCGCGCCGCTGGCGAGTTGCGGGCGCGGCTTGCGGGCCGGCTTGGCGCCTGCTGCCGGTGCCGCCGGGGCCGTGCCGTGGCCAGCCATGCCGTGCTCCTGCGCGCGCAGGCTCAGCGGTAGCGACAGCAGAGAGGCCTGCAGCAAAAGGCGGCGTCGGCCGGGTGTGAAGGGCATGCTCTTGCTCATCGTGCGGCTCCTCAAGTGCCCAGCTGCCAGCGCAGGGCTGTGTGAATCAGGCGCTGCGGCATGGTGTGGGCCTGCCAGGCCGTGTTGTTGGTCAGGTTGTCGACGCCCACGCTCCATTCCCACTCGGGCGCAAAGCGCCAGGCCAGCTTCACATCCAGCTGGTTGACGCGCGAGGTGCCGCCATAGGTGTCGGGGTTCACATCGACATTGGTGTCGCTGTTGTACTGCCGGCCGCTGAAGCGCCAGGTGGCCGCCGCCGTCCATTGCGCGGAGGGCCGCCAGGCGGCCTGCATGGTGTAGCGCTGCAGCGGGATGCGCAGCCAGCGCTTGCCCACCGTCGCCGGGTTGGCGGCATTGGCCTTGATGCTGGCATCGGTGAAGGTGGCGCTGCCGTTCAGCGTCAGCGCCTTCAGGCCCGGCATCTGCATCTCGCCGGCCAGTTCCAGCCCCTGGCTGAGCACGCGGTCGATGTTGTTGACGCGGGTGACGCTGGGTGTGACGGTGGCGTCGGTCTGGCGCACGATGGTGTCCTTCACATCGTCGCGGAACAGGCTGACGCGCAGGCGCGCCTGCTGCCACTGGCCCTCGGCTGCCAACTCCAGCGCATCGCCACGTTCGGGGCGCAGGTTCGGGTCGCTGGTGGTGATGCTGCTGCCGGTCTTGCTGCCGTTGTAGAGCTCGTCCACATTCGGGAAGCGCCAGCCGCGGCCGGCGCTGGCCTTCAGCAGCCAGGTGTCGGTGGCCGACCAGGCCAGCGCCAGCTTCGGGGACGTGGCGCTGAGCTTGCGTGCCGGGTAGGCGGTCTGCGCCACTGGCGGGCCGGCGAAGTACTGGCTGCCGCCCCAGGTCTGGAAGCGCTCCTCACGCACGCCGCCGGTCAGCAGCCAGTCGTCGGCCAGGCGGTAGGCGTCCTGCGCGTAGAGCGCCTCGACACGGGTACGGCCCAGGTAGTTCTGGTTCAGCACTTCGGCGCCGCCGCGCCAGTCGGCCGCTGTGGTGACGCTGTTGATCAGCCGGTATTCATTGCGGTGCGCGCCCAGCGTCAGCGTGTGGCGGCCATCACCCCAGTCGCCGGCCTGCGGCTTGTAGACGGCCTGGGCTTCGAGTGTGGTCCAGCCGGTGCCATCGCGCCGCGTCACGCTGCCGGCGCCGCCGGCCTCGGCCTGTGGGTCAGCCAGATTGGCCTGGCGGTTGACGTCGTCGACGATGCGGTACTGCGTGGCCACGACAGAGGCGTTCCAGCCCTGGCTGTGCGTGGTCTTCCAGGTGGCACCGAGCTGGCGGTGCAGCTCGTCGCGCGTGCTGGGCGCGAAGCTGTTGGTCGGCAGCGTGAAGGCATAGCTGCCGTCGGTGACGGTGCCGCTCCAGGTGCGCTGGCCGTTGGCGTCGCGCAGCCAGGTGTCATTGCGCACCGTGCTGTCAGCGCGCCACAGCGAGACGCGCGCTTCGATCTGCTGTGTGGCGCCCAGCGCGCTGCCCACGCGCAGGTTCAGCGTGTCCTGGATGCTGTGGTCGATGCCGGTGGCGCCGAACAGCGCACGCTCGAGTCCTTGCGGGTCGCGGTCGTAGATGATGCCGCTGACACGCGTGGCGCTCGCACCCGGCGTGGCGAAAGCGCCGCTGGTGCTGCCGCGCACCGCATTGGCATAGCCCATCGGGTGGCCTTCGCTGTCCTGGTGCTGCAGGCCCAGCACCCACCAGATGCCGCTGCTCGCGCTGCGGCCGGCCAGGCGCACGGAGGCCTGGGCGGCGCCGAAGGTCTCATTCGTTGAATATTCGGAGAAGTCCTGCTGCGCATGGCGCAGGCTGGCCGAGGCCTCGAAGCCCTGGGGCTTGCGCTCGGTGAGCATCAGCGTGGTGCCGATGGAGTTGCCCGGCAGCTGCGCGGAGAAGGGGCCGTAGAAGGCGTCGACGCGCTCGATGGCCTCCATGTTCACCATATTCCAGCGCGGCGCGTCGAAGCGGCCCAGGAAGTTGCTGATCAGGTAGCCGTCCAGATAGACCAGGGCGCGGCCGGGCTGCAGCACTCCGTGGCTGCGGCCGCCGACATTGGCGTTGCGGTCGCCCAGATAGCGCTTGCGGATGGCGGTGCTGGGCAGCAGCGCGGCAGCGTCCTCGGCGTTGTAGAGGCTCTGCAGTTCCAGCGCCTTGGCGTCAGCGCTGGCGCTGGAGCCGGGCTGGCGCGCGTCGATGGTGGCGCTCTTGCCGGCCACCATCACTTGCTGCAGCTGGTTCTCGGTGGCCACGCCCTGGGCCAGCGCCAGGGCGGGGGTGAACAGGGCCAGCGCGGCAAGCGCGCAGGGGGTCATCAGGCTGCGCGGTAGCAATCTGCCGCGCGGCGAAGCGAGGCTCGTCGTCGTCGTCATGTCGGAAGAGGGGCATGCAGCGGCGCGCAGCAGGCGCTTGCCCGCTGCGGCGGCTGGAATCTGTCGGTGGATGGATGGCAGCGGCGGCGAGCGGGCGCTCAGTGCGCCTGCGCGTGGCCGTCGTGGCTCAGCGGCTTGTTACTTGCCGTGCTGGTGGCCGTGGCCTTGCATGGGCATCATGCCCAGCGCGCGTGCCGAGGCCTTGATCTCGACGGTCTCGCGCTTCTTGTCAGCGCCCTCGAAGACCAGCGTCAGCGGCACGTCCTGGCCGGCGACGATGGGCGCCTTCAGGTCCATCAGCATCACGTGATAGCCACCCGGCTTCATCTCGACGCTGCGGCCGGCCGGCAGGTCCAGACCTGGCACCGCGCGCATGCGCATGGTCGAACCTTCCATCGCCATCTCGTGGATCTCCACCACGCCGGCGACCGGCGAGCGGGCCTCGACCAGGCGGGAATTGCTGGCCGCTTGCAGCTGCATGAAGGCGCCGGTGGCCTTCTGCTGCGTCACGGTGGCACGCACCCAGGCGTCCTTCACCGTCACCTGTGCCAGCGCGGGGCCGGCGATGACGAGAGCCAGCAGGGCGGCCTGGACGGGGGTGCGCAGCACGCGGCTGCAGAAGAAGCGGGCGGTGGTCTTGCTCATGGCGGATGAATCCTTCTTGTCGCTCGATCTCGGGCTTGGGCGGCTGGGTTCAGCCGGCGGCGTGATGAGATCGCTGATGTCTTCGGTGGCGCGCGCCGGTCAGGCGCAGCGCGAGTGTCAGAACAGCAGGGCAGCGACAGGAGGTCGCGCGGATGGGCCACGGTCCAGTTGTGCTGCTGGCGCGGCCCTTGGAGGAACAGCTCAGGCAGCAACTCGGCAGCCGGCATGGGCAGCGCGAGGCTGAGATCGGCGGGCGGCAGGCCCAGCGTGGGCGTGTGCAGCGAGCAATACGGGCAGTGCTCGAACAGATGATGCGCGCTGTCCGGGGCCGCTGGCTCACCGCCAGTCGCGGCAGGCTGGAAGCCGCTGGACGTGCAGATCTCGGCCCAGGCCGCGTTGTTCGCGCCAGTGCCGCCCAGCGCCATTGAAACCGATGGCGCAAGCGCGCCCATCAGCACGGCCACGATGGCCAGCCAGAGCGAGAGTTGACGCGTGACGGTCGCTTGCATGCGCATGGCCGTCATTCTATGCGCGCTGCGATGAGGCAGCGGCCTGCATCCGCTGGACCTTGCGCAGCCTCAAGCCCAGTTCTCGCCTTGTTCTGTCTTCATCTGAGCACCGGCGCGTCTTCATCGGAGCTTCATCGCCTGGGTCGGACACTGCTTGCATCAGTTCAGACGAAGGAGGGAAAGTGAAGCATCGAGGCAAAGACAAGAACACAACCGGGGAACGGCGACAAGCGTTGCTGGCCCTTGGGGGCGTGACGCTGCTGCTCGCGGGGTGCGGGGGAGGCAGTGACGAGGGCGCCGTCTACACATTGGACGGCGTTCGGGTCAAGGCGACGGTAGACAAGCGCGGCAGCTATGACATCGAGGTCAACGGGGTGGACTGCGAGCTCATCGTGGCCTCCGGCAATCGCGTGGGGCGGCTCTTGATCACGGGTGTGAGCAACGATGTGAAGGTGGGAGATGGGGTGACCCTGGATCTGATCGACTTCGCCGGCAACAGCAACCGGGTCGAGCTCCCCAAGGGGCTCCAGGTGAGGGTGAAGAACAGCGGGTCTGGCAACCGCGTCTCTGAGCGCTGAGCCATCGGCTTCAGCACCTGCAGTGCGCTGCGGCCCTCGTGTCCTGCCCCAGGAGTTCCTGCACATGAAGGCGCGTCTTCCGCGCCAGCCCCGCGTTGTGAATCCTCGCGATAGCACTCGGTATCGCTGCGGTTCACACCTTGGTCTGACACGGCTTCCATCGCCTTCACTTTGTGTAGCTGCTTGCCGCGCAGACTCCTAGCCCGGCGCCTTGCCCGCTGGCCGCAGATAGATCAGCCAGTAGACCAGCGCCACCAGCACGCTGCCGCCGACGATATTGCCGGCGATCACCACCAGCAGATTGGCCAGCATGTCGCCAAAGCTGAGCGGCGCGCCCAGCAGCAGGGCCAGCGGGAAGAAGTACATATTGGCGATCGAGTGCTCGAAGCCGGCGGCCACGAAGGCGGTGATCGGGAACACGATGGCCAGCACCTTGTCGGTGACGCTGCGGCCGGCCAGCGTCATCCATACCGCCATGCAGACCAGCACATTGCACAGCACGCCGCGAAAGAAGGCTTCGCCGAGGCTCAGCTGCGCCTTGGCGCTGGCGATGCGGATCACCGTCTCGCCCACGCGGCCGCCATTCAGCGCACCATGGCCCGATAGCCAGACCAGCAGCGCCAGCCCGGCGGCGCCGATGAAGTTGGCCAGGCAGACGATGGCCCAGTTGCGCAGCAGCTCGGCCGTGCTGACGCGGCCGCTGGCCCAGGCCATCGCGATCAGGTTGTTGCCGGTGAACAGCTCGGCACCGGCGATGCTGACCAGCACCAGCCCCAGCGAGAACACAAGCCCGCCCAGCAGGCGCGAGACCGCGAAGGACAGCGTCGCATCGCTGGCCACCAGCGTGAACATCAGCGCGCCCAGGCCGATGAAGGCACCGGCCAGCAGGCCCAGCAGTGTGACGGTCAGCAGCGGCAGCCGCGCCTTGCCGACGCCCACCTCGCTGACGCGCGCGGCGATCTCCTTGGGCGCATAGGCATCCGATCCGAACAGCTCAGCCATCGTCGAGCCTTCCTCAAGTCCAGTGATAGTCGGCCGCCGCGTGCAGGCTCCAGCTGCCGTCGCCGGGCAGCTCCAGCACCTGGCGGTGGTATTGCAGCAGGGCCTGATGGTGGGTCACGCTGACCGGCGTGATCGAGAACTCGGCCAGCTGGCTGTACAGGCGCGCCTCGTTGGCCGCATCCAGCGCGCTGCTGGCTTCGTCCAGCAGCAGGTAGCGCGGCTTGGCCAGCAGCGCGCGCGCAAAGGCCAGGCGCTGCTGCTCGCCCACCGACAGCAGCTTGGCCCAGTCCAGCTCGCGGTGCATGCCGCCGAAGCGTTGCGCCAGATCGGGCAGGTTGACGCGCTCCAGCCATTCCTGCAGCTCGGCATCCGAGATGTGGCGATCGCAATGCGGGTAGAGCAGCTGCGAGCGCAGATCGCCAGGCGGCAGATAGGGCTGCTGCGGCAGGAACAGCATGTCCGGCCCGGCCGGCCGCAAGACCTGACCCTCGCCGCTGGTCCACAGGCCGGCGATGGCGCGCAGCAGCGAGCTCTTGCCCGCGCCGCTGGGGCCGGCGATCACCAGGCCGTGGCCGGGCTCGATGCTGAGCGTCAGATCGCGCACCAGCAGATGCTCGTACTGCGGCGTGTAGACAGTCAGCGCGCGCAGGCCCAGCTGCATATCGGGCTGCACATCGATCTGCGATTTGCCGGCGCTGCTGCCGTCCAGCACCGCGCCCTGCGCGTCCAGCGTGCTGGCGAAGGCGTGCAGGCGGTTCACGCCGGCCGAGAAGCGGCTGAGGCTCTCGAAGTGCTCGACGATCACCGTCAGCGCGCTGAGGATGGCGGCAAAGGCGCCAGCTGCCTGCACCGCGCGGCCCACCTCCAGCTCGCCCGACAGCACGTCGTTCGCGATGATGATGCTGGGCAGCACGATGGTCAGAAAGCTGTGCGCGTACTGAAACAGGTTGAGCTTGAACTGCCAGCGCAGCACCTGCTGATAGTTGGCATAGAGCGCGCCGAAGATGCGCTTGAGCGTGCTCATCTCGCGCGCCTCGCCGTCGTGCAGCGCGATCGGCTCGGCATGCTCGCGCACGCGCACCAGGTTGAAACGGAAATCGGCCTCGCGCTGCAGTTGCTTGAAGTTCAGCGCGATCAACTTCTTGCCGAAGGCCCAGCCGGTGAACAGTGTGGCCAGCAGCGCATAGCCGATCAGAAAGTAGACCAAGGTGCGCGAGATCGTCCACAGCACGCTGGCGAAGGCCACCATCTGCAGCAGCGCACCCAGCACCACCATCGAGAAGTACAGCGACTGCCCGGTGAAGCTGTTGATGTCTTCGGCGATGCGCTGGTCGGGGTTGTCGATCGCGTCCGGCGTGTTGAGCCGGTAATAGGCCCGCTGCGTGAAATAGCGCTGCAGGAAGTGATCGGTCAGCCAGCGCCGCCAGCGCAGGCCCAGCGTGTCGCGCACGTAGTAGTAGAGCGCGTAGATCGGCACGCCGGCCGCCAGGATCAAGGTGTAGCGCTGGATCGAGGCCCAGAAACGCTCGGCATCGCGCGCCGCCAGCGCCGAGGTGAACTCGCCGTTCTCATGGTTGAACAGCAGGTTGAAGCCGGTCTGGCCCAGCAGCAGCAGGATCAGCAGGGCCAGCAGGCCCAGTGCGCGCCAGCGCTCATCCGAGGCGCGCCAGTAGGGCGCGGCGATGGTGACAAAGCGCCGCCACAGGCGGGCGTTGAAGCCCGGTGCGATGCCATGGGTCTCGACAGCGCTGTTCATCAGAAGGCCAGGTTGTGCGGGGTCAGCATGGTGCGCTTGATGTTCACCGAGATCACCGCCACCACTTCGTCGGGCTTGGCCGGGCGCAGCAGCTGTTCGGATTCCACCGTCACCTTGCTGACCAGCGCATCGTCCTCCAGCAGGCAGAACAGCGGCCGCGGGTCGGGCTGATCGGGCAGGGTCTGCCGGCCTTCGTTCGAACCATGCGGCACGCGCAGGCCGTCGAGCAGGGTTTTCAGCCGGTTGTCGATATCGCCGCCATCGGTGATCAGCGCGCCGCGCGGCTGCTGGCGGAACAGCAGCACCGACAGCTCCACATACAGGTCCAGGCGTTGCGTCACCAGCGGCGCGAACAGCAGGCCGCCTTTTTCGACGATCACCGAGGTCTGACCCGGCCGCGCTGGATAGGCCAGCAGATGGCCCGAGGCTTCGTGCAGCGGCCGCCGCACCTGCCACAGCCGCTCCAGCTGCGGATGCAGCGCGCGGCGGATTTCCCATTTATGCGGCGACTTGGCGCCCTGGCCGTGCAGGGGGCCTTCGTAGATCAGGCGGAATTCCATGGGGGCTATGGTGCCATGAGCGAACCCGCGGCTGAAGAAGGCTGGCCGGTCTGTTGCTGGGCTACAGTGCCAGCGTGAAAGCGATGGATACAAGCAAGCCCACAGCTGCGATGCAAGGGCAACGGCGCAGTCTGCTGCTCGGTGTGACCGGCCTGGTCGCGGCGCCTTGGGTGCACGCCCAGCCGCGCTTGCCGCTGAAGGTGGTCTACCCGGCGCCGATCTCGGCGCTGGATGCGCGCTCGGACGATCTGGTGGCGCTGCTGCGTGCCGCACTGGAGCGCACCGAGTCGAGCCATGGCCCGTTCGAGTTGCAGCCCTCCATTCCCTTGGAGACGCTGGCGCGTCAGATCGTCCAGCTTGAGCAGGGCGCGGGGCTCTCCGTGATCTGGGCGTCGCCCTCGGCGGTCCCTGAGCGGAATCTGCGCCCGGTGCGGGTGCCGACGCGACGCGGCCTGCTCGGCTTTCGGGTGGCGTTGATCCATGAGCGCAGCCAGGCCGCCCTGAGGCGCGTCCGTGATGCCGACGGTCTGCGCCGCTTCGTGTTGGGCCAGGGCAGCTCCTGGCCCGAGGTGGAGATGTACCGCGCCCACGGCTTCCAGGTCGAGACCGGCAACTACGAAGCGCTGTTCCGCATGTTGCATCAGGGGCGTTTCGATCTCTTCCCGCGCGGTGTCAACGAGGCCTTCGCCGAGCAGGCCGCGCGTGCTGCCCAGCTGCCGGGGCTGGTGGTCGAGAAAAGCCTGCTGATCCACTACCCGCTGCCTTACTACTTCTATTGCCACCGCGATGCCAATGCCTTGGCCGACCGTCTGGAGAAGGGCTTGCGCGCGATGGTGCGCGACGGCAGCTACGAGGCGCATTTCTGGCGCTTTCATGGCGACGCGATCCGCCAGGCCCGACTGCAGGACCGCCGCCTCATCCAGCTGAGCAACCCGCAGTTGGCGCCCGGCTCGGTGCCAACCGATGCGGCGCTGTGGCTGGACCCGGTGGCGCTGACGCGGCGCTGATCTCGCGCTGAGCCGCCTCAGGGCCAGTGCCGCGCAAATACTGGTGCGACGCTCGGGTGGGACTCGATGCGCTGGAGCAGCGCGAGGAATTCCGGCCGCGCCTGCGCCAGATGCTGGCGTGTGCCCGACCATTTGCTGACCACCGCGGCCAGCAGGTCCAGCGCGCCGGGCGCGGCGCCGGCGAGGAAGGGCTGCGGCGCCGGCAGCGTGTTTGCAACACATCCCAGTGCGCGTGCAGGCGCTGGCGTGCCGCCTGGCGGACCATGTCGCGCGCCGGCTGGGTGCTGGCCGTGGTCCAGCGCTCGGGGAAATCGCCGATGCTGATGGCCGCATAGCAGTTGGCTGCGATGAAGACCAGGCCGCGCAGGTGTTGGGCTCGATCAGCAGGATCGGCCGGCAGCAGGCCGCAGCCGGGGTGGCGCAAGCCCAGCTCGATCAGCATCGCGGCGCTCTCGGTCATCACCTGCCCGTCGGGCAGGACCAGCGTGGGAATCTGGCCCAGCGGATTGACGCGCGCCAGCTCGGCCTGGGCCGAGTCGGCCTCCCAGCTGGAAGCGCGCACCAGGTGATAGCGCTGCCCGGCGATCTCCAGCGCGGCTTCGATCGCGGCGGAGCCGGAGCCCCTGCTGCCGTACAAGGTGTAGCTCATGCGGGCCTTCTTCCTTCTTGTCTTGCCGGCCTCTGTTGCTCAGACGCGCAGCGCGATCGTCAGCAGCAGCGAGGCGTCGCTGAGCGCGCGCAAACCATGGGCCACGCCGCCCGCCAGATACAGCAGCTGACCCGTTTCAAGCCGCGTCCTTGAGTCGCCAATGTCCACCTCAACTGCACCCTCCAAGCACAGCAGCGTGATGTCGCCCCTGACGGCGTGCGGCGCCAGCGCCTTGCCCTGCGGCAGCACGATGCGCACCAGCTCGATGTCCTGGGACTTCACCAGCGCACTGGTTCGCGCACCGGCCAGCGCAGCGCCCAGGGGCTGCAGGCTGATGACCTGGCCTGAACTGAGGTGGGGAATGGCCATGAGGGCTCCTTGTGCACATGCGGCCTGGAGCCTTGATTGTGCGCGTCGCCCGGTTCAGCGGGTGCGCTGCTTGCGGCTGTCTCGCGCTCCGGCCGTGTGGGTCGGCTTGGCTGGCCGGTCATGCGCCTGCACCCAGTCCAGGAACTCCCGATACCAGAGCTTGCTGTTGCGCGGCTTGAGCACCCAGTGGTTCTCGTCGGGGAACCACAGCAGGCGGGCATCGATGCCGCGCGCCTTCAGCGTGTTGTAGTAGGCCAGGCCGTTGCAGTCGGGCACGCGGTAGTCCAGCGCGCCGTGGATCACCAGCGTGGGCGTCTGCATCTGCGCGGCGGCGCTGTGCGGGCTCTGCGCCAGCACGCGGTCCATGTCTTCCCAGTAGCGCGCATGCAGATCGCGCGGCCGGTCCATATAGGAGTCGGCGCTGAAGGTGGCGACGCGGTCGAACACGCCGGCGTGGCAGACATAGCTGCGGTAGCGGCCGGGCTTCACATGGCCGTTCATCCACGCGACCAGGAAGCCGCCATAGCTGCCGCCAGTGGCGCTGATGCGGGTCTTGTCCACCCAGGCCTGCTGGCGCAGCCAGTCGGTGGCGGCCTCGATGTCCTGCGTCTCCAGCTCGCCCTGGCGGCCCATGATGCTGTCGCGCCAGGCAAAGCCGAAGCCGCTGGAGCCGTGGAAGTTGACTTGCGCCACCACATGGCCGCGCGAGGCCAGCACATGCGGATTCCAGCGGTAGCCAAAAGTGTCGCCGGCCGCGGCAAAGGGCCCCCCGTGGATCACATGCATCACCGGGTGCTTCTTGCGCGCATCGAAGCCGGGCGGGAAGGTCAGCCACATCTGCACCGGCTCGCCCTGCGCGCCCTTGACGCTGACTTCGCGCACCTCGCCGAGCTGGCGCTTGGCCAGCAGTGCATCGTTGAAGCGCTCCAGACGCAGCGCCTGACCGTCGCGGTGCGCGTGCACACGCACCGGGTGCAGCGCCGAGTCGCCCGCGGTGACGATCAGTCCTGCCGCCACATCGAAGGCCTGGATCCAGCCGCCATCCACCGCAGCCGGGGCGGTGATGCCGCTGGCCATGTCATGGCGCCACAGCGGGCAGCGGCCGCGCTGCTCGGCGGTGAACAGCAGGGCCTGGCCGCCCTCGGCCCAGCGCAGCGGCGCCTCGGCGTGGAAGTCCCAGGCGGCATCGCTGATCACGTGCCAGCGCGCCTGGCCGGATCTGGCCGGCTTGCCGTCCAGCTCCAGCAGCGCCAGCTGTTTCAAGGCGGTATGCCGGTGGCCGATCTGGGCGGCGGTCAGCGCAATCGCGCGGCCATCCGGCCGGTAGCTGGGGGCATCGAAATCCCAGCCCGCCTCATCGACGAGGCGGCGCACGCGGCGGCTGGGTAGCGCCATCTCGCTCAGCGCATAGCGTGCGCCGGGGCGCACTGGCTGCTCGGCGACATGCACGAAGGCGATGCTGCGGCCATCGGGGCTGATGTCATAGGCGCTGGTGCCGGCGGCCTCGCGCGGCAGCTCATGGGCTGTGCCTTCGAACAGATCGGTGATGCGGCCGCTGCCCAGGTCCAGCAGCAGCAGGTGCAGCACGCGGCCCTGCGGCACGTTGTGGTCCCAGTAGCGGTAATGCGCTTCGCTGGTGGCGTAGCCGCTTTCCTTGCGCTCGCTGAAGCTCTTGTGGCGCTTGTTCTGTGCGGCGGCGCCTTTCAATTCGGGCCAGACCCAGGCGGCGAACAGGATGCGCTTGCCGTCCGGCATCCACTTGAAGGAATCCACGCCGGGGCCGAACTGGCTGACGCGCTGGGCCTCGCCGCCGTCGGGCGCGATCAGATAGAGCTGGGCGCTGGCGTCCTTGCTGCCTTGCTGCTCGCGCCGGGCCACGAAGGCGATGCGGTCGCCCTTGGGCGACCATTGCGGCTGGCCGTCCTTGTCGCCGCAGGCGGTCAGGCGCCGCGGTGCGGCCTTGCGGCCGGCGGTGGGCAGCAGCCACAGGCTGGAGCTGGAGTTGTTGTCGGCCATCGAGCTGCGGGTGACCGAACAGACCGCATGCGCGCCGTCGGGCGCCAGGCTCAGCGCGCCGATGCGCTCGAAGGCCCAGAGGTCGTCAACGCTCAGGGGGTGATTGCGGGCCGCTGGCGTCTTGCGTGCTGCAGCGGGCGTGAGGGGGGTCTTTGACGTCGCCATGGCCACAGTGTCGCGCAGGCCGGTGGGCTTGCCAGCCCGGCTTTGCCCGCAGAGCGCACGCGCATCAAGCCGTGTCGGGCCAGCGCCGGCGGGTCTCGTCGATCGAGCGCTGGATCAGCTGCTCCAGCACCGCCGTCTGAACATCGGCCAGGCGCTTGATGTACAGGCAGGCCTTGCCGGTCTTGTGCTTGCCGAGCTGCTGGAGCAGCCCTGCAGCGCCGTCGAAGCCGGCCAGCAGGTAGAGGCTGATGCTGTCCTTGCGCGCTGAGAAACCGACGAGGCAGAAGTCGCCCTCACGCCCGCTGTCGTAGCGGTAGTGGTAGCTGCCGAAGCCGACGATGCTGGCGCCCCACAGCACGGGCGGGCAGCCGCTCAGGCCTTGCATCAGACTGGCGATCTGTGCGCAGTCGGCGCGTCGCTGGAGGTCGGCAATGCCGTCCAGATAGCTCTGCAGCGGCGTGTCGGTGGGGCGGGTCTTGGCTTCACTCATGGCCTAGCTCGCCTCACTGGCCCTCGGGCGGCTGCCAGAGTTCGAGGCGGTTGCCCTCCGGGTCCATCACCCAGCCGAACTTGCCGTACTCCGACTCTTCCACCTTGTCATCCACCGTGCAGCCTTCGCTGCGCAGCAGGGCCAGCAGCGCGTGCAGGTCGGCGACACGGTAATTGATCATGAAAGGCGCCGGGCTGGGCGCGAAGTAGCCGGTGTCGGCGGCGAAGGGGCTCCAGACGGTGGTGCCGATGCCGCGCGGGTTGTCGGGCGTGGCCCAGCTGAAGGCGGCACCGCCCCAGGGCTGCACATCGATACCCAGATGCTTGCGGTACCACTCGCCCAGCGCCTTGGGATCGCTGGACTTGAAGAACACACCGCCGATGCCGGTGACGCGGGGCTGGCTCATCGCGAGTCTCCTTGCTGCTGCGCGTGGTGCGCAGCATGTGCCGCCAAGCATAGCGGCCTCAGCGGATCAGCTCGCGGCGCAGCAGTGTTTCCTTGCCCCGGCGGTAGCCCGTCGAGCCGTCCTTGACCCAGATTTCGCGCTCCAGGAAGCGGACCTCCACCGGCCGGCTGGGCTCCAGCCGCTGCTGGGCCTGGCGCAGCTGCTGCACGATCTGCTGCTGCGCGGCCGGGTCGATGACGCCATAGACCAGCAGCGTGCTGCTGCGCCGCGTGAAGTCGGTATAGATCGCCTGCGCGGCTGGCGCTTCCGCCGTGCCGCGCGGCGGAAAATGGTGGGTGACAGCGGCGCGCAAGGCCTCGGCCTGTTCGGCATCGGCGCCCGTGGGCAGGTTCAAGGCCGGCAGCAGCACCGGGCTCAGCAGCATGAACACCAGCAGCAGCGTGAACGCGGTGGCGATCAGCGCCGGAATGGCCACGTTGACCCAGCGCGGCGGCGCCGTCGAGGGCGTCGCTGTCGATGCGGCTTGGGGATCGAGCTGCTTCTGCATCACGGAGCTGGCGCGGCCGCCTTGTCGGCCGGCTGGCCTGGCGCTGCGGGTGAGGGCGGTGGATCAGCAGCGGCGCTGCCATTGCCTTCGTCGCGCACCACCTCGCGGTCATGCTCGGCGATGATGGCCTTGAGCTGGCGTGCCAGTCGGGGCAGATCGGCCCCTTCCGCCTCGATGTCGATCAGCAGGCCGTCCACCCGGCTGCGGCTCAGGCGGTTGCTGCGCCATTTGCGCTGGAATCCGCCAGCCGCGGCGGCACTGCTGAGCGCCGCTGCAATCGAGGTGAGTACCGCTGCATAGCCGGCATCCATGCCCTTGATCTGCAGCAGCGCACCCGCCACCACGCTGCAGACGATGGAGCCGTAGATGCTGCTGTGATGCGCGGCGCTCCAGTTGCGTTGGCCTTTGTAATAGCCGGCGCGCCACTGGGTGGCTTCGCGCTTCAGTGTGGCCTTGTCCATGGCGGCGACCTTTCGCGGGCGTGGGATCGGGCTGTGATGCTAGCGGTTTTCAGTAGCGTCCATCTAGCTGAAATCCCTGTGCTGATCGTGGCCGGTCCCACAAGTTCCTGCACATGAAGCCGCGTCTTCCGCGCCAGCCCAGCGTTGTGAATCCTCGCGATACCGCGGGGTATCGCTGCGGTTCACGCCTCGGTCTGGCACGGAATCCATCGCCTTCATTCTTGTGCAGTGACTTGCGGGACAGGCCACTAGCGCATTCGTTGGCCGGCCGAACAGGCGGCGATCAGCTTGGCCAGCCGGGCGGCGCGGGTCTCGGCCTTCTTGGCGGAGCAGACCCAGTGCAGCAATGTCTTGCGCGCGCTGGGCGGGTGGGCGTCGTTGAAGAAGGCCCAGGCGCTCTTGTCGCGCTTGAACAGGCGGAGCTCGGCGGGGCTCAGCTCAGCCAGCGGCTGCGGCGGCTGCTCGTAGGAATAGACCGCCGATTTGTGCGCCAGCCGCTGCCCGAAGGCCGCTTCGCCGGCCGGCGTCATGCGGCCAGCGGCGCGCAGCGCCTCGACCTTGGCGAGGTTGACCGCGCTCCAGATCGAGCCGGGGCGGCGCGGCGTGAAGCGGATGCAGTAGCGCTCTTCATCGATGCGGCGGCGCACGCCGTCGATCCAGCCAAAGCACAGCGCCTCGTCCACCGACTCGGACCAGCTCATGCTCGGCCGGCCG
>JACDQM010000168.1 GCA_015657635.1 Roseateles sp.
CATCTCCAGGCCTGGGCGCGCTTGGAGTTGGCCTCGCGACCGCGCAGGATGGGCATGGCATAGCTGATCACTGCGATCACCACCAGCACATAGGCGCCGTAGAAAGCCAGGTGGCCGTGTGCCGCCGTAATCTGGCTGCCGTGGGTGTAGTAGTTCACCGGGCTCAGCGTGTGGATGAAGCCCCACAGGCCCGCGCCCAGGAAGCCCATCACCGCACAGCCCACTGCCCACAGCACTGCTGCCTGGTTGGGATGTTCGCGCTTGCGACGCTGCACCATGTTGAAGGCGAACAAGGTCATCATGAAGAAGGGTATAGGCTCCATCGCGCTGAACACGCTGCCCACCCACTGCCAGTAGCCCGGCAGGCCGATGAAGAAGAAGTGGTGGCCGGTGCCCAGGATGCCGGTGACCAGGGCCATCGTGATGATCAGATACAGCCACTTGTCGATCACCTCGCGGTCCACGCCGGTGGTCTTCACCAGCACGAAGGCCAGCAGCGCGCCCATGATCAGCTCCCAGGTGCCTTCCACCCAGAGGTGAACGACGAACCACCAGTACATCTTGTCGCGCACCAGATTGCTGGGGTTGACGAAGCTGAACAGGAACATCAACGCCAGGCCCCACAAGCCCATCAGCAGCACCAGGGTGATCGCGGTCTTGCGGCCTTTGAGCACCGTCATGCTGATGTTGAACAGGAAGGCCAACGCCACCACCACGATGCCTAGCTTGGTAGGTAGCGGCTGTTCGAGGAACTCGCGGCCCATGGTGGCGAGGATGTCATTGCCGGTGGCTTGCGCCAGGGTGGCGTAGGGCACCAGCAGATAACCCAGGATGGTGGCTGCGCCAGCGGCCAGGAAGATCCAGAACAGCGCAATCGCCAGCTTGGGGCTGTAAAGCTCGGTCTCGGCCTCCTCTGGCACCAGGTAGTAGGCCGAGCCCATGAAGCCCATCAGCAGCCACACGATCAGCAGGTTCGTGTGCACCATGCGGGCGATGTTGAAGGGGATGTAGGGGAAGAACAGATCGCCGATCAGGTATTGCAGGCCCAGCGTGATGCCGAACACGATCTGACCGATGAACAACCCGATCGCGCCGATGAAATACAGGCGAGCGACGGATTGCGACTTGAATTTGAGCGTAGCGGTTTTCATTTCGTGCTTACCCCTCGATGTTGGGCGGCCACTTCTCGGTGTCCACGCCGTTGGTCCATTTCAGGAACTCGACCATGTCGTCAAGCTGGGCATCCGTCAGATGGAACTGGGGCATCTGGCGCCGGCCTGGTGCCTGGGTGGGCTGGGCCTTCATCCATGCCTTGATGAAGTCCGGGCCGCGGCGCGTGTAGACATTGCCCAGTTCGGGGGCGAAATACGCCCCTTCGCCCAGCAGCGTGTGGCAACCGATGCAGTTGCGGGTTTCCCAGATGTGTTTGCCGCGCACGACGGCCGGGGTGATGTCGCCCGACTTCGAGCGCGCCGGGATGCGTTGCTCGGTGTCGAAGATCAGCACGGCAAACAGCAACACGAAGAATGCCGTGCCACCGTAGAAAATATTGCGCGCCATCTGGCTGGTGAAGCCTCGGCTCATGGTCATCCTCCGGGGATAGATTGGGATGCCGACAGCCTAGGGAAACGCTCGGGAATTTCCTTGAAGCTGTATAAGAAATCCAAGTTTTGCGTCGCTTGGGATCCCCTGCGTGGCGGCCACGCTGCAAAACTGCGCTCGGGGACTGCTCCCTCGTACACTGATCCGCATGAACATTTCCTCATTTGATGAACTCTTGCTGGCTGCTCGCCAGCAAGCGGAGCCTCAGCGTCTGCTGATGGTTTTTGTTGGCGCAAGCCTTGGCGAGGAGGCCAGCCAAGCCGAGCGCGCAGCCTTCGAGCAGGGAGCCGGCGGCGAGATCACTCCTCTGATGTGCGTCGACAAGTGCGTGACGGAGCTGTCCGACTTTGCATCTCTGGCCGGCGAAGCCGACGCCATGGGGCAAGCCTGGGTGCTAGTTTTTGCTGGGGCAATTGCTGCCGCAGCCGAGGCGCGTGAAGTCGACACGGCGCTGCGCAAACTGGTTGAGTCGGTCCGTGTCGGGCAAGTGCAAGGCTTGGCCGTCTTCAATCGCGAAGGGCAGGCAGTGATGCTTCGCTGATGCGGCCGACTTGAGCCGCTGCGCCCCAGGGCCTTGGGGCGAGCAGGCGTTTTCGGGCGACTCCTTCGGCATGGTCTGCCTGGCGCTGCGACTCGGCGTTGGCTGAGACGCTACACCGCCAGAGGGGCCTCAGGAGGGGGCAGCCTTGTGTCGGCCCGGTGTTCCCGCTGCAGCGCAGTCGCGCGCGCGGTACTGGCCGAATTCCGCGTTCCAGCCACCGGTCGGGTCACCCTGCACGACGCGGTGATCGGCGACTCCTGCGCCGAGGTCTGCGCTATTCAGCGAGGGCGTCGAGCAGCTTCCATGCCGGCCTGTTGAACGCAGCCGGGCCTCGAAGAACCCGTCATGCCCTAACGCCATATGTCGTGGAGCACTTCTGGCCTTGATGTGGAACTTGTCCTGGGTCAGTTCAGAACGATGCTCGCGCAATGTCGTCTCCCGCATCGGTGTTTTCAGCTGGCAGCGCACCGGGTTTGCGCCTGCGCAAACTCTGAGCAGTCTTTCGGTATTCGCCTTCGAGCACTACATATAGTGTCTGACATCGAAGTTGAACACTAAATGTGTGTGTCTCATTCGGCTTGCCGCTGAAGAGAACTGCCATATGCGCGCATCAGAGACCCACCCTTCTTTGCCCAGACGCCGCCGCAGCGGCAGACACAACATGTCCATGAAACTCCCTGCTCAGACCTATCCATTGCCCGGACTGCCTTCCTTGATCAGCAAACGCGATGGGCGTGAGCTGCCGTTCGATCCCGAGAAGATTGTTCATGCTCTGGTCCGGGCGGGTGCTGCTTGCGATGAACTCGACGCTGGCGGCGCGCGGCGCCTCACCTACGAGCAGGTCTTGCCTTCGCTTGCCGCACAGCAGATCTGCAGGCCGACTGTCGAGGCGGTGCAGGATCTGGTTGAGGCTGCGCTATTCGACGCCGGGTACCGCCGGACGCTTCGCGCCTATGCCGTCTACCGGGAACAGCACCGCAGCCTGCGCAAGGCTCGGCAGACCCTGGTCGATGTGCAGGCGACGATGGACGAATACCTGGGTCAGCAGGATTGGCGCATCAAGGCCAATGCCAACCAGGGCTGGAGCCTGGGGGGGCTGATCCTGAACGTATCCGGGAAGGTTGTGGCTAATTACTGGCTGGACCAGGTCTACCCGCCTGAGATCGGCCAGGCCCACCGGGAGGCGGACATCCACATCCATGACCTCGACATGCTGAGTGGCTACTGCGCCGGCTGGTCCTTGCGTACGCTGCTAAACGAGGGGCTGAACGGTGTTCCCGGAAAAGTTGAAGCCGGCCCGCCCCAACATCTGAGCAGCGCGGTCGGGCAGATCGTCAATTTCCTCGGCACCTTGCAAAACGAGTGGGCGGGCGCACAGGCCTTCTCCAGCTTCGACACCTATCTGGCGCCCTATGTGCGCAAGGATGCTCTGGGCTACGCGCAGGTCCGCCAGGCGATGCAGGAGCTGATCTACAACCTCAACGTCCCTTCGCGCTGGGGCACACAGACGCCGTTCACCAATCTGACCTTCGACTGGACTTGTCCGGACGACCTGCGAGAGCAGGTGCCGATGATCGGCGGGCGCGAGATGCCGTTTTGCTACGGTGATCTGCAGGCCGAGATGGACCTGATCAACCGTGCTTACATCGACGTGATGATGGCCGGTGATGCCAAGGGGCGCGCCTTTACTTTTCCCATCCCCACCTACAACATCACCCGTGACTTCGATTGGGACAGTCCCAACTCGCAAGCGCTTTTCGAGATGACGGCGCGCTACGGCTTGCCGTATTTCCAGAACTTCCTGAACTCCGAACTGCAGCCGAATATGGTGCGCTCGATGTGCTGCCGGCTTCAGCTCGACCTGCGCGAGTTGCTCAAACGGGGCAATGGCCTTTTCGGCTCTGCCGAGCAGACCGGCTCCCTGGGGGTGGTGACTGTCAATTGCGCGCGCCTGGGCCATCTGCACGCCGGTGATGAGTCTGGACTGCTGGCCGCTCTGGATCGCCTGCTGGAACTAGGGCGCGACAGTTTGGAGATCAAGCGCAAGGTGATCCAGCGTCTGATCGATGAGGGATTGTTCCCATACACGAGGCGCTACCTGGGAACTCTGCGCAACCACTTTTCGACGCTGGGAGTCAACGGCGTCAACGAGATGCTCCGCAACTTCAGCGCGGACCGGGAGAACATCACGACGCCAGCCGGCCATGCCATGGCAGTGCGTTTGCTGGACCATGTCCGTGCGCGCATGGTGGAGTTCCAGGAACAGACCGGGCATCTCTACAACCTGGAGGCCACGCCAGCGGAAGGAACGACTTACCGCTTCGCGAAGGAAGACCGCAAGCGCTTCCCAGGAATCCTGCAGGCGGGAACACCAGAGCAGCCCTACTACACGAACAGCTCGCAACTGCCGGTGGGCTTTACCGATGATCCCTTCGAGGCGCTGGAGCGCCAGGACGAGTTGCAGCGCAAATACACGGGAGGCACCGTGCTGCACCTGTACATGAACGAGGCGGTTTCAAGCAGCGCGGCCTGCCGCGAACTGGTGCGCCGGTCCTTGTCGAGCTTCCGCCTGCCCTACATCACTGTCACGCCAACGTTTTCGATCTGCCCCAAGCATGGCTATCTGAGCGGGCATCACGAGTTTTGCCCCAAATGCGACGGTGAGTTGCTGGCGCGCAAGAAGCAGGTCTGCAGCGAAGCTGCCTGCGCCTGAAGGACCTCACATCCCCTGATCTCTACTCTCCACAACCAGGCCCAAGGAGGCCAATCACTATGCAACGACAACAGAACCAGTCCTTCAATCAAGTCCAGTCTCCGCTGCTGCGCGATGAGGAGCGGCAGCGCTGCGAGGTATGGACGCGGGTCATGGGATATCACCGCCCGGTCAGTTCCTTCAACACAGGAAAGCAGGGTGAGTTTCGCGAGCGGCTGCACTTCGAGGAGTCGCGCGTGCCTGTGGGACGCTGAGCACAGAGAAGGGCAGCCAGATGAAGGATCTTTGCGTAGGCGGGCTGACGCCGTTCAGCACGTCGGATTGGCCGGGACATCTGGCTGCTGTGGTGTTCGTGCAGGGGTGCCCCTGGCGCTGCACGTACTGCCACAACGAGGACTTGCAGCAGCGATCGGCGGCCAAGCTTGATGGCGGCACACTGTTGGCATGGCTGAAGCGTCGTCGGGGGCTGCTCGACGGCGTCGTGTTCAGCGGCGGAGAACCTCTGATCGATAGGAGCCTTGCGAGCGCGCTTGAGCAGGTGCGCGATCTGGGGTTCGCGACAGGACTGCATACTGCTGGCATCTATCCGGCCAAGCTGAAGCAGATCCTGCCCTTGCTCGATTGGGTCGGGCTGGACCTGAAGGCTTCGCTCGATGCCCAAGGCAGCTACAGCCGGGTGACTGGGGCCAAAGGCGCCCATCAGCCCGTGCTGCAGTGCCTGGACCTGATTGTGGAAGCGCATCACCGCACAGGCCTCAGCTATGAGTGCCGCACGACCTATCACCCGGAGTGGATCGATGAGCCTCAGCTGCTGAGGACCGGAACCCAGTTGGCCGCCCGGGGCGTGAAGCACTGGGTGCTGCAGGAAGCCCGAGCGACACAGCATTGGCAGCCGGCCCAACATCTGACGTCAAGCTTCGACCGGCTGTCGTGGTTGCTGGATCTGCTCAAGGTGCACGTTCCCAGTCTGGTCTTACGACCAGCGGCGGTGGCGTGAGCGCGCGAGGTTTATGCCCACCATTTGTGGTGGCCTCGCGTTCACTCCGCCTTGCTGCCGCACACACCAATTCCCTTATCCGCGTGCCCAATTTGCACAGTCAGCGGACGACGATTCTCTGTTCGTCCGAGCCGTCGCCATCTTGCCGCCCTTGCTGTTGACGGGCACTACAGGCTCCAGCAAGCCGAAGCCGGTAGATCAGATGGCCGCTCGTGTTCGGCAGCGCAGATGCTCGCTCAAGAAGCGCTTACTGATCAGTGCAGCATGTGTTGCATCGCATAGACCGATGAGCCGCGTGTAATGGTGTGGAGCTGTGGGCTGCTGAATCAACGCAGCTTGAAGCTCGCGACAAGCTCAGCCAGTTGCTGCGCCTGGTTGCGAAGGCTTTCGGCTGCGGCAGCGCTTTGCTCCACCAGCGCGGCGTTCTGCTGTGTCACCTGATCAAGCTGGCCTACTGCTTCGCCGACCTGGCTGATGCCGCGCGACTGCTCGCTGCTGGCGCTGGCGATCTCACTGATCAGCGTGCTGACCCGCTGAACCTCGGCCACTATGTTCTGCATGGCGCCGCCGGCATGCTCGGCGAGCCGGTTGCCGTTCTCGACCTGGCTCTGACTATTGCCGATCAGACTCTTGATCTCGCGGGCCGCCTCGGCGCTGCGTTGAGCCAGGCTGCGGACTTCGCCGGCCACCACGGCAAAGCCGCGGCCCTGTTCACCGGCGCGCGCAGCCTCCACCGCTGCGTTCAGCGCCAGGATATTAGTCTGGAAGGCGATGCTGTCAATGACGCCGATGATCTCGGCGATCTTGTTCGACGACGCTGAGATCGCGTGCATGCTGCTCACGAGCTCGTTCATCACCTCGCCGCCACGGTTCGCGGCTTGGCTGGCTCCGCCAGCCAGTTGCTGTGCCTGGGCGGCTGTCTGTGCGTTGTTGCGCACGGTGCTGGAGAGTTCCTCCATCGTCGCAGCGGTCTGCTGCAGATTGCTGGCCTGACTCTCGGTGCGAGCGCTGAGGTCAGCGTTGCCTGTTGCGATCTCGCTGGATCCGGTGCTGATGCTCTCGCTGCTGTCTCGCACCTGGCTCACGATGACGCGCAGGTTCTCGGTCATGCGACCCAAGGCTTGCAGCAATTGAGCCATCTCGTTGCGGCCGCTGGCCCGTATGCTGGCGCTCAGATCACCGGCGGCGACCTGCTCTGCCAAGCCCAGGGCCTGGCGAATCGGGCCAGTGATGGAGCGACTCACTTGCCAGGCCAGCCAAGCGCCCAGCGCAATGGCTACGAGTGTGCCCACGATGTTCAGCATCAACACCTGACGCTCCTGCTGCCGGGATTCGGTGTACTCCTTGGCCGCCTCGTCGATCTGCAGCTTGATCAGTCCGTCGATACCCTGCTGGGCATCGGCGCCCATCGGCACGACCACCGACTTGTAGGTACGTGCAGCGATGTCCATGGAACTGTCCCTCACAGCGTCACGCACCGTCAGCAGCCCATCCTTCACATAGCGAGTGCGCACCGCGAGGAAAGCGTCTGCCATCGTAGATTCCTGGGCGGTCATGGCCGAAGCGGCGTAGGCCTTCCAGGCCGCTGTGACCTGCTCAATGTTCGCGCGCAGCCTCGAGTCCAGCTCGCTCAAGCTGACCGGTTCTGCCATCATTTCGGCAACCAAAACGCGGTTCTGCAACATCAACGAGTTGACCCGGGCCAGGTGCTGCAGCGGCACCGCGCGGTCTTCGTAGATATGGCTGCCACTTTGCGCAATGCTTCGCGCACCCAGACTGCCCATGACCGCGATCAGCAGCAGGAGTGCGATCACAGCAGCAAAACCCAGCGTCAGCCGGGCACCGATCGTCAAGTTCTCAACCGTTGGCATCTGCTTCTCCCTGTTGGGCGGCTGGCAGGCGACACAGCTCTCTTGCCGCGTTAGGTCAGTATAGGGAGTGTGCTTGCGCTGGACTACGGCCAGCCAGACCTGTCCCTTGAAAAAGCTCAGGTCGGCATCGACAGACGTTTGACTGCTGCCACAAAGCGCTGCAGCGTAGGCGAGAGCACACCGGGTGCCAGACGGATATCGATCAGCTGGAAGCTCCCGCGCCGTGCCTGGGCCCAGAACAGGGCTTCTTGCAGCTGGCCCACTGTCTCGACCCGGTAGCCCGTGCCTCCCATGCCGGAGGCCATCGAGGCGAAGTTCCAATCGCCGCGGTCGTGGTATCCGCCCTCGGGCTGGAAGGTGCGCAGCATCTCCCAGCTCGCGTTGTTGAGCAGCAGCACGATGGGATCGCAGCGCAGGCGCCTCGCATTGCCCAGCTCCCAGCCCGTCATCTGAAAGGCGCCGTCGCCCACCAGCACCAGGGGGCGTCGACCGGTAGCTACCTGCAGGCCCAGCGCTGCGGGCACACCGTAACCCATGGTGGCGTAGTAGCCAGGAGCGATCAGGTCGGTGGGCAGCAAGTCCAGCGCCGTGAAAAGGCAGTCACCCACGTCGCAGGCGACGGGCATGCTCCCATGGGCGAGCATCAGCGCATTGGCAGCGGCGGCGATCGCCGCTGGTGTCACCGGCTCCTCAGGCGCCGGCAGCGCAATGGCAAATGGCGCCGGGGTTGACTCGGGCTTGGGTGCTCGGGTCGGGAGCCGCTGAAGCAGGGCTTCGACCAGTGCAGAGATCGGCACATCTGGGTAGATATGGTGACCCATCTCGACCTGACCCTGCCAGACCCGGATCGCATGGCGGAAGTCGATGCGTTTGGCTGAAACTGCGAAATTGGTATCACTGACGATAGCGCCCAGCAGCACCAGCGCGTCTGAGCTTTCGACTTGCTCAGTCAATGCCGCATCGCCGGCCAGGCCCAGATAGGTGCCGGCCAGACGGCAGCCCGAGCCGTTCAGCAGGCCGCGGCCCATCAGCGTGGTGGCCACGGGAATATCCAGCCGGAGCGCCAGTTCAGCCACCTGAGCTTCGATACCGAAGCGGCGTATTTCCACACCAACCAGCAGCATCGGTCGGTACGCCTGGCGCAGCCGCGCCAGCAACTCGTCAGCGCAGGCGTCCAGTCGTTCGCGGTCCACGAGCACCGGCGCCTCATCCGGCACCGGGCCGCATTCGCGCTCGGGGCAGTCGCGCGGAATCTCCAGATACACCGGGCCGCAGCGGTGGAGCGCACTGTCCAGTACCCGTGCAATCAAGGCTGGAGCGGTAGCGGGATCGTCGAGCCGCGCTTGGTCCACTGTCACCTCCTCGAACAGCCGCCACTGCGAGTCCAGGGTCTTCACCTGGTGGTGCAGCATCAAGCCGCTGGCTGCCTCATGGGCGGCCGGCGCCCCCGATATCACCACCAGCGGCACCCGCTCGGCGTAAGCGCTGGCGACGGGATTGATCATATTCAACGCACCGGCGCCATAAGTGACGGCGGCCACGCCCAGCCCGCCGCGAACTCGAGCTGCAGCGTCTGCCGCGAAGCCCAGGCCTGCTCGTGCGAGAGCGTGTGAAGGGGCAGGATGGCGGCCTTCTCGATCGCGCCGAACAGTGGCAGTGCGAAGTCGCCGGGAATGCCGAAGACCTCAGTGGCGCCACGTGCCTTCAGGGCCAGCAGCAGTTGCTGGGTCAGGTTCATCGCAGTGCTCATCGGTATGTCACTCACAGGATCAGCGCTGCATGGTTGTCGGGTGCCATGGCACCGGGCCAGGCCAGCATGCGTGCGCCGCTGGCTTGCCAGCGCGCAATGCCAGAGGCGGCCGCCATCAGCAGGCCGGTTTCGCCGGTTTGACTGCACCAGCTGACCAGCGCGCAGACTTCGCGCAAGTCGGCCAAACGAAGCAGATCGGTCGGCGCGTCTGGATGCCACAGCAAGCCGCGGCCGGCCTTCTGTGCACTGAGCAGAAAGCTGCCGCCTGGGCCAGCGGCGATGTCTCCGGCATAGCCCGCACCATCAGCGGCCCAACTCGGCAGGCTGAGCTGCTGGCCATCGAAAACCGCCAGCAGCGGCGCCGAGCGGCGCGCCTCGGTGCTGTCGTGCTCCGCCTGTAAGCCGATGCCCAGCAGGCGGCGTTCGCCGCCCTGCGACCAGGCCATGTGGCGCAGGCTCAGCCGCTTGTCGGGCAGCTGCCAGCGGCCGAGCAGGCGCCCGTCCTGGGTACTCAGCCGCACCAGACTGGGGTCCATCACGTCCAGTGAGTGCTTCCGTCCGGCCGCATCGCGCGGGATACCTCCATTGGCTACCAGCAGGCTAGCATCCGTCTCATCCAGCAGCAGATGGTGCGGGTCCATGCCATGACTGGGCCATGCCTCCTCGCAACGCAGGCTTTGCGCGTCGCGTCGGACAATCCAGCCCAGACCGCTGCGCGCATCAGTCTCCGTGCTGTAGATACAGCGTCCGTCAGCGCTGAGAAGCAGGTGACCGTTCAGGGTTCGCGACGAGGACTCGTCACTGACTGGGTTCAGCAATCGCGGGGGACGATTTGCGTCCGAATCGACATGAATGAGCCAGGTGCCAGGCCGCGTCGCCACAGCGTAGAAGCCGCCACGGCGGTCGGCCACCAGGCCATGGGCACGGCCGGGCACGCGCAGGGCTCGCAGCAAGCTGATCTGCTTGGCTTGCCAGTTCAGCCTGACCAGTCCCACATGATCGGCACTGCCTGCGCCAGGCTGGCTGTCGCTCAGGGCGCTGCCGCTGCGCCATGCCAGGGCCAGATCCTGGGATGACGCCTCTGAGATGCTGGCAGCCCAGCTTTGGGCCGGAGTAAGGGTCGAGTTCAGCGCAGTCAGTGCGCTCATGAAAACACGTCTCTGCATCTGTCGCCTGATTACTGGTGCAGGCCGCTTGCCGGCCAGTCCTTGATGAGGGGGCCGATCGCATCCAGTGTGTTCTTGAGGATTAGCCCATACTCAGTGTCGCCCTCCATCACGAGGGCGCGTTCGAAGAAGAGGCGGTCTGCGTCCTCCTGACCTCGCAGCAGGCGCCAGATGGCCTCGCTGCGTGCACGCAAGGTAAGCGCTGTGGCGCCGTCCCTTGCCCGTGCGACTCGAAATCCTTGCGGCCCGAGCTGGAGCCTCAGCCGCAGCCCTGGCTCGATCAACTCCAGCTCGACGACACGGCCCTGCAAGGCCTGGCGTTGTGCTGCGTCCAGACGTGGCCATAGCAGCTGGTCCAGCGCACGCGCAGCCAGAAAGGAGGGGGGCTCGGTGGGCAGGCGCCGAACCAGAGAGCGTGTCGTCTTCAGCAAACGCCGCACAGCAGAGGTTTCAGACATGGGCGACCTCCTGCATGCCAGGTTGACGTTGGGCGAATCCATGAACCAGGGCGCCAGGCAGTGGCAGCGCCTGCAGCTGCTCCAAGGCGGCGGCGGCGCAAGCGCCTTGATTGAATACCGCGTCGAACTGCTGCAGCACCTCGGCAAAGCCCCGGCTGCAAGGTGAGAGCCGTAGGCGAGTAACGCCTGCTTTGCGAAGTTCTGGCCCTTGCGCGATCAGACATTGCATCGTCGCGGACTGTGTCGCGATCCCGTTGAGTGCAAGAAAGGGCTGCCCCTCGCCGGTGCGCAGCAGCAGGCCATCGGCATCGTCCCGGCATCGGAACTCGCATTGGTCCTTGCTCAGTCGATGGTGGCGCGCGGTGAAACAGCGTGCTGAAAACGCCAAGGGCATACGGCCGAAGCCAAAAACCTCGGTCGGAACTGTCTGCCCGAGTCCCGGCGGATTGATGCGAGCGATGGCATCCAGCGAGAGCTCCATGGCTGGTACCCAGGCGCTGATGCCGGGCTCCGTCAGATGCTCTTGCAGTGCGCTCGCGCTATAAATATTGAGGTGCGGACCCAGAACCAGTGGCCGTCTCTGAGAGATAGGGAGTCGGCTCCATGCCTGCAAGGCTGCAGCATCGCCAGCCTCGATCTCGAACTCCTCTTGTTCTACGCTGCGGCGCAGCGTGCGCAACTCGGCCTCGCTCATCAGCAGGGGCATGGTTGCCAGGCGCACGGTCTTCCCGCAGGCCTGCAAGTCGCGGCCCAGGGCCAGCCAATCGTTGAAGCTGAACTCATTGCGGCGCGAACAGGTCACCTCGCCAGCACCATGGTCTGGGCCGGGCCTTCAGCCAGCTCGGCGTAGAACTGCGTCAGTTGCTGGCGTGGCCACCAGTACTGCAGAGGACCAACCGTGAGTGTGATCGGGTGGGTGGTTTTCATGTGCTGGTCTTTCATCTCCAGGGCCGGTCATAGGCGCCCAGGGTGTGCTGCTGGCCTTCGGCCCAGCGCGCAAGTTCGCTTTGCCATGCCGGCGCCACGACAAAACGGTTGCCTTCGGCCAAGCTGTCCAGGGCTTGACGCCAGACCCTCGTCACACTGGCCACATAGCTGGGGCTGCGCTGCCTACCTTCGATCTTGATGGCCTTCACGCCGCTGGCTGCAAGTTGTGGCAGGAGCGCCAGGGTGTTCAAACTGGTCGGCTCTTCGAGCGCGTAGTCGTGCTTCAGTGCAGTGCCTACATCGAAGCGCCCCTTGCAAAGGGTCGGGTAGGCGCGGCCTTCCTCCGAGCCATAGCGGTCGATCAACACCCCGCCCAGACGCGCCTCCACACCAGATGCTGTATCCCGCCACTGCACTTCCGAGGGTGGTGAGCACACACCCGCGGTATTGGGTGACTGGCCGGTCGCGTAGGAGGAGAGGGCGCAGCGCCCTTCCACCATGACACACAGGCTGCCAAAGCCGAAGACCTCGATTTCCACCGTCGTGTTGCGTATGACGTGCTGCACCTGTTGCAGCGTCAGCACGCGCGGCAGCACCGCGCGTTGGATGCCGTAGCGCTGGCGGTAGTACTCAATGGCCTCGTAGCTGGTCGCTGAAGCTTGTACGGAGAGATGCAAGCGCAGCCCCGGGTGCTCGTCCCGCGCGTACGCCATCACAGCGGTGTCTGCCACGATCAAGGCATCAGCACCCAGCGTGGCAGCAGCATCCACCGCCTGCTTCCAGGGGCTTTCGTCGCGCGCATCGGCGTAGGTGTTAAGTGCCATCAGCACCTGTCGGCCACGGGCGTGGGCATACGCAACGCCCTCGCGAACCTGCGCATCATCAAAGTTCAGGCCTGCAAAGTTGCGGGCATTGGTGGCGTTCTTTAGCCCGAGGTAAACGGCATCTGCCCCGGCATCTACAGCGAGCTTCAGGGCGCGCAGAGACCCTGCCGGGCAAACGAGGTGTGGAACCGATTCGATAGGTGACATGAGCCCAGTGGATGGCCAGCAAAGCGTCGTAATCTAGAACTGAGCCAATGGCATGGTTTTGCCTTGACGCAAAGACGCAGGCTCTTGGGGCGCTGTGGCTGATCGGTCCTGACGACTGCGGCCATCTTTTTGGATTGGTGAGGGTTGGCTTGCGGTGGATTGCCGCACTGCGGCCCAGCGTGCACTACCCGTTGCTTCAATTCCTGAAATCACTGCGCACAGAGCAACGTGTATCATAGTAAGTATTGAATTACTTACCTGCGTTGTCATTGAAAGCCCTCAACATGCAGACCAGACTGCCCACCGAGCAGCGCCAGGCGGAAATCGTCATGGCTGCGTTGAATCTCGCCCGGGACATCAGTCCAGCGGCAATCACCACCGGCGACATAGCCAGCGCCGTTGGTGTCACGCAGGGCGCCTTGTTCAAGCATTTCCCGACCAAGGACGCGATCTGGCTGGCGGCAATGAAGTGGGTGCGCGAGCATTTGCTGCTTGAGCTGGAGCAAGCCGTGCGGGCAACATGCCCGGGCGCGCTCGCTCTCGAAGCGGCGTTCCATGCCCACGTGGCATTCGTGATCGCCCATCCCGGCGTCCCTAGGGTCATTTTTCACGAGCTGCAGCGGCCCGCAGACTCTCCCATAAAGGCGGAAGTCAGGGCGCTGCTGCAGGCCTATCGACAGCTGCTGCTAGAGCATTTCAATGCAGGAAAGAAGTCGGGAGCGTTGCCGACGAGGCTGGACTCTGAAGCCGCCTCCACGCTCTTTGTTGGCATCGTCCAAGGTCTGGTCATGCAATCGATGCTGGCGGGCAAAGCTTCAGTGATGAAGACGCAAGCTGAAGCTGTGTTCAACCTGTACCTTCGCGGCATTCAGGCGGCGGCATGAAGTTTCCATCAAACTGGTCGCGCCGGCTCGGTCTGAGCCTGCTGGGGGTGATTCTCATCGCTGCACTCGGCTATGTGGTGATGCGATCAGGCCCATTGGCGCCTGTCCGCGTGACAGTGAACCATGTCACCGCCGGCAGCCTGTCGCCATCTCTATTTGGCATCGGCACTGTTGAGGCTCGCCGCGCTTACCTGATCGGCCCGACCATGGCTGGACGGGTCAGCAAGTTACTGGTCGATGTCGGTGATGCGGTCGAGGCGGGCCAACTACTGGCCGAGATGGATCCAGTTGACCTAGAAGAGCGCGTCAAGGCCTTGGACGCGTCGATCGCACGTGCAGCGCACGTGGTCGCTGCGGCGCAAGCGCAGCGACACGACGCTCAGGCACGCAGCGAGCTCGCGACTGTGATGGCTCGCCGTTCTGTCGAACTAGGCGCACAGAACTTCATGAGCGCTGGCGCTGTCGAGGCCAAGCAGCAGGAGCAAGCCTCGGCTGAAGCTGCGGCGGCAGCCGCTGACGCGAACCTGGCCGCCGCGCGCCAGGACACCCAGCGTCTGGCGGCAGAACGCGCCGCCCTGCGTCAGCAGCGCGAGAACGTGCGCTTGCTCGCGCCTGCACAAGGCGTCGTAGTCAGTCGTGACGCCGAGGTGGGATCGACCGTGGTTGCTGGACAGGCCGTTTTGCGTCTCATCGAGCCCTCGTCCCTCTGGATTCGGGTACGGCTGGACCAGGGGCGCTCGGCTGGTCTGCGCACTGAGCTGCCGGCCTGGGTCGTGCTGCGCTCCGATCCGTCGACGCGCCTGTCCGGCAAAGTGGCCAGAGTCGAGAGCAGCAGCGATAGCGTTACTGAAGAGCGCGTGGCCTTGGTGTCGCTGGACACACTACCTCGCGGTCTGTCTACCGGCGAGATGGCCGAGGTCACCTTGACGCTGCCTGCCACAGCCGAAACCTTGTTGCTGCCGAATCCTGCGATTCAACGCCGAGCCGACCAGGTCGGTGTGTGGCGACTTGAGGGCAGCCAGCCGAAGTTCACGCCTGTGCGTCTTGGATTGACCAGCCTTGATGGGCGAGTGCAGGTGCTTGAAGGCCTCAAGGCTGGTGACGAGGTGGTCGTCCACAGCGAGAAAGCGCTCACACCGAGCACTCGCGTCAAGGTCGTCGATCAGCTCCGCGGCAGCACGCCATGATCAGCTTGGCCGGCCGCGACATACTCCACTCCTGGGGAAAGTTCGTGCTTACAGGGGTCGGCCTGGGGCTGCTGATCGGCGTGACGCTGACAATGGCAGGGGTTTACCGTGGCATGGTCGATGACGCGCGTGCATTGCTCGACAACAGCGGAGCCGATCTTTGGGTGGTGCAGCAGGGCACGCAAGGGCCATACGCAGAGTCGTCGAGCTTGCGCGATGACGTGGTGCGCAGTGTGCTGGGCCTACCGGGCGTGGCGCGAGCCGCAAATGTCACCTACTTGACGATGCAGGTGCGCGAAGGCTCAAGCCCGATGCGCGGCGAAGCCCGGGAGGTGCGCGCGATGATCGTCGGGTTCGAGCCGGGCCAACCGGGGGAGCCCGGATACCTGGTGGCCGGCCGCCACATCACGCGCAGCCATTACGAGGCCGTGGTCGACGTGCGCACCGGCTTCAAGCTGGGTCAGCTCATCCGTATCCGACGCCACGACTACATGGTGGTGGGTCTGACGCAGCGCATGGTGTCGTCGGGCGGTGACCCCATGGTTTTCATCCCGCTCAAGGATGCCCAGGAGGCACAGTTCCTGAAGGACAACGACGCTATCCTGAACGACCGCGCCCGCACCGCTGCCAACCCGGCGCTGAATCGGCCGGGGGTGCCCGGGCTGCTTGAGGCGATCCAGGCCTCGCAGGTCGCCAATCGCAATGTCAATACGGTACTGGTGCAAGTCCAGCCGGGTGTGTCAGCGCAGACCGTGGCCGAGCCGATCCGGCGCTGGAAGCATCTGGAGGCTTACACGCGCGCCCAGATGGAGGAGATCCTGGTCGCAAAGCTGATCGCCACCTCGGCGAAGCAGATCGGTATGTTCCTGGTCATTTTGGCCATCGTCAGTGCAGCCATCGTTGCCTTCATCATTTACACGATGACCTTGGGAAAGATCCGCGAAATCGCGGTGCTCAAGCTCATCGGCACCCGCAACCGAACCATCGCCGGCATGATCCTGCAGCAGGCACTTGGGCTGGGCCTGATCGGATTCGTCGTCGGCAAGGTGTCCGCCACGTTCTGGGCGCCCATCTTCCCAAAGTATGTGCTGCTAGAAGTGAACGATGCACTGCTCGGGTTTGGCGCGGTGATGGTGATCTGCGCGCTGGCCAGCACGCTGGCGATCCGCGCGGCGCTCAAGGTCGATCCGGCTGCGGCCATCGGCGGGTGAAAGGGGCCAATATGAGCGAAACCGGCATCCGCATAGAAGGTCTGCGCAAGCGTTACGGTGAAGGCGACACGGCGGTTGACGCGCTGAAAGACGTCAATATGGTCGTAGCGCCCGGCGAGGTCGTGGGACTGATCGGCCCCTCGGGCTCGGGCAAGAGCACCCTGCTGAAATGCCTGGGCGCCGTCATCGAGCCGACGGGCGGCCGCATGATCCTGGGCGGGCAGACCATTTATGACCATGGCTGGAAGATCCCCGACCTTCGAGCGTTGCGCCGCGACAGTATCGGCTTCGTGTTTCAAGCACCTTACTTGATTCCGTTCCTGGACGTCACCGACAACGTTGCCCTGTTGCCGATGCTGGCTGGTTGCCCGAACAGTGAGGCTCGCGCGCGAGCACTCGAACTGCTTGTGGCGTTGGATGTTGGGCACCGTGCCAAGGCGCAACCGTCCGAACTATCGGGCGGCGAACAGCAACGTGTGTCGATCGCGCGGGCCCTGGCCAACCGGCCGCCGGTGATCCTCGCTGATGAGCCCACGGCTCCTCTGGACAGTGAGCGGGCCTTGGCGGTTATTCGCATCCTCAACCAGATGGCGACGCAGTTCCATACCGCCATCATCGTGGTGACGCACGATGAGAAGATCATCCCCACCTTCAAGCGGATTTATCACATCCGGGACGGCCGAACTGACGAAGAGGCTGGGCAAGGGCTGAGCCTTTGATCAGGATTGCCCTGATGAGCCCAAACATCGCGCGTGGAGACGTCCTAGCGAGACCTGCAAGTAAAAGCTGCGAGTGAAAACCGCAGACCGTGCGCTTTGATCTGTTGTCGGGCATGGGCGCCTGCGTTGAACCAGCCTACAACGCAAGCCTCTGGGCGTGGCGCGACGGCGGCCGAGACCGGTTGGAAATAGACGCGGCTGACCATACCAGGTGGCCAAATGGTTCAGGGCTCTTGCTTAGGCCGCATAAGTCTCCCAGGCGGTTCCTCGAGGGGCCGGAGCTCAGCCGAGGACCTCACCTTAGCGACGGACGTCCGGACACGATGACGGCCAGCTTGAGCTCCAGCCAGGGGTGTGTGAGAGCGAGAACCTGGCAGGCCATCTGTGATGGTCCGGTTCCAAGAAATCGACTTCTATCGGGGGCGCCATGCCTCGTCAATTTCGTTGAAGATCGGACTCACGCCATCGTGCACCGGAGTCAGGCTGTACGGGCCTGTTCCGCTGTGCTCTGAACTTGATGCCGGTACGAAGCGACCCTGATGCACGTCGAAGACGTTCACCTCTCCGGCCTCGATCACATAGTGCCAGCCGTGCAGGGCCAACTCTCCGCGTTCGACGCGCGAGCGCACCATCGGATAGTCCATCAGGCGTTCGAGTTGCAGCACAACCGAGCGCTCTTCCGTGCGGCGTAGCGCTTCGTCGCTGAGCTGCACGGGCAGGCAGGCCTCCCGGCCCAGTTCCAGCCAGGCCTTCAGGTTGCTGGCTTCGTCAGGCACCTCGCCATAGAGAGCACGGATGCCACCACAATGGCTGTGGCCGCAGACGATGATGTGCTGCACATTCAGCGCCAGCACCGCATATTCGATTGCGGCTGCCGTGCCGTGGTGGCCGGCCGAGCCATCGTACGGGGGCACGAAAGCCGCGACATTGCGCACCAGGAACAACTCCCCTGGGCCGGCGCCCGTGAGCATGTAGGGAACCAGGCGTGAGTCCGAGCAGCCGATGAAGAGGGTGGTTGGGTGCTGTCCCTGCTCGACGAGGTCCTTGAAACGGTCCTGGTATTGCGGGAAGAAGTCCGTATTGAAACGCCGCAGGCGGGACAGCAGTTCGTCGGGCATTGCGGCCTCGGTTACTGCAGCAGCGGCGAGTCGGCGCCTTCGAGCGCCAAGCCCTCGATCTTGGCTGCACCGGCCAGCAGATTGAGGTACTGGCGCAGCGCCGTCACATAAGCCTGCTGGGCCAGCGTCTGGGCAATCGCGCCACGCACCGCTTCGAAGGGCTGCTGCACACCGGGTTGGCGTTCGTCGACCCGGACGATGTGGAAGCCGAAGCGGGTGCTGATCAGGCGCGGCAGCACGCCCACATGCGCGTTCGCCTCGTCTTGAGCAAACAGCGCGGCGGCGAATTCCGGCGCGCAGTCCTCGCGGCCCAGCCAGCCCAGGGCGCCGCCTTCGGCGCCGCTGGGGCAGTTCGACTGCGCTGCGGCAGCGCGTGCGAAGTCTTCGCTGCTGCCGCAGCGCAGGCTCACCAGCAGTCCTTCGGCTCTGCGACGCAGGGCGTCCACGTCGACGCCGGGCGTGACGGCGAACAGGATGTGGCTGGCCAGCGTGCGCTCGCCCAGCTGATAGCGTGCCGCATGCGCTTCATAGAAGCGCTGGCAGGCGGCGTCGTCAGCTTCGGGTAGCTGCAACTCCCTGGCCAACAGCTTTTCAATGGCCTGGGAGGCCGCTTCGCTGAGCACGCCATCCAGCGCCGGCAGGTCGCCCACCGCCAGAAGCCCTGAGCGCTGCGCAGTCTGGCGGAGCAACTCGCTGTAGGCGCGCTGTCGCAGCGCTTCAGGGTCGGGCGACTCGCCGGCGCCGTGCAGAGGCACGCCGTTGACTGTCGCGAGCACTGAGGCCGCAGCCTCCTCCATCAGCGCTGTGGCGGTGTCGCTGCTTTGGCTCGATCCGCCGCAACCGCAACTGCCGCTTCCGCATCCACCTTGCTGTCCCATGATGAGCTCCTTATTTTGCTTAGCGTTGCGATTGCGTGTGATTGGCGGGCAGACTGATTCGCCGGCTGCGCACCATCTGGTAGGGGCGGACGATGTAGGCCAACGTGCCGAAGCCGCTCCACACATGCACCAGACGGGTGAAGGGGAAGACCAGGAAGATGCTCATGCCCAGGAACATGTGCAGCTTGAAGATCCAGCCGGCTTCCGCCAGCAGTTCCACCGCACCACCGCGGAAGGTGACGATGCGCTGCGCCCACTCGGCCAGCTTCATCATCATGCCGCCGTCCAGATGCTGGGCCGACAGCGGGATGGTGGCCAGGCCCAGGGCCAGCTGCAGCCACAGCAGCAGCAGCAGCACGATGTCGCTAGTCTTTGAGTTGCGGCGGATGCGCTCGTCCGACAGGCGACGGTGCAGCAGCAGGCTGACACCGATGAAGCCCAACACGCCAGCGACGCCGCCCACAATCATCGCCATCAGCTGCTTGGCGCCGGCGCTCATGAAGGGCTCGTAAACGAAGTGCGGCGTCAGCATGCCGACGGTATGGCCGAAGAACAGCACCAGGATGCCGACGTGGAACAGGTTGGAACCCCAGCGCAGCGAGCCGGCGCGCAGCAGCTGCGAGGAGTCGCTCTTCCAGCTGTACTGGTCGCGGTCGAAGCGGATCAAGCTGCCGAGCAGGAACACGGCCAGGCAGATGTAGGGATAGAGGCCGAACAAGGCAAAATCGAGCGAGTTCATGGACGCACTCCTTGGGAAGCTGCGGAAGACGCGGTCTTCCTGACAATGTGGATGGGCTGCGGCGCGCCGGGCTTGCTCTGGCCCTTGCTGGAGCAGCCGTCGAAGGCGGCAGGCTCGAGCCAAGCCTCGTCCAGCGGCTCGTCAACGGTGATGCTGACGGCCTGCGGTTTCTCGCCGGCCAGCTCCAGCACCGCACCGATGGCAGCGGCATAGGGCAGGTTGTCGCGCTTGATCAAGGCGCTGTGGATGGCATTGAGGATGTGCGCCATCTCGGCCAGAAATTCGCGCGCCACTGCCGGCGGCTGCGTGGAGGCGAACTCCAGCACCACAGGCAGGTAGTCGGGCAGCTCCTTCGCATCGAAGAAGACGCCCGCCTGCTCGTAGGTCTTGGCCAGGTCAACCAAGGCAGGCCCTCGCTCGCGCGAGTCGCCGTGCACATGCTCGAACATGTGCAGGCTGGTGGCACGGCCGCGGTCGAAGCTCTCGACATAACGAGCCTGCACCGCGTAACTCTCGCCGCGTGCGAGCACTGCAGCCAGTGCATCCAGTTCGGCCAGCCGCGCCGGGCTCAATGCGCTTTCCTGATGCAGGGCTTCGCGCAACTCGGGCAGCACAGCCAGCATTTCGTCGCTGGGATAGTCGAGCAGGCGCGCCAGCACGCGGCAACTGAGCGAGATCGGGTGGTTCTTTGAACTCATCATGATTCTCCTCAGACCGTGGTCTTGATCGGGATGGTGCGCTTCTTGGCGCCGCCGAACAGGCTGGTCTCGGTCTGCCCGTCCGAGCAGCCGTTGCCGAAGCTGAAGCCGCAGCCGCCGCGCAGGTCGTAGGCGTTCTCGGCGTACTCGCGGTGCGTGGTCGGGATCACGAAGCGGTCTTCGTAGTTGGC
>JACDQM010000169.1 GCA_015657635.1 Roseateles sp.
GATTGCATCGCGGCTGTCCTGGCCCATCAGCAGTTCGCGCTCGGAGGCTTCGTCGGGGTAGCCGAGCGACAGGCACATCAGGAAGCGGTCCAGCTGCGATTCGGGCAGCGGGTAGGTGCCCAGCTGCTCGCTGGGGTTCTGGGTGGCGATCACGAAGAAGGGCTGGGGCAGGGCATGGGTGCGGCCGTCAACGCTGACCTGGTTCTCCTCCATCGCCTCCAGCAGCGCGCTCTGGGTCTTGGGGCCGGCGCGGTTGATTTCGTCGGCCAGCAACACCTGTGCGAATACCGGACCGGGGTGGAAGGCGAACTGGCCGCTGTCCCGCTCGTAGATGCTGACGCCCAGCAGGTCCGAGGGCATCAGGTCGGCGGTGAACTGCACGCGGGAAAAACGCAGGCCGAGGCTCACCGACAGCGTGTGCGCCAGCGTGGTCTTGCCGACGCCGGGCAGGTCTTCGATCAGCAGGTGTCCGCCGGCAATCAGGCAGGCCACGCAATCGCGGATCTGCGCGGGTTTGCCCTTGATGATCGTGCTAATCTGGCGTTGCAGGCGCTGAAGCTGATCCGCCAAACGGGTCTGGTTTTCTGGTCGCGTCATGCAGAGCACCTTAACGCAAAACAAGATGCCGGGTTCGAGACAGACCCCGACAGCCCCACGCATGTCGACCGCCTTCATCAGCCACCCTGACTGCCGCCGCCACGAGATGGGCCCTGGCCATCCCGAGTGTCCCCAACGCCTGGATGCGATCGATGACTGGCTGATCGCCTCGGGTCTTGATATCGCGCTGACGCGCCACGATGCGCGGAGTGCGCGGCTGTCGGACGTGGAGCTGGCACACACCCATGGCTATGTGGCCGAGATCCGCGATCTGCTGGAGAGGCTGGCCTCGACCGGCGAATCGCGCGCCGTCGATCCCGACACGATCGCCTGCCCCCACACCTGGGCGGCTGCGCTGCGGGCGGCGGGTGCGGCGGTGCAGGCCACCGATATGGTGATCGACGGGCAGGTGGAGAACGCTTTCTGCTCGGTGCGCCCGCCCGGCCACCATGCCACGCGCGACCAGAGCATGGGCTTCTGCTTTTTCAACAATATCGCCATCGCGGCGCGGCATGCGCTGGATGTGCGCGGCCTGAAGCGGGTAGCGGTGGTGGACTTCGATGTGCACCACGGCAACGGCACCGAGGACATCCTGGCCGGCGACGACCGCGTGCTGATGGTGGGCATCTTCCAGGACCCGCTCTATCCCTACAGCGGCGCGGTGCCCAAAGGCACGAACATGGTCAATGTGCCGATCCCGGCCTACACGCGCGGCAATGAGATCCGCGAGATGGTGGAGGCGATGTGGATGCCGGCGCTGGAGCGCTTCAAGCCCGAGATGATCTTCATCTCGGCCGGCTTCGACGCCCACCGCGAGGACGACATGGCGCAGCTGGGCCTGGTGGAAGCCGATTACGAATGGTTCACGCAGCGCATCAAGGACATCGCGGATCGCCACGCCCAGGGCCGCATCGTGTCCTGCCTGGAAGGCGGCTACAACCTGGGTGCGCTGGCGCGCAGCGTCGGCGTTCATCTGCGCGTGCTGGCCGGCGTGTAAGACTGTCGTCCACCGCCCCTGTTGCCAGGCCCACGCGGGCCTGGCGCTGTTTTGACACTCCGATTTATGAACCACTCGCTGACCTTCGATGAACTGCTGCATCTTGGCAACAACCTGCTGCGTCCTTCTGCGCTGATCGAGCTGGCGCTGGCGCTGGCCTGCCTGGGCCTGGCCTGGCTGCTGGTGTGGCGGCTGCGCGGCCATCAGGAGCGCCCGCTGTCGGTGCTGTTTGGCAGCCATGTGGTGGACGGCGCGCTGTTCCCCTTGCTGGCGCTGTTGCTGGCCTGGTTGGCCTTGCGCGGCCTGCCGCTGCTGGGGGTCAAGCCGGCGGTCTTCAAGTTGGTGATTCCGGTGCTGGTGTCGCTGGCGGTGATCCGCCTGACGGTGCGGGTGCTGAGCGCGGCACTGCCGGACTCGGGCGGCATGCGCCTGGTGGAGCGCAGCGTGTCCTGGCTGGCCTGGGGCGGCTCGGTGCTGTGGATCACCGGCCTGCTGCCGGTGCTGCTGGACGAGATGGAGTCCATCACCTGGAAGATCGGCGCCAGCCGCGTCAGCCTGCGTGCCTTGATTGAAGGCGGGCTGAATGCGGTGCTGGTGATGGTGCTGGTCTTGTGGATCTCGTCGGTGCTCGAGGCCAGGCTGCTGCGCAACGTCACCACCGATCTGTCCCTGCGCAAGATCGGCGTCAACCTGACGCGTTCGCTGCTGCTGTTCGCCGGCCTGCTGATCGCCTTGACGGCGGCGGGCATCGACCTGACGGCGCTGGGCGTGCTGGGCGGCGCGATGGGTGTGGGCATCGGTCTGGGCCTGCAGAAGCTGGCGGCCAACTATGTGTCGGGCTTCGTGATTTTGGCGGAGCGTTCGCTGCGCATCGGCGACATGGTGCTGGTTGACGGCTTCGAGGGCCGGATCAGCGACATCAAGACTCGCTACACCGTGATCCGCGCGCTCAATGGCCGTGAAGCGGTGGTGCCCAATGAGATGCTGATCACACAGCGGGTCGAGAACGCCTCGCTGGCGGACGCCCGCGTGCTGGTCAGCACGACGGTGCAGGTGGCCTATGGCACCGACCTGGACGCGCTGATGCCGAAGATCGTGACCGCCGTTGCGCAAGTGCCGCGGGTTCAGAACGAGCCTGCGCCGGCCGTGCAGTTGCGCGCCTTTGGCGCCGACGGCCTGGATCTCAATATTGCCTTCTGGGTCGAAGATGCCGCGCTGGGCGTGGCGGGCGTGCGCTCGGATGTGAATCTGGCCGTTCTGCGCCTGTTCAATGAACTGGGCGTTGAGATTCCCTATCCGCAGCGCGTGCTGCATCAGGCTGCTGGTTCACAAGGCGCTTGAGCTGGGGGCTGGCGGTAAGTCGGCGCCCCGAGCTGAGTCGGCCGATGTGCTGCTCAGCTGAAATCGGCGTCCAGCACCACACGGTAGCGAGCGCGGCCGCTGCGCAGATGTTCGACGGCATCATTGACGCGGCTCATCGGGAAACGCTCCACCTGGGGCAGGATCTGGTGGCGGGCTGAGAACTCGAGCATGCGCGCCAGCAGCGTCGGTGACGGCGTCGGCGAGGCCGACAGGCTGCGCTGCCAGCTCAGCAGCGAGCCGCTCTTCAGATTCATCTTCTCCGTCACCACGCCGACCAGGTGCATGCGGCCCTTGGGCGCCAGCGTATTGATCAGCGCATCCCAGTCCAGGCTGGCGCCGGCGGTGACCAGCAGAAAGTCCAGGCTGCCCGCCGCCGCCTTGAGTTCCGCACGGTCCACGCTGGAGACGGTGCGGTGCGCGCCCAGCGCCAGCGCTTCCTCGCGCTTGGCCGGTGTGGAGGTGAAGGCCGTCACTTCGCAGCCCCAGGCGCGGGCAAATTTCACCGCCAGATGCCCCAGGCCGCCGATGCCGACCACGCCGACGCGCTCGGTCGGCTTCACGTCCTTGAGCACAAAGGGCAGGAACACCGTGCCGCCGCCACACATCAGCGGGCCTGCTGCGGCCGGGTCCAGCGCCTCGGGGATCGGCACAGCCCAGCTCCAGTGCGCGCGCAGCCGATCGGCGAAGCCGCCGTGGCGGCCGACGATGGTGGGCTGGCGCGTGGCGCAGAGATTCTGTTCGCCGCCCAGACAGAAGTTGCAGTGGCTGCAGCTGGCGCTGTGCCAGCCGATACCGACGCGCTGGCCGAGCTGCCGGCCCTTGGCCCGCGGCCCCAGCGCGGTGATCACGCCCACCACCTCGTGGCCGGGCACCACTGGGTAGCTGCTGGGGAACCATTCGCTGTCGATCAGCGCCAGGTCGGAGTGGCAGATGCCGCAATGCTCGACGCGGATCTCGATGTCCTCGTCGCCCAGCGGACCGGGCTCGAAGGAAAAGGGCTGCAAAGGGGCGTTCGCGCTGTGTGCCGCGAAGGCGCGGAAGGGGCTGCTGTTTGTCATCGGGCGGACTCGCTGGCTGTCTATGCTGCGCCCGATGCTAGTGCCTGACGCGCGCACGGGCTGTCACCTTGGTGCATGCCTTCCCTCAGGCGGTGCATCGACTTTTTCGGGTGGGCTTCTTCCGTTCTTTTAACGGCTTTTCTGAGCGCCCCTACCTGCAAAGTGTGACTATTCCGGACAGGCCTGACTTCTGTTCAGATGAGCTGAGCAGGAGACCCAGCATGGCCGGATGGCTGGGCTGCAAGCCTTTGGCTGCAGGCCCGATTCTGCAAACAGGGAGTAAAACGATGAATTTGAATAATCTGAAAATTGGCACGCGTCTGGCCGTGGCCTTTGCCTTGGTGATCGCCTTGCTGCTGGCCAGTCTGCTGGCCGGCTTGTCGGTGCTGAACCGGGTCGGCAGCACGATGGACCAGGTGGTTGAGGATCGCTATGCGCAGATCGCCCTCAGCAGCGCGATCAAGAACGTGGGCGACAAGGGCGTCATCACCATCGGCCGCATTCTGCTGGCGGGCACGCCCGAGCAGACCAAGAAGTACATGGATGACTACGCGGCCCTGCGCGCCATCAACACCGAGAACTTCGCAAAGTTCGAGAAGCTGTTGCATACCGACGAAAGCAAGGCGATCTTTGCCGAACAGTCGGAGGCTCGCAAAGCCTATGGCGCCGCCGTGCGCAAGTTCTTCGATCTGCTGGCCGCCGGCAAACGTGACGAGGCCATGGCGGTCTACCAGGGCGATATGGCCAGCCTTCAGCCGCGTTACTACGCGCTGATCGACAAGATGGTGGCCCACCAGGAGCAGGGCATGAGCACCGATGTGGCCCAGGCCAAGTCTGCTGCAGACCGCGCGCGCATCGGCATGCTGGCGTTCTCGGTGGTCGCGGTGCTGCTGGGCATCGTCACAGCGGTCTTGATCACGCGCTCCATCACCCGCCCGATCGACCGCGCGATCGCGATGGCCGAGTCGGTGGCCGAGGGCAACCTCACCTACAAGGTGACTGACGACAGCAAGGACGAAGTCGGCCGCCTGATGGGTGCGCTCAAGCATATGGTGGACAGCCTGCACCGCATCGTGTCGGAAGTGCGCACCGGCGCCGACACCATCGCCAGCGCCTCGCACCAGGTTGCGCAGGGCAATCAGGATCTCTCCGCCCGCACCGAACAGCAGGCCAGCGCGCTGGAAGAGACGGCCTCGGCGATGGAGGAGCTGACCTCGGCCGTCAGGCTCAGCGCGGACAGCGCCAACCAGGCCAATTCCTCGGCCTTGCAGGCGTCGTCGGTGGCGGCGCAAGGCGGCGAAGTGGTGGGCCAGGTGGTGGCGACGATGAGCTCCATCGCGGACTCGTCCAAGCGCATCGTCGAAATCATCAGCGTGATCGACGGCATCGCCTTCCAGACCAATATCCTGGCCCTGAACGCCGCCGTCGAAGCAGCCGGGCCGGCGAGCATGGCCGCGGCTTTGCGGTGGTGGCGGCCGAGGTGCGCAGCCTGGCGCAGCGCAGCGCCGTGGCGGCCAAGGAGATCAAGTCGCTGATCGACAACTCGGTTCAGCAGGTCGATCGCGGCAGCCAGATGGTGGAGCAGGCGGGTGCCACGATGAAGCAGGTGGTCACCAGCATCAAGCAGGTCAGCGACATCGTGGCCGAGATCAGCGCCTCCAGCCGCGAGCAGAGCCAGGGCATCGAGCAGGTCAACGAGGCCATCGTGCAGATGGACGACTCGACGCAGAAGAACGCGGCGATGGTGGAGCAGAGCACCGCCTCGGCACGCTCGCTGCAGGACCAGGCCAACCAGCTCAACGAGGTGGTGCGGGCCTTCGTTCTTTGAGTCAGCGACCACCTGCACACAGCTCAGTGAGCGGCGGCACCGCGCCGCCGCCACGGCGATTTCCAGCAGGAGACAGCAGCCGGTAGACAGACCGGCATGACTCCCGTGCCGTGCCCTGCCAACAGGGCACGGCCGGGCTGTGCCATCCATGGCATGCGGCGCCGCAGAACGCGCCCCCATGGCGAACCGCCAAGCCGCGCAGACGGCCCCGGTTCGGAGCACCACTTGTTTGAGGGAGAAGATCATGTCAAGTCCGTCCTCCGTGCAGCACATGCGCCCGCAGGCCAGCCCCGCCGATCCCGGCACTGTCGTGGCCGAGGCTTCCGGCCATGCCGCTGCACCCGGCATCAGGCCGGCCGTGCAGCGCCTGATCGACGCCTACCGCCAGCAGGGCTACCGCTGTGCCGCGCTCGATCCGCTGGGCCTGGCAGCGGTGGCCGATTTCGCGCCGCTGGCCCCGGCCCGCTTCGGGCTGGCAGCGGCCGAGCCGCTGTGCGACGACGGCTCGCCGCTGCTGGGCGCAAAGACGGTGCAGGAACTGGCGGCCGCCTTGCGCGCCCTGTATTGCGGCAGCCTGGCGCTGGATGCCAGCGCGGTGCGCGACGAGGCGCGGCTGGCCTGGCTGCATGCCGAGTTCGAGGCGCCGACACGCACGCAGTCGCTGCCGGCGGCGATGGGCGGCACCGGGCTACTGGCGCGCCTGGTGCGCGTGCAGGCCTGGGAGCGCTATGTGGCGCAGCGCTTCCCGCATGCCAAGCGCTTTTCGCTGGAAGGTTGCGAGACCCTGATCCCGCTGCTGGATGTGCTGATCGAGCAGGCCGGTGCCAGCGGCGTGCGCGAGATGCTGCTGGGTATGCCGCATCGCGGCCGCATCAATGTGCTGGTGAATCTGCTGGGCCTGCCGGCGCCGCAGCTGCTCAGCTTCTTCGATGCCGGCGACCCGCATCCCGAGCGCCACAAGGACCTGCCTTACCACCTCGGTGCGCGTCACAAGGTGACCACCCGGAACGGCGATGTTGAGCTGCGCCTGGCCTTCAATCCCTCGCATCTGCAGAGCGTGCAGCCGGTGGTGGCCGGTATGGCGCGCGCCAGCCAGGACCGCGGCGCCGCCCACGCGCCCGCGCAGGCGCTGGCCGTCGTGATGCATGGCGATGCCGCGCTGGCCGGGCAGGGCGTGGTGATGGAGTCGCTGATGCTGGGCCGCAAGCCCGGCTACAGCGTCGGCGGCACGGTGCACATCGTGATCAACAACCAGGTCGGCTTCACCGAGCTGCATCTGATGGACGCGCAACAGCCGCGCTATGCCAGCGATGTGGCGCGCATGATCGATGCGCCGGTGCTGCGCGTCAGCGCCGATGCGCCCGAGCAGGTGCAGCGCGCCGCCGAGATGGCGCTGGACTACCGCATGCGTTTCGGCAGCGATGTTTTCATCGATCTGATCGGCTATCGGCGCCCCGGGCACTCCGAGCATGATGTGCCGGCGCTGACGGCACCTGCGCGTCAGGCCCGCATCGACAGCCTGCCCACCGTGGTGGAGCGCTACGCCGCCCGGCTGTGCGCGGCCGGCCTGGCAGCGAGCTGGACCTGATGCGCTTCACCGAGCGTTGCCGCGTGCAGGCGCTGCAGAGCTTCGAGCGTCTGCCGCCTGAGTCGCCCATGCCGGCGCCGCCGCAGGCCGTGGTGGCCAGCCTGCCGGCGCCCGGGCTGGCGCAGCTGCAGGGCATCGTCGCGACGCTGACCCGCCTGCCGGACGGCTTCCAGCCGCATCCGATGCTGCAGACCCTGATCGAGGATTGGCAGTCGATGGCAGCCAGCCCTGAGGCCCGCTGCGACTGGCGTTTCGCCGAGAGCATGGCTTATGCGACGCTGCTGCAAGGCGGCATCGGCGTGCGTGTGTCGGGCATGGATGTGCGGCGCGGCACCTTTTGCACCGCCAGGCGGTCTGGCATGGCCAGCAGCCGCAGGGCCAGGGCCGGCCGAGTTCCAGCCGCTGGACGCACTGCGCAGCGGCCCGGTGCGTTTCGAGGCCTTCAACTCGCTGCTGTCCGAGGAGTCGGTGCTGGGCTTCGAATACGGCTACAGCCTGCAGGAACCGCGCCGTCTGCTGATCTGGGAGGCGCAGTTCGGCGACTTCGCCAATGGCGCGCAGGTCTTCATCGACCACTACATCGCCTCGGGCGAGGCCAAGTGGGGCTGCGCATCTGGTCTGGCGCTGCTGCTGCCGCATGGCTATGAGGGCGTGGGGCCGGAGCATTCCAGCGGCTTCCTGGGGCGCTTCCTGCAGCTGTGTGCGCAGGGCAATCTGCAGGTGGCGGTGCCGTCAACCGCGGCGCAATGGTTCCATCTGCTGCGCCGCCAGGCCTGCATGCAGCCGCGCCGCCCGCTGGTGGTCATGACGCCCAAGGGCAAGCTCTATGAGGAGCCCGATTCGCACACGCCGCTGCAGGCGATGCTTGAAGGCGGCTTCGAGCCGGTGCTGGATGAGGGCTCGCTCACGTCGCCCGCGGATGTGCAGCGTGTCGTGGTGAGCAGCGGCAAGCTGCACTACGACCTGCTGCGCGCTCGTCGTGCGGCATCCGAGCCGGGCACGGCGCTGTTGCGGCTGGAACAGCTCTATCCCTTCCCGCGGCAGGAGCTGGCGCGCCTGCTGCAGCGCTACAGCGGCCTGCGCGAGCTGGTGTGGGCGCAAGAGGAAGAACTGAATCAGGGCGCCTGGCCCTTCATCCGCGATGAGCTCGCGGCCTTGTGCCCCGCGGGCGTGCCGTTGCGCTGCGCCGCGCGGCCCAGCACGGCGGCTGGCCCCACGGTGTCGCAGGCGGTCCATCAGGCCGAGCAGCATGCGCTGGTGATGCAGGCGCTGGGCCTGCAATAGCCGGGGCCTTGAGCGCATGGGCACCGGCCGGTGCCTGTGTTCTTCGCTGGTATCAGGCCTGGCGGCGATGGTCGTAGCGCCACCAGGCGGTGAGCGCTGCGGCCGCCATCAGCAGCGTGGCGCTGAAGGCTGCCGGCGCACCCAGCAGGGCCAGACTCATCAGGGCTGCCAGCGCATACAGCGCAGGCAGCTTCTCGTACCAGTACTTGGAAATCCACATCGATTCGCCCTCCCATGGCGGTCACGGAGGGCCGGGCTGCGGCTCGATTGATGGCCGTTCACCTGTGGACCTCCGTGGCTGCATGATCGCCAGCCCGGGCGGCTTGTGGAATCCCCCCTCGGAGGGCGCTCAATCACGGGGGTAGTTTGGTGGCGCGGGGTCGAGGTCGTGCCATCGGCTGACCATGCCCCGCGCCGGCGTGGCGTTTGACTGCGCCCTCAGGCCACCGTGACCGGAATCTTGCCAATCTTGGCCTGCCACTCCTTGGGGCCGGTGATGTGGGCGCTGGTGCCACCGGCATCGACGGCCACCGTCACCGGCATGTCGACCACGTCGAACTCATAGATGGCTTCCATGCCCAGGTCCTCGAAACCCACCACCTTGGCGTGCTTGATGGCCTTGGACACCAGGTAGGCGCTGCCGCCCACCGCCATCAGATAGGCCGACTTGTGCTTCTTGATGGCCTCGATGGCCACCGGGCCGCGCTCGGCCTTGCCGATCATCGCGATCAGGCCGGTCTGTGCCAGCATCATCTCGGTGAACTTGTCCATGCGGGTGGCGGTGGTGGGGCCGGCCGGGCCGACCACTTCGTCGCGCACCGGATCGACCGGGCCGACGTAGTAGATGACGCGGTTGGTGAAGTCCACCGGCAGCTTCTCGCCCTTGGCCAGCATGTCCTGGATGCGCTTGTGCGCGGCATCGCGGCCGGTCAGCATCTTGCCGTTGAGCAACAGGGTCTGGCCGGGCGTCCAGCTGGCCACCTCGGCGGGGGTCAGCGCGTTCAGGTCCACGCGCTTGCTCTTGTTGTAGTCAGGCGCCCAGTGCACATCGGGCCACAGGTCCAGGCTGGGCGGGGTCAGGTAGCTGGGGCCCGAGCCGTCGAGCACGAAATGCGCATGGCGGGTGGCCGCGCAGTTGGGGATCATCGCGATCGGCTTGCTGGCGGCGTGCGTCGGGTAGGTCTTGATCTTGACGTCCAGCACCGTGGTCAGGCCGCCCAGGCCTTGCGCGCCGATGCCCAGCGCGTTGACCTTCTCGTAGAGCTCGATGCGCAGCTCTTCGAGCTTGTTCTGCGGGCCGCGGTCGAGCAGCTCGTACATGTCGATGTCGTCCATCAGCGCTTCCTTGGCCAGCAGCGCCGCCTTCTCGGCCGTGCCGCCGACGCCGATGCCCAGCATGCCCGGCGGGCACCAGCCGGCGCCCATGGTCGGCACGGTCTTCAGCACCCAGTCGACGATGTTGTCGCTGGGATTGAGCATGTAGACCTTGCTCTTGTTCTCCGAGCCGCCGCCCTTGGCCGCGACGATGACATCCAGCTTGTCGCCAGGCACGACTTCCATGAAGACCACGGCAGGCGTGTTGTCCTTGGTGTTCTTGCGCTCGAAGATGGGGTCGGCCAGCACCGAGGCGCGCAGCTTGTTGTCCGGGTGGTTGTAGGCGCGGCGCACGCCTTCGTCCACGGCCTCCTGGATGGAGCCGGGGAAGCCTTCCCACTTCACATCCATGCCGATCTTCAGGAACACATTGACGATGCCGGTGTCCTGGCAGATCGGGCGGCGCCCCTCAGCGCACATGCGCGAGTTGGTCAGGATCTGCGCAATCGCGTCCTTGGCCGCAGCGCTTTGCTCGCGTTCGTAGGCGCGGGCCAGATGGGCGATGTAGTCGGCCGGGTGGTAGTAGCTGATGTACTGCAGGGCGGCGCTGACGCTGTCAACGAGGTCGGCGTACTTGATGGTGGTGCTCATGGCGGGGCGGTCCGGGCTAGAGGGGAAACTCTGAGAAACTCGGGCGCCAGTTTACTGAAGCCAAGAGAGGGGTGCCGATGACGCCAGGGTTGAGGAAGTTCTTTGCCAGTGAGTCCAGCGGCGGCATCGTGCTGGCCCTGGCGGCGATTGCGGCCCTGCTGATCAGCAATTCCTCGCTGGCCGCCTGGTACCAGGCCTTCACCCAGGTGCCGGGCGAAGTGCGCATCGGCGGCGACTGGTTGGTGCTGGCCAAGCCGCTGATCGTCTGGGTGAACGACCTGTGGATGGCGGTCTTCTTTCTGCTGGTCGGCCTGGAGATCAAGCGCGAGTTCGTGGCGGGCGAGCTGTCCACCCGCTCGCAGGCGGTGCTTCCCGCCGTGGCCGCTCTGGGCGGCATGGTGGCGCCGGCCTTGATCTATGCCGGCATCAACTGGGGCGATGCGGTGGCGCTGCGCGGCTGGGCCATCCCGGCGGCCACCGACATCGCGTTTGCCATCGGCATCCTGATGCTGCTGGGCTCGCGGGTGCCGGCCTCGCTCAAGGTCTTCCTGACCGCGGTGGCCATCATCGACGACCTGGGCGCCATCATCGTGATCGCGCTGTTCTACACCCACCAGCTCTCGCCGCTGATGCTGCTGGGCGCAGCCGCCTGCCTGGCGGGCCTGGCAGTGCTGAACCGGGCCGGCGTGAAGCGCCTCGATGTGTACCTGGCCCTGGGCCTGCTGCTGTGGCTGTGCGTGCTCAAGTCCGGCGTGCATGCCACGCTGGCAGGCGTGGCCACGGCGCTCTTCATTCCGATGGCGGGCAAATCCGCGCATGACCATTCGCCGCTGGAGACCCTGGAGCATGGTCTGCATCCCTGGGTGGCCTTCCTGATCCTGCCGATGTTCGCCTTTGCCAATGCCGGCGTCTCCCTGCAGGCCTGAGCCCGGCGGCGCTGCTGGACCCGCTGCCCCTGGGCATCGCCCTGGGCCTGCTGCTGGGCAAGGCGGTGGGCGTGTTCGGCGCCTCCTGGCTGCTGGTGCGCCTGGGGCTGGCCCAGCGCCCGGCGGGCGCGAGCTGGACGCAGTTCTTCGGCGTCTGCGTGCTCTGTGGCATCGGCTTCACGATGAGCCTGTTCATCGGCGGCCTGGCCTTTGCCGGCCTGGACCCCAGCTACGAGACCCGGGTCAAGCTGGGTGTGCTGGGGGGCTCGCTGATCTCGGGCGTGCTGGGCGCGCTGATCCTGGCGCGGGCCGGGCGCGGCCGCTGAAGCCCTGGCCCTCGGCCCAGCAAAAAGGCCGGAACGCCTGCGGGCGTTCCGGCCTTTTTCTTTGGAAGCGGTCGGTCTCAGTGCTTGCCGGCCTGGCTGTGGCTCATCAAGCGGTCGGCCGCGGCGATCGCCAGCGCCGAGAAAAGGAAAGCGATGTGGATCACCGTCTGCCACAGCAGCACCTTCTCCGTGTAGTTGTCGGCGTTGATGAAAGTCTTCAGCAGATGGATCGACGAGATGCCGATGATGGCGGTGGCCAGCTTGACCTTCAGCACCGAGGCGTTGACATGGCTGAGCCACTCGGGCTGGTCGGGATGGCCTTCCAGGTGCATGCGCGAGACGAAGGTCTCGTAGCCGCCGACGATCACCATGATCAGCAGGTTGGAGATCATCACCACGTCGATCAGGCCCAGCACCACCAGCATCAGGATGGTCTCGTTGAGCTTGGCGATTGGCTCGTAACCAATGATGTTGCCCAAGGCATCCTTGATCGGCGTGGCCTTGTAGCCGATGCTCTTGACCAGCATGGACAAGGCATCCTGGTTGCCGAATGCGGCTTCGACCAGATGCACCAGCTCGGTCCAGAACTGGAACACATAGACACCCTGCGCCAGGATCAGGCCCAGATACAGCGGCAGCTGCAGCCAGCGGCTGGCGAAGATCAGATTGGGCAAGGGGCGCAGCGGGCGGGTGGGGTCGGTCATAGGGTTAGTCCGAAAACGTCTGAAAGCCAGTGATGCGATTCTAGGTGGCCGGCAGCAAGTCACCCGGTCCAAGCCTGGAAGAGTAAGCGGTTCGTCAGAGACAGCAAGCACAGTTGCGGGCAATTCCACAAACCCGGTGATCCGAGGAGACAAACCCATGAGCCAGAGCAAGTTGTACCTGCCCAGCCCGGAGTGGACGGCCCAGGCCCATGTCAAGGGCATGGCCGGCTACCAGGCCCTGGTGGACGAAGCCGAACGCGACTACGAAGGCTTCTGGGCCCGGCAGGCGCGCGAGCTGCTGAGCTGGAAGACGCCGTTCACCAAGGTGCTCAATGACAGCGAGGCACCGTTCTTCAAGTGGTTTGAGGATGGTCGACTGAACGTCTCCTACAACTGCCTGGACCGCAATGTTGAAGCCGGTCTGGGTGACAAGACGGCCATCATCTTCGAGGCCGATGACGGCACGGTGACCAAGGTCAGCTACCGCGACTTGCTGGCCAAGGTCTCGCAGCTGGCCAACGCGCTGAAGGCGCGCGGCGTCAAGAAGGGTGACCGCGTGGTCATCTACATGCCCATGTCGGTGGAGGGCGTGGCCGCCATGCAGGCCTGCGCTCGCATCGGCGCCACGCACTCGGTGGTGTTCGGTGGCTTCTCGGCCCAGAGCCTACGCGACCGTGTGCAGGACGCCGGCGCGGTGATGGTGGTCACCGCCGACGAGCAGCTGCGCGGCGGCAAGCAGCTGCCGCTGAAGTCCATCGTGGATGAGGCCCTGGCCGACAACAGCTGCCCCACGCTCAAGGATGTGATCGTCTACCAGCGCACCGGCGGCAGCATCGCCTGGGTGGCCGGTCGCGACCTCTGGCTGCATGAGCTGCTGGAAGGTCAGAGCAGCGACTGCGCGCCGGAGTGGGTGGAGGCCGAGCATCCGCTCTTCCTGCTCTACACCTCGGGCTCCACCGGCAAGCCCAAGGGCGTGCAGCACAGCACCGGCGGCTATCTGCTGCATGCGGCTCTGACCACCAAGTGGACCTTTGACCTCAAGGCTGACGATGTGTTCTGGTGCACGGCCGATATCGGCTGGGTCGACGGGCCACACCTACATCACCTACGGCCCCCTGGCCCTGGGCGGCACCGAGATCGTGTTCGAGGGTGTACCCACCTACCCGGACGCCGGCCGCTTCTGGCAGATGATTGCCAAGCACAAGGTCACGATCTTCTACACCGCGCCCACGGCCATCCGCTCCCTGATCAAGGCGGCCGAGACCAATGAGGCGGTGCATCCCAAAAACTACGACCTGTCCAGCCTGCGCCTGCTGGGCTCGGTGGGTGAGCCCATCAACCCGGCCGCCTGGGAGTGGTACCACCAGCATGTGGGCGGCAGCCGCTGCCCCATCGTGGACACCTTCTGGCAGACCGAGACCGGCGGCCAC
>JACDQM010000170.1 GCA_015657635.1 Roseateles sp.
CACCTCGTCTTCGGACGCCTTCACCAGCTTGCGCGGCTCGTCGCTGCCGAGCTTGAGCTTGACCGGCTTGCCGCCCCAGATCTCTTCCAGGTGGTAGTACTCGCGGATGGCAGGCTGCATCACATGCACCACGGCCGCGCCGCAGTCCACGATGATCCATTCCCCGTTGTCATCACCCTCGGTGCGCATCACCTGCATGTCGCGTTTCTTGACAGTCTCACGCACGCTCGATGCCAGCGCCTTGGTCTGGCGATTGCTGGTGCCCGAGGCGATGATCACGCGCTCGAACAGCGGCGAAAGATGCTCGGTGTTGAAGACCACGATGTTCTGGGCCTTGACGTCTTCCAGACCATCGACGATGGCGCGCTGCAGTTTACGAATGTCCATTCAGTTCTCGCTCCGTGGGCCCGGGGCCCCGTAAAGGCGGTGTAGGGCAATATACCCCGCCACCGCATCGCCCACCATCGGGCGAATGTCCTGTCCGCGCGACGCTGCTTCGCGCACGCGGGTTGATGAAATCGGGCTGGCCGGCATCTGCACGACCACCTTCTTGTGCTCGACGGCCTGCACCTCAGGCGACCCGCACACCGGTTGATCCGCCCGGGCCGCCACCGCCAGCGTGACCAGGCCGAGCAGCGCCTGCCACTCGCGCCAGGTGTGCAGCCGCGCATACTGATCCTGCCCGATCAGCAGAAAGAGTTGCTCCTGTGGATGCGCCGCCTGGCGCGCCCGCACCGTGTCAATCGTGTAGCTGGCGCCGTCGCGCTCCAGCTCGCTGTCGTCCACTGCAAAGCGCGGCTCGCCCGCGATCATCAGCGCCACCATGGCGCGCCGATGCTCCGGCGAAGCGAGGCCGCGGCCGTCGCCAGCCTCAAGCTTCTGCCAGGGGCGGCCGGCCGGTAGCCACAGCAGCCGGTCCAGCCCCAGTTGGTCGAGCGCGCAGCGCGCCAGGCTCAGATGGGCCAGGTGGACCGGGTCGAAGCTGCCGCCGAACAGCGCGACCTTGCTCAGAGCCATAGATGGCTGGGCTGCTCATGCGCCCAGTCGCGTGGGCGCAGGAAGTCGGTGTAGAGCTTGGCCTCCGGCGTGCCCGCCTCGGGTTCCCACTGGTAGCGCCACTTCACGATCGGCGGCATCGACATCAGGATCGATTCGGTGCGCCCACCGCTTTGCAGGCCGAACAGCGTGCCGCGGTCGAACACCAGGTTGAACTCGACATAGCGGCCGCGCCTATAGGCCTGGAAGTCGCGCTCGCGCTCGCCGTAGGCGTAGCCCTGGCGTCGCTCGACAATCGGGGCATAGGCGTGAATGAAGGCATCGCCCACCGAGCGCAACATCGCGAAGGCCGCATCGAAACCGCCCTCGGCGTGGTCATCGAAGAAAATGCCGCCGATGCCGCGCGGCTCGTTGCGGTGCTTCAAAAAGAAGTATTCGTCGCACCAGGTCTTGAAGCGCGGATACAGGGCCTCACCATGCGGCGCCAGCGCCGCCTGACAGGTTTTGTGGAAATGCTGGGCATCGCGCTCAAAGCCGTAGTACGGCGTCAGGTCCATGCCGCCGCCGAACCACACCACCGGCGCCGCACCGGGCGGCAGGGCTGCAAACATGCGCACATTCATGTGCACGGTCGGCACAAAGGGGTTGTGGGGATGCAGCACCAGCGAGACACCCATCGCCTCGAAGGGCGCCCCCGCCAGCTCGGGGCGATGCTGGGTGGCCGACGGAGGCAAGACCCGACCCCGCACATGCGAGAAGTTGCATCCGCCACGCTCGAAGAGCGCGCCGTTCTCGATCAGGCGCGTCAGCCCGTCGCCCTCCAGGCGGCCACCAGGCTCGCGCTCCCAGCCGTCGCTGACGAAGGCCTGTCCATCCAGACGCTCCAGCGAGCTGACGATGTTGTGCTGCAGTCCGAGCAGGTAGTCGCGAACGGCCAGGGTGTTCATGGTCATTTGAGCCTCACAGGGCTGGCGAGCGCGGGACGACAGCCCTGCACGCCCGCCAGATAGCGCGCCATCAGCGCAAAGTCTTCGGCGGCATCGCCACTCAGTTCAACAAAGTCGGTCAGGGCCACGGTCTTGCTGCCGAAATCCAGCGTGGCCAGCCCCACCGGCACGCCCGCCTGCAGCGCCACATGATAGGCGCCGGAGCGCCAGCCCTGGCCCAGCGAGCGCGTGCCCTCCGGTGCCACGGCGAGCCAGAAAGGCTCGCCATCCTGCCGCGCCTTCAGCATCTGCTGCGCGGTGTCGCCGACCAGGCCTTGACTGCTGCCACGCTGCACCGCAACACCGCCCAGCCAGCGCAGCCAGTGCCCGAACAGCGGCAACGCGAACAGGCTGTGCTTGCCCCAGAAGCGGACCGGCAGGCCCAACGCCGACTTGGCGAGGATGCCGATCACGAAATCCCAGTTCGAGGTGTGCGGATAGACCAGGATCACGCCCTGCAGCGCCGGCAGGCCCTGATGGCGCACGCGCCAGCCGCCCAGGCGCAGCAAGCCACGCGCGAGCAGGCTGCCGCGTGCGGGCGGCAGCAACTCGGCCGGCCAGCGTCGCGGCAGGCCGGCAGCGCAATCCATCGGCTGCTTCAACGCTTGACGGCCCGGTGGCCGATGTCCCGGCGGTACTGCTTGCCTTCGAACTGGATGGGCACGAGCGTGTCATAAGCCAGCTGCTGCGCCTTGCGCACCGACTCGCCCAACGCCGTCACGCACAGCACGCGGCCACCGGCGGTCAGCAGCTGGCCATCCTTTCAACGGTGCCGGCATGAAAGACCATGGCCTCATCGCTGTCGGCCGGCAGGCCAGTGATGGCATCGCCCTTGCGCGGCGTGAGCGGATAGCCACCAGCTGCCATCACCACGCCCAGCGCGACGCGGCGGTCCCACTGCAGCTCGACTTGATCCAGGCTGCCATCGGTCGCATGCATCAGCACCTCGAAGAGATCGCTCTTCAGACGCATCATGATCGGCTGGGTCTCGGGGTCGCCCATGCGGGTGTTGAACTCCACCGTGCGCGGCTGGCCGCTGGCGTCGATCATCAGGCCGGCATACAGGAAACCGGTGAACGGCACGCCATCGCGGGCCATGCCCTGCACCGTCGGCATGATGATCTCGTGCATCGTCTTGGCATGCACATTCGGCGTCACCACCGGTGCCGGCGAATAGGCGCCCATGCCACCGGTATTCGGCCCCTCATCGCCGTCCAGCAGGCGCTTGTGGTCCTGGCTGGTGGCCAGCGAGACCACATTCCTGCCGTCGCACAGCACGATGAAACTGGCTTCCTCACCCTCGAGGAATTGCTCGATCACGACACGCGCACCGCCTTCGTTATGCACGACGCCAAGCTTGTTGTCCGCCAGTATCCAGTCGATCGCCTCATGCGCCTGCTCCAGCGTCATCGCCACGACCACACCCTTGCCAGCCGCCAGGCCATCGGCCTTGATGACGATGGGGGCGCCCTGCGCCTGCACATAGGCATGCGCGGCCGCAGCATCGCTGAAGGTCTCGTAGGCAGCCGTCGGGATGCCGTGACGCTTCATGAAGTCCTTGGCAAAAGCCTTGCTGGACTCCAGCTGCGCCGCCGCCTTGGTGGGGCCGAAGATGCGCAGGCCACGGGCGCGGAACTCGTCCACCACGCCAGCCGCCAGGAAGGCTTCGGGACCGACCACCGTCAGCGCGATCTTCTCCGCTTCGGCGAAATCCGCCAGCGCCTTCACATCGGTCAGCGCCACGTTCTTCAACAGTGGATCGCGCGCCGTGCCGCCATTGCCCGGTGCCACATAGACCTGGCTGACGCGCTCGCCCTGTGCCAGCTTCCAGGCCAGCGCGTGTTCGCGGCCGCCATTGCCCAAAACGAGAACTTTCATGCGTCGATGCTCGCGTTGTGGAACACCTCCTGGACATCGTCCAGGTCCTCGATCACGTCCAGCAGCTTCTGCATGCGCGCCGCATCCTCGCCGGCCAGCTCGATGCTGTTCTCGGCCCGCATCGTCACCTCGGCGACCTCGGGCGTCAGGCCAGCGGCTTCCAGCGCGTTCTTCACGGCCTCGAAGTCACTCGGAGCGGTCAGCACCTCGATGGCGCCTTCGTCGTCGGTCAGCACGTCCTCGGCGCCGGCCTCCAGCGCCACTTCCATCACCTTGTCTTCCGAGGTGCCTGGGGCAAAAACCAGCTGGCCGCAATGCTTGAATTGAAAGGCCACCGAGCCTTCGGTGCCCAGATTGCCGCCGTACTTGCTGAAGGCGTGGCGCACCTCGGCCACCGTGCGCACACGGTTGTCGGTCATGCAGTCCACGATGACGGCTGCGCCACCGATGCCATAGCCCTCGTAGCGGATTTCCTCGTAGGTCACGCCATCGAGGTTGCCGGTGGCCTTGTCGACATTGCGCTTGATGTTGTCGGCCGGCATATTGGCGGCCTTTGCCTTGTCAATCGCCAGCCGCAGGCGCGGATTCATCGCGATATCACCGCCGCCGGTGCGGGCGGCCACGATGATTTCACGCGTCAGTCGGGTCCAGATCTTGCCGCGCTTCTCGTCCTGACGACCTTTGCGGTGCTGAATATTGGCCCATTTCGAATGCCCTGCCATTACCTGCTGCTCCTGGCGAGCGCGCCCGGCAGCGCAAGCGGCCGGCGGCTCCGTATTTGTTGGATAGACTGCGATTTTACCTGTCGACACCCAACTCCCCTGGAGACTCCCGATGGCCGATCCCATCCTGCTGGCCCGCCACGGCGCCACCGAGTGCCTGCTCTTGCCCGCACTGGCCAACCGACACGGCCTGATCACCGGCGCCACCGGCACCGGCAAGACCATCAGCCTGCAGACCCTGGCCGAGAACTTCTCCAGGATCGGCGTGCCGGTCTTCATGGCCGATGTGAAGGGCGATCTCACCGGCATCTCGCAGACAGGCAAGCCCAGCGAAAAGCTTCTGGCGGTGCTGAAAGAGCGCGGCCTCGATGCGCCCACACCGATGGCCTGCCCCACGACGCTGTGGGATGTCTTTGGCGAGCAAGGCCATCCGGTACGCGCTACCGTCTCCGACATGGGTCCGCTGCTGCTGTCGCGCATGCTGGCGCTCAACGAGACCCAGCAAGGTGTGCTGCAGATGGTCTTCAAGATCGCCGACGACAACGGCCTGCTGCTGCTGGATCTGAAGGATCTGCGCGCAATGCTGCAGCATGTGGGCGACAACGCCAGCCAGTTCACCACCGAGTACGGCAATGTCTCGGCCGCCTCGGTCGGCGCGATCCAGCGCGGCCTGCTGCAGATCGAGGCCCAGGGGGGCGACAAGTTCTTCGGCGAGCCCATGCTCAATATCGCCGACTTCATGCAGACCGAAACCGGCCTGGGCGTGATCAACATTCTCGCCGCCGACAAGCTGATGGCTGCGCCACGCCTGTACGCCACCTTCCTGCTGTGGATGCTGTCCGAGCTGTTCGAGACCCTGCCCGAGGTCGGCGACCTGGAGAAACCCAAGCTGGTGTTCTTCTTCGACGAGGCCCACCTGCTCTTCAAGGATGCGCCGGCCGCGCTGGTCGAGCGCATCGAACTGGTGGTGCGCCTGGTGCGTTCCAAGGGCGTGGGCGTCTACTTCGTGACGCAGAACCCGCTGGACATCCCCGACACCGTGCTGGGCCAGCTGGGCAATCGTGTGCAGCACGCGCTGCGCGCCTTCACGCCGCGTGATCAGAAAGCGGTCAAGTCGGCAGCCGAGACCATGCGGCCCAAGCCAGGACTGGACATCGGCGCCGCCATCACCGAGCTGGGCGTCGGCGAAGCCCTGGTCAGCCTGTTGGACGAGAAGGGTCGCCCCAGCATCACCGAGCGCGTCTTCGTGCTGCCGCCCGGCAGCCAGATCGGCCCGATCACACCCGAGCAGCGCGCCGCGCTGATCAAGAACTCACTGGTGGCTGGCGTTTACGAGAAGACGGTGAACCGCGAATCGGCCCACGAACAGCTCAAAGGCCGCATGGCGGGCGAAGCCCCGGCACCTGGCGGCAAGACGCAAAGCGGCGCGGGCGGCCAGGCGCCAGGCGGCCAGCCTGCCGAGGGCAATGCCATGCTGGATGGCATCAAGGACGTGCTGTTCGGCTCCACCGGCCCGCGCGGCGGACGCCGTGAGGGCCTGGCCGAAACCGCGGCCAAGTCGGCGCTGCGCTCCATCGGATCATCGGTCGGCCGGGAGATCGTGCGTGGCGTGCTGGGCAGCCTGCTGGGCGGCGGCGGCAGCAAGCGTCGCTGAGGCGGCGACCGCGCCCTTTTTGCCACAGCGCGCGTGCGACTGCGCGGCTCTCGCGCCGCGCTGACTCCTGAGGGCATCTCGCGCACGTCACCAGCCGCTGGCGCCCGGCCGCGGCACTTCGTCGCACGGCCGTGGTTGGCTGCCGCGGCGGCGGGCACAGTGCGGCTCATCCTAACCGAGAAGCCCGCCATGAACCCCACCTCGTCCCCTACCCCGCCCAGCCCGTTCGACATCCTGGCCCATGTGCCCGTCTGGGTCTGGGCCATCCTGGCCCTGATCCTCGTGCTGGGCGGGCAGCAGAGCCGCGAGCAGCTCGTCGGCCGGCCCGGCTGCTGATCCTGCCGGCGGTCTGGCTGGCTTTCGGCGCCTGGGGCGTTGCTGCCAGCTTCGGCCTGAGCGCGGCGGCCGCCTTGGCCTGGGCCGGTGGTCTGGCGCTCAGCGCGCTGGTCGTGCGTCGCTTGGGCTGGCCGGGGCAGACGGCATTCCTGCCGGCACAGGCCAAGTTCCGCGTACCGGGCAGTTGGGGGCCGCTGACGCTGATGCTGAGCTTGTTCGCAGCCAAGTTCGCGCTTGGCACCAGCCTGGCCCTGCATCCGGACTGGGCGGCACGGCTGCCGGTCGCCGCAGGCTTCAGCCTGCTGTTCGGTCTGCTGGGCGGCGCCTTCGTGGGCCGGGCACTGAATATCCTGGCACGATCACGCGCATGAGCATCGCCCGCCCTGCCCTGCCGCCGTGGTTGCGCACCCTCGCCCATCAACTGGGCCTTGTCCTCAGCATCACGCTGGCTGTGAGCGCCGGCCTCGTGCTGCTGTTCCGCCAGCCCTGGACACTGACGCTGATCTACAGCTTCCTCATCAGCCTTGGCTGCTCCATCTGCATCCAGGGCTTGCGCTACGGGGTGAGCTGGCTGTTGTACCGCAACGGTGAGCGCCCCGTCACAGACTGGCCCGGCTGGCCCCTGATGATTTTTTGCCTCGTGCTTGGCACCTGGCTGGGCTACAGCATCGGCAACGAGATCGGCAACCTGCTGACCGGCTACAAGTCGGCCGCGCTGCATGACGGCAGCCTGCGCCGGGCCTCGACCATCATGGCAATCGCGCTGATCCCAGGCTTCGCGCTGACCTTCTTCTACATCGGGCGCAGCCGCGTCGCTGATGCCGAGGCGCGGGCGCAAAGCCTGCAGCGTCAAGCCGCCGAGGCACAGCTGAGCCTGCTGGCCTCGCAGCTGGAGCCGCACATGCTGTTCAACACGCTGGCCAATCTGCGCGTGCTGATCGGCATGGACCCGGCCCGCGCCCAGGCCATGCTGGATCGGCTGATCGCCTTTCTGCGCGCCACGCTGCAGGCCTCGCGCAGCAAGTCGCACCCGCTGCGCGAGGAGTTCGCGCGGCTGGGTGACTATCTGGCCTTGATGCAGGTGCGCATGGGAGCACGCCTGCAGACCGAGCTGAACTTGCCCGCCGAGCTGTCCGAACTGCCGGTGCCGCCGCTGCTGCTGCAGCCCCTGGTGGAGAACGCCATCAAGCATGGGCTGGAGCCGCATGTGGAAGGCGGCCTGCTGCAGGTGACCGCCGCTCTCGAGGGTTCGCACTTGCTGCTGCAGGTGCGCGACACCGGTGCGGGCCTCGCCAGCACGCCAGGCTTGAGTGGCACGGGCTTCGGCCTCGAGCAAGTGCGCAACCGCCTGCAGACCCAATATGGCGATGCGGCCAGCTTCAGCATCAGCGCGGCCGGCGACAGCGCCGGCGGCACGCTGGTGCGCATCCGACTGCCCGCGGCCCCAGCGCCGCAAACCGAACCCGCGAGTCCCTCATGAATCGAACGCCCACCGCCCTGATCGCCGAGGACGAGCCGCTGCTGGCTGAGCATCTGCGCCAGCAGCTGAGCGCGCTCTGGCCCGAGTTGGACATCGTCGCGATGGCGGCCAGCGGCCCCGAGGCGCTGGCCGCGGCACTGCGGCTGCAGCCCGCCATCTGTTTCCTCGACATCCGCATGCCGGGCATGACCGGCCTGGAGCTGGCCCAGGCGCTGGCCGAGGACTGGCCGGATGAGACGGCTGCGCCCTTCCCGCTGCTGGTGTTTGTCACCGCCTATGACGAGTATGCGCTGCAGGCCTTCGAGCGCGCCGCGGCGGACTATGTGCTCAAGCCCGTGCAGACCGAGCGGCTGGCACGCACTTGTGAGCGGCTTCAGCTGACGCTGTCCAAGGCTCAGTTGGCGCCCACCGCCAGCGAGCTTTCGCAGGGCACGCAAGGCGTGGTGGCCCAGCTCAGAGAGCTGCTGGCCGCCCCGGGACTGGCCCATGCGCTGGGACAGCAGGCGCCACAGGCGGCGGCGCCGTTGCGCGTGCTGCAGGTCAGCGTGGGCAGTGCCATCCAGATGGTGCCGATCGGCGACGTCGTGTTTTTCGAGGCGGCCGACAAGTATGTGCGGGTGCTGACCGCGGACCGCGAGTACCTGATCCGCGCCTCGCTGCGCGAACTGCTGCCCCAACTGGACCAGCAAGTCTTCTGGCAGGTGCATCGCAGCGTGGTGGTGCGCATCGACGCGGTGGAGCGGGCGCAGCGCGATGAAGCCGGCCGGCTCAGCCTGCAGCTGCGCCAGCGGCCAGAACGCTTGAGCGTGAGCCGCATGCATGCCCATCTTTTCAAAGGCCTGTGAGGCTCACGCCATCCGCGATGCCCCACTGGCCAATCGCGCCGCATAGCCTCCATTCGTCGCGCCGTGCTGGCAGGCGCTTGGCGCAGCAGACATCATGTGACCAACCCTGACAACACAGGCAAGGAGATCCAGATGACGATGGAAGACACCCCAGTGAGCGAAGAGCAGCGTCTGATGCGCGAGGCCAAGCGCCGCGTTGACATGAAGATGGGTTTCCTGACCCATCTGCTGGTGTTCGTGCTGGTCAACGGCGGGCTGTACCTGCTCAACGGTTTCACCGGCTCCCAACGCTGGCACCACTTTCCACTGTGGGGCTGGGGGCTGGGCCTGACCATCCACGGCATCGTGACCTTGATTGCGCTGCAAGGCTCTGGTCTGCGCGAGCGCATGATGGACAAGGAGTTGCAGCAACTGCGCGAGCGTCAGCAGCGGCGCGGCTGAGCCCGCCCCACTGCATCGATCGACTGACAAAGAAAAAGGGCTCCCGCAGGAGCCCTTGGACAGCGAACAGCCTCTGTCGATCAGAACTGATATTTCAGCGTCACCTGCACGGCCCACTGAGATTCCCCCTTGTTCTGCTTGACCAAGGAGTCCTCGAAGTCGACCACGCTGTAGACGTACTTCCCGTCCTGCATGCCGGCGAAGTTCACGAAGCTGCGCGATGCACCACCCACGTTGCTGACGCCACCGACCGAGCCCGCGTTGAAACCGGCTTCTTCGATACGCCCCCAGCGCTTGTTGAGCAGGTTGCCGATGTTGAGGAAGTCAAGCGTTACCGAGCCTTTGTGCTTGTTCATCAGACCCGGCAGCTCCTGGCTCAGGCGCAGGTCGAAGCTGTTGACGAACTTGGCGAAGTTGGCGTTGCGACGTGTAGTCGTCCCACGCACTCCGTCGAGGGACGCAGTGGACGAGACGATGGCCCAGAACTTGTCCTCGTTGGCCTTGCGCTCGGCATCGGTCTTGCCAGTGAACAGGACTTCACCCGAGCCCGGCGCCTTCGGGATGTACATCAGGTCGTTGCCCGAGAAGCCGTCACCGTTCATGTCGTTGCGGTAGGTCCAGCTGAACGGGCGGCCCGAGCGGCCTTCATAGAAGAGACCAACGCTGGTCTTGTAGGCGCCCACAAAAGCCTTGGACCAGCTCACGTTGGCGTTGACACGATCGCGAATCAGGTAGGCCGAGTTTTCCAGCACATCGACGTTCGGGTTCACGATCGCGATGCCATTCCAGTTGGAAATGGCACGCGAGGAGTTCAACGAATTGACTTCCTTGGAAGTCGTGTGCGTGTAGGCAACACCCCAGTTCACTTCCTTGTTAAACGAGCCTGACAACGCGACCGTCAGCGCATCGCCGCCACCCTGCCCGGTTCGCTGACCGAGCACAACGTCCCCGAACCGCTCGTTCGACTGAGCGCGTCGCGTCGGGCTGACACAGTTGGCGCCAGCAACGAAGGCATCGCCGCCATTCCAGCAGTTGGCACTGAGCGCTGCTGCGTTGTAGAACAGCTGGCGGCCATCGGGACCCACGGCGGTCGGAGCGCCCAGGTTCAGGTGGCGATAGGCAATCCCGTCCTTGGTCTTGGTATGGATCCACTCGGCGCTCAGCAGCAGGCCCAGCGGCAGTTGCGCATCCCAGGCCAGGTTCATCTTCCAGACCGAAGGCTGCTTCAAGTCAGTCGAGATCAAGTCGACGCCAGCAGCGGGCGGCACACCGGTCAGCACAGGCTGTTTGGCGGGATCGGGTGAGAACACCAGGTTCCCGCAAGTGGCGCCGCTGCAGCTGAACTCGGCGCTGGTCATGCCGGTGTTCTGGTAGGGATTGGTCAGCCAGACACTGGCCGCCGCGCCCTGGAACAGGCCCACGCCACCGCGCAGCTGAGACTTCAGCTTGGATGCCGGTGCCAGATTCAGGTTGAAGGCCAGACGGGGCTGAACCAGCACCTGCCCATCGATCGTGACGGTGTTGTCCATGCCAAAGCCGCCGGTCTGACGTCCCCTGGTTGCCGCAGTCGCGGCTACCGTGGGCAGGGCCACGGTGGGGTTGGCCGTCGGACGGTCATCCGTGCTGGCCTGATCGACACGCAGTCCGCCGGTAACAGTCAGGTTCTTGTTGACCTTCCAGCTGTCCTGCGCAAACAAGCCGAGGCTGTTCAAGGTCCAGTTGGCGGCGCTGTCCCTCAGCTCGAAACCTGACAAGGGAACGCGCACCCGGAAGGACGACGGCTTGCCGGCAGCAAACAGGGCCACGGGATCAGCGTCGCGGAACTCGTAGACGCCGTTGCTGGCGTTGACGAAGGCGTTGAAGATTTCATTGCGCTGAACGTCCACACCGAACTTCAGCTCATGGTCGTCCTTGAACAAGGTGCCGGCGAAGTAGGCATCCGTCGTCTTGGTCGCCAACTCGTTGAAATGCCGGAACTCCTCGGTACCGAAGCGCAGGTTGCGTGTCGACCCGGTGGTACCCGCCGGCGCCGGGCCGGTGAAGGTCAGCTGAACCTGCGGCAGCTTGGAGAACACCGCGGGAATGCTCTCGTAATCGCGCTTGGACACCTTCAATTCAGTGGAGAAATTGTCGGTCCAATCACCGAACCATTGCCCGACCACCGACTTGATGGTCTTCTCTGGGGTGTACCAGTGCGAATTCAAAGACAGCGCCGTACCGAAGATGTTCGGGAAGATCGGCTCGGCCTGCTCAGTCTTGGAGAAACGCACATTGGCGCGGTGCGAGTCGCTGATGTTCCAGTCGACCTTGAGCAAGGTGTCCTTGACCATCAGTTCATTGCCAGCCGGCACATTGAAGCTGCCGATGTCGATGCCGTACTTGTCCTTGGCCACCTTGATGGCGGCATCAATCTGCGCCTGAGTGATACCCACATTGGTCTGGGTGCTGCCAACCGGTCCAAACGCGGGCGCATCACGTGAGCTGCGCGTGTCTTCGGCACTGACGAAGAAGAACAGCTTGTCCTTGATGATCGGGCCACCCAGCGTGACGCCCTTGGTGTTCTCGGTGAACGGCGCCGGCTTGAAGTAGGCACCGGTGGTCTGGTTGTAGCGCTTGCCAACCAGGTTGTCGTCGCGGAACACGTAGTACAGGCTGCCCTTGAGCTGGTTCGTGCCGGACTTGGTCACCGCATTGATGTTCGCGCCGGTATAGCCCTGCTGGGTGACGTCGTAATTCGAGATATTGACCTGCACCGACTCAATCGCGTCAATCGAGATCGGCTGCTTGGCGGTCGGCAGACCATTGCCCTCGAGGCCAAAGGTGTCGTTGATCCGCACACCGTCAACGGTGATCGAGTTGTAGCGCGCGTTCTGCCCCAGGGCAGCAATCTCGCCGCGGTCCTTGTCTGTCTGAGACAGTCGAGGGTCTGTCCGGGCGTAGTCTGACAAACTGCGCGCGATCGATGCATAGGTATCCAGCTCCGCACGACCCAGGCTCGTGCCGGCGCCAGAGGCACCGGCATTGAAGCGGCCAAGCGAGGCACTGGAGCCAGTCACGGTCACGGTGGCCAGCTGCGAAGCGCCGAGCGTCACGTCCAGCGCCAGGCTTTCTGCCAGGGCCAGGAAGACGCCGTCGCGGGTTTCCTTGTCAGCGCCCTTGCTGACGGTGATCGTGTAGGGCCCGCCCACACGAAGGCCGCGTGCCGAGTAGCGGCCTTCCGCATCGGTCACCAGATTCGTCACCGAGCCCGACTCGCGGTGCAGGATCACGACTGCAGCGCCCGCAACGGGCTTGCCGTCGTTCGCGACGATACGACCGCCGACTGCGGCCGTGGTGTTCTGCGCCATGACCGGCGCTGCGGCCACGATGGCCACAGCCACGCTCAGCGCAGTCCGTGTGAAATTCCAACGATTGCTGTTCATCCTGATGACTCCTGAAAGAGAAAGCGCACAGCGCCCTGCCGAGGCTTGACTGGAAAAAATGTAGCACTGCCATTGGTCGCAAACGTTTGGGATCGCAGTTTCCCCACACCGAGAAACCCCCCTCTTGCTTCTGCTGCGCAGTTGTGACACCGCACCCATCAACCGCCTCAAGCCGGTCGAACAAGAGTCATTTGCGCACACCGACGGTGCCTTGGAACGTGCCGACCGCTTCAGCAAGGATGGTGCCACCCTGCTTTCTGCGCAGAGCCAAAAGCCGCCCAATTTCGCCGGCTGAGTCTCGCGGATTGATGTTTAAAGCAGATGACAGCCTGGGCTCGATACGCGCAATGACGCACTCAGCACGCGTCGACCTCCGACACAGGGCAAGCACAGGCGCATGACGCCAACTGGGGCACGTCGCACCAGCCCGGTGCCTCATGGCACTGCACGCCCCTTTGCGCAACACCGGCCGCTCGAGCGGGCCTTTCATCCGCCCATCGCCCCTTGGCACTGCACAAGCTCTTGATGCATAGTTGCTGACACCAAACTGACAAAGATGAGGTCTGACATGACACTGATCCAGTTGGCACAAGTCAAACAATGGATGCGACTGCACGGGCAGCAGCATGTGGTGGAGTTGCAGATCTGGGACCTGATCCTGTGCTGCTGGGTGCTGGGCTGGGCCGCCTTGCCCGGGCTGATTCTGCTGCAGCACTGGGCGGTGCTGCCAGGGCTCTTGCTGGGAACCTTGTTGCCAACCGTCTATGTCCGTTGGCGCAGCCGCATGCATCGGCTCGGGCGCCTGCGCTGTGATTGGCTGTGCGCGCTCTAGCTCCGCGGCGAATGCGCGCCCAAAAAGCGAAAGCCCCGACAAGCGGGGCTTTTCAAGAGCGGCAGCGCCGGATCAATGTATCAAACCGATCCACTCGCCCGACTGCTGGTAGCGGTTGAAGAGTTGCATGGCCAGTTGCTGAAGCGCGGGGTTGGCGCTGGCATGGGCCGCGGCCAGGCGCTCAATGGCATACAACCGGTCGTACAGCATGCGGGTTGGCTGCAAGCCCTGGCCTTCCGCCTGCAGCATGCGCTGAAATTCCTGCAGATCGCTCAGTGCCACCGCGCCGGCCACCGGCATGTCGAGCACAAAGCTCTCAGCCGCAGACTCGGGCATCAGGAACACGTCCGGAAGCGTCGGCAGTTCGTGGGCAGCAGCAGGCAGGAGGTGGAGCGGGACAATCATCGGAAACCTCGTCACGGATGACTTCGATGACGGGATGATGAACGCCCGAGCGAAAACTTAAGGCCGAATTAGGGGTGCATTCACCCCCTCATTCCGCTCAAGTCTTGGGCAAGGTGACCCCGCGCTGCCCCTGGTATTTGCCGCCGCGGTCCTTGTAACTGGTTTCGCAGACCTCGTCGCTCTCGAAGAACAGCACCTGCGCGCAGCCCTCGCCCGCGTAAATCTTGGCGGGCAGCGGCGTGGTGTTGCTGAACTCCAGCGTCACATAGCCCTCCCACTCAGGCTCGAAGGGCGTGACGTTGACGATGATGCCGCAGCGCGCATAGGTGCTCTTGCCCAGGCAGATTGTCAGCACATTGCGCGGGATGCGGAAGTACTCCACCGTGCGCGCCAGCGCGAAGCTGTTGGGCGGGATGATGCAGACATCGCTCTCGATGTCGACAAAGCTGCGCTCATCGAAGTTCTTCGGGTCCACCACGGTGCTGTAGATATTGGTGAACACCTTGAACTCGGGCGCGCAGCGAATGTCATAGCCGTAGCTGCTGGTGCCATAGCTGACGATCTTGTGCCCGTCCGGCGCATTGCGCACCTGGCCGGGCTCGAAGGGCTCGATCATGCCGTGCTGCTCAGCCATGCGGCGGATCCACTTGTCGCTCTTGATGCTCATCGGGATGAAAGCTCTTTTGACGCAATGCAGCGATTCTAGGCGCCCACCCTTCCTAGAATCGGCGCATGAAGCTGCAAGAGATGCTGGAGAAGTCGGTCTGGGGGCGCAACCTCGGCTCAGCAGAGCTGGCGCGTGTGATTGCCGAATGCCGCGAGCGCAGCGTGGCGGCCGGCCAGGCCATGGTGCGCATGGGCGAACCAGCCGAGCACTGGATGGGTCTGATCAGCGGCTTCGGCAAGATGAGCATCTACTCGCCCGGCGGCCGCGAGACCACCCTGCTGGGCGTCGCTCCCGGAGGCTGGTTCGGTGAAGGCACCTTGATCAAGCGCGGCCATTGGCAGTACGACGGCGTGGCGATGCGCGACAGCCGGCTGGCGCTGATGCCACGCGAGACCTTCGAGTGGCTGCGCAACACCAGCCTGCCCTTCAACCACTACCTGCAAGGCCTGATGAATGCGCGCATGGGCTGCTTCATCGCCCAGCTCAGCAATGCCCGCCTGCTGGACTCCACCGAGCGCGTGGCCCGCAGCCTGGCCGCCCTGTTCAATCCCGAGCTCTATCCGCAGCCCGGGCCGTTCCTGGACTTGCGTCAGTCCGAGGTCGGGCAGCTCGCTGGCGTATCCCGGCAGCGCGCCAACGCCGCCTTGCAGAAACTCGAAGCGGCTGGCCTGATCGCTGTGCGCCGACGTGGCATCGAGGTGCTGGATCTGCGCGGACTGCGCGACTTCTCCAGCCCGGCGCAGCGCCCCACAGCAGCAGCCATCACGACACCAGAACTGGCGTCGTAATTTCGCCCGGAATGCTCTTGCGCGCCAGCAGCGTGTAGACCACCGGCACCACGAAGATGGTCAATAGCGTGCCGACCGTCATGCCGCCGACGATCACCCAGCCGATCTGTTGCCGGCTCTCGGCGCCCGCGCCGGTGGCCAGCGCCAGCGGCACGGCGCCCAGCACCATGGCGCCGGTCGTCATCAGAATGGGCCGCAAACGCAGGGCCGAGGCTTCGATGACCGCCTCCATGATGTCCTTGCCCTGGACCCGCAGCTGATTGCTGAATTCGACGATCAGGATACCGTGCTTGGTGATCAGGCCCACCAAGGTGATCAAGCCGATCTGCGAATAGACATTCAGCGTTCCGCCGCTCCACTGCAAGGCGGCCAGCGCGCCGACCATCGACAACGGCACCGCCAGCATGATCACGAAGGGATCGATGAAGCTCTCGAACTGCGCCGCCAGCACCAGGAAGATGAACAACAGCGCCAGCACGAACACCACGCCCAGCGCCCCGCTGGAGGCCCGGAACTCGCGCGACACGCCGTTCAGCTCGGTGGTATAGCCCTCGGGCAGGACTTCGCGTGCGGTCTTGTCCATGAACTGCAGCGCCTCGCCCAGCGCATAGCCGGGCGCAAGATTGGCCGTGATCGACACCGAGCGGCGCTGGTTGAAGTGGTTCAGCTCGCGCGGACTGACCGCCTCGCGCACCTTCACCAGGCTGGCCAGCGGGATCATGGTCTCATTGCGGCCACGCACGAACAGCTTCTCGATGTGCTCAGGCGTCGTGCGGCCCGCCGCATCGGTCTGCACCAGCACGTCGTACTGGTCGGCATCACGCTTGTAGCGCGTCACCGCGCGGCCACCCAGCATAGTTTCGACGGTGCGCGCCACCTGATCGACATTCACCCCCAGGTCTGCCGCGCGCTCGCGATCCACCTCGAGAAAGACCTCTGGCTTGTTCAGGCGCAGGTCGTTGTCCGGCGACACAAAGCCCGGGTTCTTGGCCAGCGCGCCCATGAAGTCCTGGGTGACGCGCGCCAGGTTGGCATAGCTGTCGCTGGTGACGATCACGAAGTTGATCGGCCGCTCGCGGAAGCCCTGGCCGAGACTGGGCGGCGTGATCGGGAAGGCGGTCACGCCTGGCAGCGTGGCCAGCTGCGGCTGCAGCTTGCGGGCCAGCTCCTGCGTGGTGATGCTGCGCTCGCTCCAATCGACCGTGCGCAGAATGCTGGTAGCCTGCGACACCTGCCCGCCGCCCAGGAACATGAAGCGGCGGTCAAACTCGGGATACTGGGACGTGATGCTGTCGATCGCATCCAGATAGCGGGCCGTGAACTCCAGCGTTGCGCCGTCGGGCGCAGTCACCGGCATGAAGATCACGCCGCGGTCCTCCTGCGGCGCCAGCTCGGACTTCGAGGTCGAGAACAGCCACCAGCTGCCGGCGCCTGACGCCAGCATCACCAACACCACGAACCAGCGATGGTGCAGCGCCAGGCGCAGCGCGCCCGCGTAGCGCTCGCTGATCCACACCAGCACCTTCTCCATGCCGGCATCGAAGCGCGTCGGCTTGGCGTTATGGCGCAGCAGCTTGCTGCACAGCATCGGCGTCAGCGTCAGCGCCACAAAGCCCGAGACGATCACCGCACCGGCCAGCGTCAGTGCGAACTCGGTGAACAGCCGCCCGGTGCGCCCGGGCGTGAAGGCCAACGGCGCGAACACGGCCGCCAGCGTCAGTGTCATCGCGACCACCGCGAAGCCGATCTCCTTGGCGCCTTTCAGCGCTGCCTGGAAGGGCTCCAGCCCCTCCTCGATGTGGCGGAAGATGTTCTCCAGCACCACGATGGCATCGTCCACCACCAGGCCAATGGCCAGCACCAGGGCCAGCAAGGTCAGCGTGTTGACGGTGAAGCCAGCCGCCGCCATCAGCGCGAAGCTGCCGATCAGGCTGACTGGAATCGTCACCAGCGGGATGAAGGAGGCCCGCAGCGTGCGCAGGAACACGAACACCACCAGGGCCACCAGCACCACCGCCTCGGCGATGGTGGTGTAGACCGACTTGATCGAGCGATCGATGAAAATCGAGTTGTCATTGGCCTGGCGCACCTCGATCGAGGCCGGCAGGTCTTCCTGGATGCGCGGCATCATCGCGCGCACGCCGGCTGCCACTTCCAGCGGGTTGGCGGTGGCCTGGCGGATCACACCGGTGGACACCGAGAGCACGCCGTTCAGACGAACGCGCGAACGCTCGCTGGCCGCCGCCTCCTCGATTCGCGCCACGTCTTTCAGACGCACGGTGATGCCGCCGGCCTGCTTGAGCGCCACCTCGCCGAACTGGGCCACGGTGTTCAGGTCGGTGCGCGCGGTGACGTTGAATTCGCGCTGCTGGCTCTCGATACGGCCTGCCGGCACTTCCAGGTTCTGCCTGCGCAGCGCGTCCTCGACATCCTGCACGGTCAGCTTGTAGGCGGCCAGGCGGTCGGCATCGAGCCAGACCCGCATCGCGTACTTGCGGTCACCACCGATCTGCACATCGGCCACGCCGGGGATGGTCTGCAGCCGCGGCTTGACCACGCGGTTGACCAGATCGGTGATCTCGAGCGGGTTCAGCGTCTCGCTGGTGAAGGCCAGCCAGATGGTCGGCGTGGCATCCGCCTCCACCTTGGACACCACCGGCTCATCCGCGGCGTCGGGCAGGCGGCCGCGCACGCGCGAGACGCGGTCGCGCACATCGGCGGCCGCGTCGTCGGGGTTCTTCTCGAGCTTGAAGCGCACCGTGATCTGGCTCTGCTCCGAGCGCGAGATCGAGGTCAGGATGTCCACCCCGTCAATGCCCGAGATCGAGTCCTCCAGCGGCTTGGTCACCTGCGACTCGATCACTTCCGACGAAGCGCCGACCAGGCGTGTGCTGACTGTCACGACCGGCTCATCAATGCGCGGGTATTCGCGCAGGCTGAGCTTGCCGAAGGACACCAGGCCCACCAGCAGCAGCAACAAGGACATCACCGTGGCGAGGACCGGACGGCGAATGGAGACTTCCGACATGCGCATGGCGGCGACCTCAGTTCGACGGCTTGGACGCCGGGGCAGAAGCAGCCGCCGCCGCCGGCGCGCGCGGCGCACCGGGCTTGTCGACATCCACCAGCTTGACCTGCTGCGGCCCGCCACGCATCAGGCGTGCCTGGCCTGCGGTCACGACCAGATCGCCGGCGCTCACTCCGCCCAGCAATTCAACCCGGCCCGGCACGCGCATGCCCAGCTTGGCTTCGACGCGCTCAGACATCAGGCCCTTGCCGTCCTGGCCCGGCACCAGCTTGACGACGAACTGCTTGCCGCCCTGCGGCACCAGCGCTTCCTCCGGCACCACCAGCGCCTGCTCGCGCACCGAGAACACCACCCGCACGCGGGCGAACAAGCCGCTGCGCAGCGCCGCGGAATCTCCGGCGACGCGGGCCCGCACCAGCATCGAACGACCGTTGGCATCGAGCTGCGTATCCAGGGCCTCAACCTTGGCCTTGAAGGCGCGACCCGGCAAGGCGTCCAGCGCCACTTCGACTTCCTGCCCCAGCTTCAGCCGGGCCACAAAGCGCTCAGGCAGGCGGAAATCCACCCACATCGAGGAGGCATCTTCGATCGCGATCAGATCGGCGCCGTCCTTCACATAGTCACCCAGATTGACGGTGCGGATGCCGGCCACGCCATTGAACGGCGCGCGCACCTGCATGCGTGCCAGCTGTGCCTTGGACAAGGCCACCTGAGCCTCCGCCACCTTCAGGGTCGCTTCGGCCTGATCGATGACGCTGGCGCTGACAAAGCCTTGCGTCAGCAGTTCGCGGTTGCGCTGCAACTGCGTGCGCGCGATGCCGGCCTGCGCCTCGGCCTGCTGCAGCTGTGCGGCCTGCAGGCTGTCATCCAGCTGCACCAGCAACTGGCCCTGGCGCACCCGCTGGCCGTCGTTGAAACCCAGCTTGACCACGCGGCCGCTGACCTCGGGGCGCAGCGTCACCGCTTGACGCGCCCTCAACGTGCCTACAGCCTGCGCATCGTCAGCCATCGCCATCAGGCTCACCTTGCGCGCCTCCACCGCGACCGGACCGCTCGGGCCAGCACCACCGCCGCCTGGACGCGCGCCCGGCGCACCAGGAGCCGTCGGTGCGCCTGTCGCACCCGCGCCCGCTGGTGGTGCGCGATGCTGCCACCAGTAGGCCAGCCCGCTCAGCCCCACCAGGGCCACGACGGCCACAACGCTATGCAGTTTCTTGAAGCTCATGCTGTTTTTCTCCGAGCGCGCACTGTAGCGGCGAACCGCTTCACGCGCTGCCGGGTCAGCCCGGGTATGGCGACCAAAGAAGGCTTTCTGGCCTTCAACAGCTGGCTCTTGCGCGCTGTTCGCACATCACAGCGAAGCCACGCCTCGATTGGCCAGCGCGTCGGCCCGCTCGTTGCCCGGATCTCCGGCATGGCCCTTGACCCAATGCCAGTCCACCTCATGCAGCTGACGCAAGGCCTCCAGCCGCTGCCACAGCTCGGCGTTCTTCACTGGCTTGTTGTCGGCCGTCTTCCAGCCACGCCGCTGCCAGCCCCCGATCCACTCGGTCATGCCTTTGCGGACGTACTCGCTGTCGGTATAGATCGCGACCTTGCAGCTGCGCTTGAGCGACGCCAGCGCCTCGATCACCGCGGTCAGTTCCATGCGGTTGTTGGTCGTATTGCGCTCACCGCCGAACATCTCGCGCTCATGTTCGCCGGAGCGCAACCAGGCGCCCCAGCCGCCAGGCCCGGGATTGCCCTTGCAGGCGCCGTCGGTGTAGACGACGACCTTGGGCTTGGGCATCGCGGGTCGAGCGCTGTTTGTTGTTGTCGTGGTCATTCGGTTCCGTATCGGGAGGGGTTGTGATGGCGATTCAGCGCCACAGCCGCGCGCTGTGGCGCCGGGCCTTGCCGTTCTTGGCCAGACCGACCAGGCGCATGCCGTGCACCCGCTTGACCGCCACGATGAAGTAAAGCGCGCCGAGCACCGGCCACCAGTGGTGACCGATCGGCTCGATCCAGCGCCAGCGCTGCAGCCAGGCCGCGCTGCGCCAGGGCGGGCTGTAAGCGCCGAAATCAGCGGCCTCGACCTCGAAGCTCAAGAGCCGCAGCCAGTCTCGCAAGCGCCAGTAGCCGATGAATTCACCGCTGCTGGGCAGGAAGCGCGGGCCGCTGCTGCCGGGCAGATGCCCGACCAGCCGGCCGAGATTCTGCCGCAAGCCCCAGGCGCTGGCGGGATTGAGCCCACAGACAATCAGCCGCCCTTCGGGCCGCAGCACCCGTTCGACCTCGCGCAGCGTGCGGTGGGCATCCGGTGCCAGTTCCAACGTATGCGGCAGCAGCACGAGATCCAGGCTGGCCGATTCGAACGGCAGTTCGTCGAATTCACTCAGCAGCATGCTGCCAGTCGCCGGCGCCGCAAGCTCCTGCGGATGCTGCAAGGCCAGCCAGCGGTGCGGCATGCGGTTGGCCCGCAAGCCCTGCAAGGCCGGCAGCCCGAGCTGCAGCGCATGGAAGCCGAACAAGTCGGCCACGGCGGCATCGAAGCGCTGCTGCTCCCAGCCCAGCAGATACTGGCCCGGGGCTGTCTGCAACCAGTCGGCCAACTCTACAATTGAAGCTTCATCCCTCATCGAGCTGTCCGACCTCACCGCATGGCTGTTTTGACCCTGGCGCCGCTGGCTGCCTTCACCGACAACTACATCTGGATGATGCACGATGGCAGCCAGGCGCTGGTGGTCGACCCCGGTGAAGCGGCTCCGGTATTGGCTGCACTCGATGCGGCCGGCCTGCGTCTGGCGGGCATTCTAGTGACCCACCATCATGGGGACCATGTCGGCGGCCTGCGTGATCTGCAGCCGCATCTGCAAGGGCAGATCTGGGGGCCGGCGCGCGAAGTCATGCCGCTGCCCTGCGTGCCCTGCACGGCAGGCGACAGCGTCGAGCTGCTCGGCCAGCGCTTTCGCGTGCTGGACATCCCGGGCCATACCGCCGGCCACATCGCCTTCCATCTGGCCGAGCCCAGCGACGGCAGTGCGCCCATCCTGTTCTGCGGTGACACCTTGTTTTCGGGCGGCTGCGGCCGCATCTTTGAAGGCACGCCGGCCCAGATGTGGGATTCGCTGCAAAGCCTGGCCGCCCTGCCCGGCAACACACGGGTCTGCTGTGCACATGAATACACGCTGTCCAATTTGCGTTTTGCCCAGGTCATCGAGCCGGGCAATGCCGCGCTGCAGGACTACCGCAGCTGGTGCGAGGCCCAGCGGGCCGGCGGCCAGCCCACCCTACCCTCGTCGATTGCCCAGGAACTGGCGATCAACCCCTTCCTGCGCTGCGCGCAGCCCGCTGTGCGGGCTGCCGCGGCGCAGCAGCAAGCCCTTGCCGCAGACGCTGACAGCGTCTCGGTGTTCGCCACCCTGCGGCAATGGAAGAACGACTTCAGATGAAACCGATGAACCCCAAGCTTTCCCTGCGTCGCCTGGCCCTGCCGGCTCTGACCGCTCTCGGCGCCTTGCTCAGCGGCTGCGCCAGCACCGGCCTGCCCCAGGCGCAACAGCCCGGCAGCCCGGTGGCCGAGCTGCCGGCGCCCACCAGCACCGCCCGCACGAACCCACCGTCAGCAGTGGCCAAGCCCGCGACCACGAGCGCTGCGCTCGTGGCCGCCCTGCCCCAGGTTGAGGACAGCCTGCAGCCTGGCGTGCCAGTTGACCTCAACGACAGCAGCGCGCGCGCCGATCTTTGGCAGCGCGTGCGTACCGGCTTTGCGATGCCGGACCTGGACAACGCCCTGGTCGGCAAGGCCGAGCAGTGGTATTCAAGCCGCCCGGACTATGTGCAGCGCATGACCGAGCGCGGCAGCCGCTACCTGTATCACATCGTGGTCGAGGTCGAGAAGCGCGGCATGCCCACCGAGCTGGCCCTGCTGCCCTTCATCGAGAGCGCCTTCAATCCGCAGGCCCTGTCCAGCGCCAAGGCCTCGGGCATCTGGCAGTTCATGCCCGCCACCGGACGCGACTTCGACCTGAAGCAAAACATCTTCCGCGATGACCGCCGCGATGTGCTGGCCTCCACCCGCGCCGCGCTCGACTATCTGGGCCAGTTGTACGGCATGTTCGGCGACTGGCATCTGGCGCTGGCGGCCTACAACTGGGGCCAGGGCAATGTGCAGCGTGCCATCCGCCGCAATCTTCAGGCCGGCAAGCCGACTGACTACGAGAGTCTGCGCATGCCCGACGAGACGCGCTACTACGTGCCCAAGCTGCAGGCGGTGAAGAACATCGTGCTGCGGCCCGAAGCCTTCTCGCTGGCGCTGGCGCCGGTGGCCAACCACCCCTTCTTCCTCAGCGTCAACATCGACCGCGACATCGACGTCGATCTGGCCGCCCGCCTGGCTGGCATGACGGAGGCCGAGTTCAAGCAATTCAATCCGCAGGTCAACAAGCCGGTGCTGCTGGCCGCCAGCACGCCGCAGCTGCTGCTGCCCTGGGACAACGCCGAAGCCTTCAGCCGCGCACTGGCCGCGCACCAGGGCCCGATGGCCAGTTGGACCGCCTGGGTGCTGCCGCGCACGATGACGCCGGCCGACGCCGCCGCCAAGGTCGGCATGAGCGAGGCAGCGCTGCGCGAAGTCAACAAGATTCCGCCGCGCATGCTGGTCGGCCAGGGCTCGACCCTGCTGGTGCCGCGCAACGCGCGACACGACAACGATGTCTCGGAGCACCTGGCCGATACCGCCAGCATCAAGCTGACGCCCGCGGTGCAGCTGCGCCGTGTCACCGTCAAGGCCCGCAAGGGCGAGACGCTGGCGGCGCTGGCGCAGCGCCAGAAGGTCAGCGTCGATCAGCTGCTGCAATGGAACAAGCTCGGCGCCAAGTCCAGCCTGAAGGCCGGCCAGACCCTCGTGGTTTTCACGCCGGTCCCGGCGAACACCCGGGTGGCCGCAGCCGGCCCGGCCAAGCGAAGCAGCGTTGCGCGCGCCGCACCCGCGCGCAAGGTCGCTGCGGCCCGCAGCGCCAGCAGCCAGCAAAAGCCCAGCCGCCGCTGAAGCTGAAACGGCGGGCGGGCCGCCGCCCGCTCAGGCGAAGAACAGGCCCACGCTGCAGGCCAGCGCCGCCGTCCAGGCCAGCGTGCGCAGCGTCGCCCAGTCGGCCAGGTAGAGGCCGATGAAGCTGACGCGGAACAGCAGAAATGACAGCGCAAGCATGTCCACCCGCTCCTGGTTGGCACCCATCTGCTGTGCCGCCAGCACGCCGGCGATGAACAAGGGCAGCGCCTCGAAGCTGTTCTGCTGCGCTGCATGGGCGCGCGCCTGCCAGCCACTCAAGTTGGCGAGCCAGGCCCGTGGATTGTGGTTGTCAAAGCCGCCTTCGCTGCGCCGCTTGCCAAAGCCCTTGGACTTGGCAATGCCGGCGCAGACGATGGGCAGCAAGCACGCCACGATGATGCAGTAGTTGGCCACGCTCATAGCGCGCTCCTTGGCTGGAAAGAAATCGGAGTCAACGGCGGTCGACCAGGGCATGGGCAATCGTGCCCAGGTCCACATATTCAAGTTCGCTGCCCACCGGCACCCCACGCGCCAAGCGTGTCGAGCGGATGCCGCGCGCGCGCAGCGCCTCGGCCAGCACATGCGCGGTGGCCTCGCCCTCGGCGGTGAAGCTGGTGGCCAGGATCACTTCCTGCACCTGGCCATCGGCGGCACGCGCCATCAGCTGCTCGGCGCCAATCTGGCGCGCACCCACGCCGTCGAGCGGGCTGACACGGCCTTGCAGCACGAAGTAATAGCCCCGGTAGGAAGCGGTGCGCTCCAGCGCGGCCAAGTCAGCGGGTGACTCGACCACGCAGAGCAGGCCGGCATCGCGCTGCGGATCGGCGCAGATCTCGCACAGCGCAGCCTCGCTGAAGGTGTGGCAACGCTCGCAGTGGCGCACCTGCTGCGCAGCGGCCGCCAAGGCCTGCGACAGGCGTAGCGCGCCGTCGCGGTCATGCTGCAGCAGGTGGTAAGCCATGCGCTGGGCCGACTTCTGACCGACGCCGGGCAGGCGGCGCAAGGCTTCGATCAGGGCTTCGAGCGCGCTCAAGCGGCGAGCTGCATCAGAACGGGAACTTCATGCCCGGCGGCAGCGGCATGCCGGCGGTCAGCTTGCCCATCTTTTCCTGACTGACAGCCTCGGCGCGGCGCACCGCGTCGTTGAAGGCGGCGGCCACCAGATCTTCCAGCATGTCCTTGTCATCGGCCAGCAGGCTGGGGTCGATGGTGACGCGCTTGACGTCATGTTTGCAGGTCATGGTCACCTTGACCAGGCCCGCACCCGACTGCCCCTCGACCTCGACATTGCCGAGCTCGTCCTGCGCCTTCTTCAAGTTGTCCTGCATCGCCTGGGCCTGCTTCATCAGACCTGCGAGTTGACCCTTCATCATCTTGCTATCTCCTGGGAAATTCAGTGGGGTTTGATGGACCCGGGCACGATGCGCGCCGTCTTGAACTGGCTCAGCAGCAGCTTCACCAGCGGGTCCTCGAGAACGATTTGCTCGGCACGCCGCTGGCGCGCCTGCACTTCCGATTGATCGCGCAGCGCAGGCGAATCCTGCGCCGCGCCGGCTTCCAGCTCCAACAGCACGGCCGTGCCCAGCAGCTCGGCCAGGGCAGCCTGCAGCTTGTCCTGCAGCGCCGGCTGGCGCAGCGACTCGCGCTCGACGCGCAGGCGCCAGCGCTGCGGATGGGCTTGCTCGTCGGCGGCAATGCACTCCGCCTGCAGCGCCAGTTCGCGCGGCAGCGCCACCAGCTTCAGCTGCTTGACCAAGCCATACCAGCGCTCGCCGAGCGCGGTCGGACGCAGCGCGATATCGGTGCCGGCGGTCGAGGCATAGGCCCCGGCCGGCTCCGCCGCTGCAGCGGCTGATGGGAGATCGGCCATGAACTCTTCCGGCACGACGCTGCCATCTTCATCGGCCGGCGGCGCATCCAGCCAGGGCGGCAGATCGTCATCAGCGGCGCCGCGCGACGGCCACCGGCC
>JACDQM010000171.1 GCA_015657635.1 Roseateles sp.
CATCGACACCAGCACCACGCCGGTCGAAGCTTCGATCACCTGGGCGATCCAGAAAGTCCGCCGCCCCGGCGGCGCCCGCGCGGGCGGCTATCCCGGTGCGGCGGTGATCGAGCAGCAACTCAGCCATGGTGCGGCGCGCAAGCGCGTCGGCCTGATCAGCAGCGAGCGCATGCCGGTGCGCGAAGGCGCCAAGATCGTCGATGCCAAGGGCGCCGAAATCGGCGTGGTCACCAGCGGCACGCTGGGCCCGACGGTCGGCAAGCCGGTGGCGCTGGCCTATCTGCAGACCGCTCAGGCGGCCCTCGGCACCGAGGTGTTTGCCCTGGTGCGCGACAAGCGCACGCCGATGACGGTCACCGCCACGCCCTTCACGCCCAACGGATACTTCCGCGGCTGATTCCCCTATTCCAACTTTGACACGGAGCCTTGCCATGAGCATCAAGTACACGCCCGACCACGAATGGGTCCAGATCGAAGCCGACGGCACCGTCACCGTGGGCATCACGGTCCACGCGCAGGATGCGCTGGGCGATGTGGTGTTCGTCGACCTGCCTGAAGTCGGCGCAAGCTTTGCAAGCAAGGACGTCGCCGGCGTCGTCGAGTCGGTGAAGGCTGCGGCCGATGTCTACATGCCGGTCAGCGGCGAGATCACTGCCGTCAACGAAGAGTTGCGTAACGACCCGGCGCTGGCCAACAGCGACCCGCTGAAGGCCGGCTGGTTCTTCAAGGTCAAGCTGTCGAACCCGTCCGAACTGGATGCGCTGATGGACAGCACCGCCTACGACGAACTGGTCAAGAACAGCTGATTGAGATCAGCCGCTCGCCCAGGCAAGCCGCGCTGAACGCGAGCGGACCGGGCGCTCCCCAGAGGGGGGACGGTCATGCAGGCGCCACGGAGCCGACTGCTTGACCTGTCGGGCCGGCTTGGGGCGGCCCGGCGCTCGGCCCGCCGAACACTGAACTAGAGAGATTGTTGCCATGTTGATGTCTGCCCTGAAGCCGCTCGGTGAGCTCGAGAACGCCGCTGAATTCCAAGCCCGCCACATCGGCCCGGATGCCGCTGACGAAGCCGCGATGCTGTCGGTCATCGGCGCTGCTTCCCGCCGTGCCCTGATCGAGTCGGTGGTGCCGGCCTCGATCAAGCGCTCGCAAGGCATGCAGCTGCTGCCCGCCATCGGCGAGGCGCAGGCGCTGGCAGAGCTGAAGGCTGTGGCGGCACAGAACCAGGTGCTGAAGAGCTTCATCGGCCAGGGCTACTACGGCACGCTGACGCCGGGCGTCATCCTGCGCAACATCCTCGAGAACCCGGCCTGGTACACCGCCTACACGCCCTACCAGGCCGAAATCTCGCAAGGCCGCATGGAGGCGCTGGTCAACTTCCAGACCATGCTGACCGACCTGACCGGCATGTCCATCGCCAATGCCTCGATGCTGGATGAGGCGACTGCCGCTGCCGAGGCCATGACCCTGGCCAAGCGCAGCGTCAAGAGCAAGAGCGACACCGTGATCGTGGCCAGCGATTGCCACCCGCAGACCATCGAGGTGATCCAGACGCGCGCCGAGCCGCTGGGCATCAAGGTGCTGGTCGGCATGGCGCCGCAGCTGATGGCCGAAAACGACTACTTCGCCGTGATTGCCCAGTACCCGGCGAGCACCGGCCTGATCCACGACCTGAAGAGCCATGTCGACGCGGCCCATGCCAAGCAGGCGGCCTTCATCGTGGCCGCCGATCTGCTGGCGCTGACCTTGCTGGTGCCTCCGGGCGAATTCGGCGCTGACATCGTGGTCGGCAACACGCAGCGCTTCGGCATGCCGATGGGCAACGGCGGCCCGCACGCTGCCTATCTGGCCTGCCGCGATGAATTCAAGCGCTCGATGCCCGGCCGCCTGGTCGGCGTCAGCATCGACTCGCACGGCAATCCGGCTTACCGCTTGGCGCTGCAGACCCGCGAGCAGCACATCCGCCGCGAGAAGGCCACCTCCAACATCTGCACCGCCCAGGTGCTGCCGGCCGTGGTGGCCAGCATGTATGTGGTCTATCACGGCCCGCAAGGCCTCAAGCGCATCGCGCAGCGCGTGGCCAGCTACACGGCGATGCTGGCGCAAGGCCTGACCGAGCTGGGCCGCAAGGTGCTGACGCCGCAAGCCTTCGACACTCTGACCATCGAGACCGGGGCCGACACCGATCGCATCCTGGCTGCGGCACTCGCCGCAGGCGCCAATCTGCGTCGCGTGTCCGATCAACACCTCGGCGTTTCGCTGGACGAAACCAGCACGCAGGCCGATGTGGCCGCACTGTGGTCCTGGTTCGCCAGCCCCGGCCAGAAGCTGCCCGAGCTGGCGGGTTTTGCCAAGGGTGTTGATTCGCTGATTCCGCCGGCGCTGCGCCGCAGCAGCCCCTTCCTGACGCACCCGGTCTTCAACCGCTACCACTCCGAGACCGAGATGCTGCGCTATCTGCGCAGCCTCGCCGACAAGGACCTGGCGCTGGACCGCAGCATGATCCCGCTGGGCTCTTGCACGATGAAGCTGAACGCCACCAGCGAGATGATCCCCATCACCTGGCCGGAGTTCGCCCACATCCACCCCTTCGCCCCGCAGAATCAGCTGAAGGGTTATGCACTGCTGGACCAGCAGCTGACCGCCTGGCTGTGCCAGGCTACCGGCTACTCGGGCATTTCGCTGCAGCCCAATGCTGGCTCGCAGGGCGAGTACGCCGGCCTGCTGGCGATCAAGGCCTGGCATGAGTCGCGTGGCGAAGGCCATCGCAAGATCTGCCTGATTCCTGAGTCGGCCCACGGCACCAACCCGGCCTCAGCCCAGATGGTGGGCATGCAGGTGGTGGTGACCAAGTGCGACAAGGAAGGCAATATCGATCTGGTCGATCTGCAGGCCAAGTGCGAACAGCACGCCGCCAACCTGGCCGCGATCATGATCACCTACCCCTCCACCTATGGCGTGTTCGACACCCATGTGAAGGAGATCTGCGCGATGGTGCGCAAGCATGGTGGCCGGGTCTATGTGGACGGCGCCAATATGAATGCGCTGGTCGGCGTGGCGGCACCGGGCGAGTTCGGTGGCGATGTCTCGCACCTGAACCTGCACAAGACTTTCTGCATCCCGCACGGCGGTGGCGGCCCCGGTGTCGGCCCGGTCTGCGTGGTCGAAGACCTGGTGCCCTTCCTGCCCGGCCATCGTTCGGCTGGCATTGGCAGCGCCACCAATATTGGCGCGGTCAGCGCGGCGCCGCTGGGCAATGCCGCGGTGCTGCCGATCTCGTGGATGTATGTGCGCATGATGGGCGCCGAGGGCCTGACGGCCGCCACCGAGGTGGCGATCCTGTCTGCCAACTATGTGGCGGCGCGTCTGGCTGACGCCTATGACATCCACTTCAGCGGCAACATCGCTGGCGTCAAGGGCGGCGGTGTGGCGCATGAGTGCATCCTGGACCTGCGCCCGCTGAAGGACACCAGCGGGATCAGCGCCGAGGATGTGGCCAAGCGCCTGATCGACTACGGATTCCACGCTCCGACACTGTCCTTCCCGGTTGCTGGCACGCTGATGGTGGAGCCGACCGAGAGCGAATCCAAGCATGAGCTGGACCGTTTCTGCGACGCGATGCTGGCCATCCGCGCCGAAATCGCCAAGGTCGAGGCGGGCAGCTGGAGCCGCGAGGACAACCCGTTGGTGAACGCACCGCACACCGCCGAGAGCATGCTCAAGGCCGATTGGGCGCATGGCTACACCCGCGAGGAGGCCGCCTATCCGCTGCCCTCGCTGCGCAAGCAGAAGTACTGGGTGCCGGTCGGCCGTGTCGACAATGTGCATGGCGACCGCAACCTGTTCTGCTCCTGCCTGCCGCTGAGCGAGTACCAGTAATCCGAGCGTGATCCCGGGCTTGCCGTCCACCGACTGCGCAGCCCTGATGACCGCCTGTCCGACTTCTTCGGCAGGCGGTTTTTTCCAAGCCGGCCCACTCCCCACCGGAAGGATGCATACCTATGGCTGTCTCAGTGTTCGACCTCTTCAAGATCGGCATCGGGCCTTCGAGCTCGCACACGGTCGGCCCGATGCGAGCCGCGCGCCTGTTCGCGCTGCGCCTGAAGCATGAAGGTCTGCTGCCGCGCACCACGCGAGTGGTGTCGCAGCTGTACGGATCACTCGGCGCCACCGGCAAGGGCCACGGCAGCGACAAGGCGGTGCTGCTGGGACTGGCCGGGCATGAGCCGGACACTGTCGATGTCGAGCAGGTGCCGGCCTACCTGGAGGCGATCCGCTCGGGCAGCGCTCTGCCGCTGCTCGGCGAGCACCCGATCGTGTTCAACGAGGCCAAGGACCTGGTGTTCTTCCGCCGGCAGAGCCTGCCCTTCCACGCCAACGGCATGCGCTTCATCGCGCAGGATGCTGACGAACAGACGCTGCTGGAGCGCACCTATTACTCGGTCGGGGGTGGCTTCGTGGTCAGCGACGAGGTGGCCTCGGACGGCAGCAAGCAGAAGGTGATTGCACCCGACGCCACCGTGCTGCCCTACCCGTTCAAGAGCGGCGACGAGTTGCTGGCCCTGACGCGCGAGCACGGCATCAGCATTGCCGATGTGATGCGCCGCAATGAGCGCCACTGGCGCACTGATGAAGAGACCCGCGCCGGCCTGCTGCGCATCTGGCAGACCATGCAGGATTGCGTCACGCGCGGCTGCCGCACCGAAGGCATCCTGCCCGGCGGCTTCAAGGTCAAGCGGCGTGCCGCGCAGTTGCACCGCGACCTGACCAGCAACCCGGAAGCGGCCTTGCGCGACCCGCTGCAGGTGATGGATTGGGTCAATCTCTACGCGCTGGCGGTCAACGAAGAGAACGCCGCCGGTGGCCGTGTCGTGACCGCGCCGACCAATGGCGCGGCCGGTATCGTGCCTGCGGTGCTGCACTACTACACCCGCTTTGTGCATGGCTCCAACGAAGACGGCGTGATCGACTTCCTGCTCACCGCCGCGGCCATCGGCATCCTCTACAAGGAGAACGCCTCGATCTCGGGCGCCGAGGTCGGCTGCCAGGGCGAGGTGGGCGTGGCCTGCTCGATGGCGGCCGGCGCGCTCTGCCAGGTGATGGGCGGTACGCCCGAGCAGGTTGAGAACGCCGCCGAGATCGGCATGGAGCACCACCTGGGACTGACTTGCGACCCGGTCGGCGGCCTGGTGCAGATCCCCTGCATCGAGCGCAATGCGATCGCCTCCGTGAAGGCGATCAATGCCGCGCGCATGGCGCTGCGCGGCGACGGCACGCATTTCGTCAGCCTCGACAAGGTCATCAAGACCATGCGCGAGACCGGTGCCGACATGGCCGCCAAGTACAAGGAAACCGCGCGCGGCGGACTGGCGGTGAATATCGTCGAGTGCTGAAGAGGCGCCGCCTATCGGCAGCGCCCCCCACTCCTCCTCTGTGCCCTTACTTTTTGGCGCGGATCTTGGCCAACTCGGCCTGGGTTTCGTTCCACAAGTCCATGCCGACACTGGTGGCAACGGTCGCATTGATGCGAGTGAGCCTGTCGCGCATGCGGGCGGCCTCTGCAGGACTCAATTCATTGATCTGCATGCCCTTGGCCTTCAGGTCGCCCAGGGCTTTCGCTGCTTCTTCGCGAGTGTCCTTGCGCTCGAAGTCACGACTGATGACCGCTGCCTTCTGCAACACCGCACGCTCGTCCTTGCTGAGGCCGTCCCAGAATTTCTTGCTGACCAGCACGATCCACGGGCTGTAGACGTGATTGGTGACGGTCAGGTACTTCTGAACCTCGTAGAACTTGGCTGAGAGGATGGTGTTGTACGGGTTCTCCTGACCGTCCACCGCCTTGGTCTCCAGCGCACTGAAGAGCTCAGAAAAAGGCAGCGGCACGGCGTTCGCGCCCAGGGTCTTGAAACTGTCGAGGAAGACATTGTTCTGCATCACGCGCAGCTTGATGCCGTCCAGGTCTTCAAGCTTCGCGACGGCCCGCTTGTTGTTGGTCAGGTTGCGGAAGCCGTTTTCCCAGTAGACGAGCCCCACCAGACCTTTCTCTTCGAGCTTGGCCTTGACCTTGTCGCCGATCGGGCCATCCAGCAGCGCATCGGCTTCCTTGCTGTTGTTGATCAGGAACGGCGTGTCCCACAGAGCCATTTCCTTGGTGATGCCCACCAGAGTGGCGGTGGATCCCACCATCATTTCCTGTGCACCGCCGATCAGGGCCTGTTGCATCTGGGTGTCAGGGCCCAGGGCCGCGCCGCCGATGGCGCGCAGCTTGATCTTGCCGCCAGAGAGCTTCTCCACGTTCTCGCCCAGCACCTTGACGGCTCGGCCTTGGTTGCTGGCTTCGGCGAGGCCGTAGCCAAATCGAATCAGGCGCGGCTTGATGTCCTGCGCTTGGGCAGCGACGGTTCCGAGGGTCAGGGAAACAAGGCCAACTGCAAGCAGGCTGAGGCGAAGGGTCTTCATTTGTGGTCTCCTGGTTATGGTCGGGTCATGACTAACGCATCCACGCCACGGGCGCGATGACGATCTGCGGGAACACGGTGAACAGGGCAAGAATCAGCACATAGGTGATCAGAAAGGGGTTCACCCCCTTGATGACCTGGTGCAAGGACAGTCGCCCCACACTGGCCACCACATTCAGCACCGTGCCCACGGGCGGGGTGATCAGGCCAATGGCACCGTTGAGCACGAACATCAGTCCGAAATAGACGGGGTCGATGCCCGCCTTGACGGCGATGGGCAACATCACGGGCGCGAAGATCAAGATGGTGGGTGTCAGGTCCAAGGCTGTGCCGATCAGCACCAGGGTGATCATCATCATGGCCATCAGCAGGCGCGGCGATTCGATCAGACCGCCCAGCCAGCCGCTCAGAACATTGGGTAGATCAGCGAGGGTGATCATGTAGCTGGCCACCTGAGCGCCCGCACACAGGAACATCACCACGGCGGTGGTCTTGGCTGCACGCACCAGCACCTCGTGCAACTCACGCAGATTGAGTTCGCGGTGAACGAAGGCGGCCACCACCAAGGCGTAGAACGCTGCCACGACGGCGGCTTCGGTGGGCGTGAACAGACCTGACTTCATGCCTCCGATGATGATCAGCGGCATCAGCATCGCCCAGAATGCCTTGGCGGTGGCCTGCAGGCGCTCGCCCATGGGCAGCGGTGTGCCCTCTGGCAGATCGATGCGTTGCAGCTGCAGCTTCCAGGCCACGATCAATCCCAGGCCCATGATCAAGCCAGGCACGATGCCTGAGATGAACAGGGCTGAAATCGAGGTGTTGGTCGTGACCCCGTAGATCACGAAGGGCATGGAAGGCGGGATGATGGGGGCGATGATGCGCGCGGCGATCAGGCCGGCCGAGGTGTGCATGGGGTAACCATGGGCCCGCATCGATGGGCAGCAGGGATGGTTGCAAGAGCGGCGGTATCGGCCAACGGCCGAGCCGCTCGATCGCGTGGCCATCAGCACCGCTGCACCAATGACCACGACCCCAG
>JACDQM010000172.1 GCA_015657635.1 Roseateles sp.
CGTCCAGCTCACCAGCGCTCCCACCATCAATACCTCGCCGTGCGCGAAGTTGATCAGGTTGATGATCCCGTACACCATCGTGTACCCCAGCGCCACCAGCGCGTACATGCTGCCCAGCACCAGACCGTTGATGATCTGTTGGATGAAGGTTTCCATAAGCTCGTTCTCGCTCCGATTCGATCGCCAAGCCGCGGGCTAGTGCCGCACGGGACGCAGGACCGGATCACTGGGCCAAAAAAAAAGGCCCGCGCAAAGAAGTGCCGGGCCCGCTGATGCTCCACAGTCCTGCGAGCTGCGCTGATTGTAGGAGTCCGGCCCGCGAGGCCTTCGTCGGGGATAACCCCCTGGCGCAGGGCTCCGTCTTCAAGCGTCAGACTGCTCGCCCTGGACTGCGCCCTCATTGAGGCGGCGCAATTCAGCCAGCTTGTCGCCGATGCGCAATTCAAGGCCGCGTGGCACCGGGGCATAGAACTGCGTGCCCTCCAGCCCGTCCGGCAGGCATTGCTCACCGGGCACAAAGCCGCCTTCGAAGTCATGCGCATAGCGGTACTCGCGCCCATAGCCAAGACCCTTCATCAACTGGGTCGGCGCATTGCGCAGATGCAGCGGCACGGGGCGGCTCTGGTCCTGCTTCACCAGGGCGCGCACCTGGTTGTAGGCCTTGTAGACCGCATTCGACTTGGGCGCCACGGCCAGGTAGACGACAGCCTGGGCGAGCGTCAGCTCGCCCTCAGGTGAACCGAGCCGTTCATAGGTCTCGGCGGCGTCCAGCGTCATTCGCAAGGCGCGCGGATCGGCCAGGCCGATGTCCTCGCTGGCCATGCGGATCAGCCGGCGCGCGATGTAACGTGCATCAACGCCACCGTCCAGCATGCGCACGAACCAGTACAGCGCTGCATCCGGGTCGGAGCCGCGCACTGACTTGTGCAGCGCCGAAATCACGTCATAGAACTGCTCGCCACCCTTGTCATAACGACGAAGCTGCTCACCCAACGCGCGCTCCAGCGCCGCCTCGTCGATCTCACTGGCGCTCTTTGGCGCCAAGCTGGCGGCAGACTCGACCGCATTGAGCAGGCGGCGCGCATCACCATCGGCATAGGCGGCCAATCGCTCGGCAGCCGCGGCGCTGAAGGGTGGGCATCCCAGTGTCTGCTGGCCGCGCGTGACCAGCGCCAGCAGATCCTCCTTCTCAATCGCTTTGAGCACCTGCACAGTCGCGCGCGAGAGCAGCGCCGAGTTCACTTCGAAGGACGGATTCTCTGTGGTGGCACCGATGAAGATGAACAGGCCGGACTCCACATGGGGCAGAAAGGCGTCCTGCTGCGCCTTGTTGAAGCGGTGCACCTCATCGACGAACACCACTGTGCGTCGCCCTCGCGCGGCCACGCTCTGGGCGCGCTCAACGGCCTCGCGGATGTCCTTCACACCGCCGAGCACGGCAGAGATGCTGATGAACTGCGCATCGAAGGCCTGAGCCATCAGGCGCGCCAGCGTGGTCTTTCCAACGCCAGGCGGCCCCCACAGAATCATCGAGTGCAAACGCCCAGCCTCGAAGGCGGTGCGCAAGGGCATGCCAGGGCCAAGCAGATGGCGCTGACCGATGACATCGTCCAGCGTGCGCGGGCGCAGGCGCTCGGCCAGCGGCTGGTTTGGGGCCGCTGGCGCAGCACCGGCACCGCTGGCCGCCGATGGCGCCGTCAGTTCGGGAAACAGGGAATCAGATTCGGCGGAAGGCATCTGAGCATTGTCGCAGCGGCCATTCAGTGCGCTCCGTGTCGCATCTTCACCAAGACGGCGGCACTCAGTTGCTCCGCCAGGCTCTGCTCAGCCACATAGACCTCGCCCAGCCCGGCCTCGCGCAGCAGTCGCGCCTCGCCGTCATTGGCGGCGCGCAGCATTACGCGAATGGAAGGATTGAGCGCGCGTGCGGTCTCGACCATGCGTCTGGATTGCAGGCTGTCACCGCCCGTGACCAGCAGCAGCGCTGCCCGCGCCACATGCGCCTGGATCAGCACCGCCGGATCAGCGGCATCACCGCAGACCGCGGCCACGCCGCGGACCCGAAGGTCTTCGACCAACTCGCGCTGCTGCTCGGCGACAACAAAGGGCAGGCCCTGGGCCTGCAGATCAGCGGCGACAAGGGCACCTACACGGCCATACCCGACCAGCACGACCTGACCCTGCAGACCCGCCTGATCGGTGCTGGCCGGCAGCTCAGCCAAGGGATCGTCGCGCTGCTCCATCCGTCGCGCCCAGGGCGACCGGCGCAATATCCAGGCCTGGGCCGGCGCCAGCCCGGCGAACAGCAGCGAATTCAGCGCGATGGAGATCAGGGCGCCGGCCAGGATCAGGCTCTGCCCTTGCACCGGCAGCAAGCCCAGCGCGACGCCAAGCCGGCCAGGATGAAGGAAAACTCACCGATCTGCGCCAGACTGGCCCCGACGGTCAGCGCCGTGTTGAGGGGGTAGCGCATCAGCAGCACCAGCGCCACCGCCGCCAGAGTCTTGCCGACCACGATGATGGCCACGACGGCCAGCACCCTCAAGGGCTCGTCAAGCAGCACCTGCGGGTCGAACAGCATGCCCACCGACACAAAGAACAACACCGAGAATGCGTCTCGCAAAGGCAGCGATTCATCGGCGGCGCGATGGCTGTACTCCGACTCGCGCATCATCATGCCGGCGAAGAAGGCGCCCAGCGCAAAGGACACATTGAAGAGCAGCGCTGAACCGTAGGCCACGCCCACCGCCACCGCCACCACGCACAGCGTGAACAGCTCGCGCGAGCCGGTGCCTGCCACCCACCACAGCACACGCGGAAAGACGCGGCGGCCGACGACCAGCATCAGAATGACGAAGGCCGCAACCTTGGCCAGAGTCAGCCCCACGGTTGTCAACAGGCTGCCTGACGCCTCCGCGGCGCCGGCGGCTCCAGGCTGCAGCAGGCCCGCCAGCGGCGGCAGCAGGACCAGCACCAGCACCATGACGAGATCCTCGACGACCAGCCAGCCGACCGCGATCGAGCCATTGGCCGTTTCCAGCTGGCCGCGGGCCTCCAGTGCGCGCAGCAGGACCACCGTACTCGCCACCGACAGGCACAGGCCGAAGACCAGAGCGGCACCCGCACCCCAGCCCCACCACTGCGCCAGGCCATAGCCCAGCAGCGTAGCCGCTGCAATCTGCACAATGGCGCCCGGCACTGCGATGCGCTTGACCGCCAGCAGGTCTTGCATCGAGAAGTGCAGGCCCACGCCGAACATCAGCAGCATCACGCCGATCTCAGCCAGCTGGGCGGCCAGCGCCATGTCGCCAACGAAGCCCGGTGTGGCCGGGCCGATCGCAATACCGGCAAGCAGGTAACCGACCAGCGGCGGCATGCGCAGCCGCGCGGCGACAAAGCCCAGCAGCAAAGCCAGGCCGAAGCCGGCCGCCATGATCGCAATCAGGCTGACGTCGTGCGGCATGGCGCGCGTCGCCTACTGTTCGATCAGATCTGCGCCGGCGGGCAGCACAAAGCGAAAGCGCTCGGCCGGCAGCGGCATATTGCTGTTCACGCCGCTGAACTGCAGCAGCGAGCGCTGGCCGAAACCGTCCAGCACCTCGATCGCCGCGAGTTCCTTGCCCTTGAAGCCGACGCGCAGATTCTGCAGCATGCCGTCGGCTTGACGCGGCGTTGCCAGCACCCAGGACAAGCCCTGGCTGTCGGGCAGCGCCTTCAGCTCGAAATCACGCTCCAAGTTGGCGCCGGCCAGCAGCGCAGCGGGCGTGGCACCGAGGGCCTGGTCGATGCGGCGCGAGCTGGCCTGCTGCAAGTCGGGGTCGTAGATCCAGACCTTCTTGCCATCGGCCACGATCAGTTGCTCGAAGGGCTTGGCGTAGACGAAGCGGAACTGGTTGGGCCGCTGGAACTCAAAACTGCCCGACGAGGTCTTCTTGCGCTTGCCGTCGGGCGCGGTGACGGTCTGCGTGAAGTCGGCGCGGCCGCTCTTCACCTCACGGCTGAAATCCCGCAAGGTCTGTACCGCGTCGGCCCAGACCGGCGCCGCGGCCAGCGCCAACAGCAGAGGAAGGACGAGACGCTTATTCATCACGTTTGGGAATGATCAGTTCGCGGCTGCCGTTGGTGGCCATGGCGCCAACCAGGCCGGACTTCTCCATCTGCTCAAGCAGGCGTGCCGCGCGGTTGTAGCCGATGCGCAGATGGCGCTGCACCAGCGAGATCGAGGCTCGGCGGTGCTGCAGCACGATGGCCACCGCCTGGTCATACATCGGATCGGCTTCGGCATCGGCGCCGCCCGCGCCACCGGGAGCGGCATCGCCGCCTTCGCCTTCCAGTACGCCACCTTCCAGAATGCCCTCGATGTAGTTGGGCTCGCCCTGCGACTTCAGGTACTCGACGACGCGGTGCACTTCCTCGTCGCTGACAAAGGCGCCGTGCACGCGCACCGGCAGGCCGGTGCCCGAGGCCATGTAGAGCATGTCGCCCATGCCCAGCAGGGCCTCGGCGCCCATCTGATCGAGGATGGTGCGGCTGTCGATCTTGGAGCTGACCTGGAAGGACAGGCGTGTCGGGATATTGGCCTTGATCAGGCCGGTGATCACGTCCACCGAGGGCCGCTGCGTGGCCAGGATCAGGTGGATGCCAGCGGCACGGGCCTTCTGTGCCAGACGGGCGATCAGCTCTTCGATCTTCTTGCCGACCACCATCATCAGGTCGGCCAGCTCGTCAATCACAACGACGATATGCGGCAGGCGGTCCAGCGGCTCCGGCGCCTCGGGCGTCAGGCTGAATGGGTTGGGCAGCTTCTCGCCGCGCTCGGCCGCTTCGTCGATCTTCTTGTTGTAGCCGGCCAGGTTGCGCACGCCCATCTTGGACATCAGCTTGTAGCGGCGCTCCATCTCGCCGACACACCAGTTCAGCGCGTTGGCGGCCTGCTTCATGTCGGTGACCACGGGGGCCAGCAGGTGCGGGATGCCCTCATAGACGCTCATTTCGAGCATCTTGGGGTCGATCATGATCAGGCGTACATCGCGCGCCTCGGCCTTGTAAAGCAGGCTCAGGATCATGGCGTTGATACCGACCGACTTGCCCGAGCCGGTGGTGCCCGCCACCAGGCAGTGCGGCATCTTGGCCAGATCAGCCACCATGGGCGCGCCGATGATGTCCTTGCCCAGCGCCATGGTCAGCAGCGACGAGGCATCGGCATAGACCTGCGAACCCAGAATCTCGGACAGGCGGATGGTCTGGCGCCGCGCATTGGGCAGTTCCAGCGCCATGTAGTTCTTGCCGGGGATGGTCTCGACCACGCGGATGGACACCAGGCTCAAGGACCGGGCCAGGTCCTTGGCCAGATTGACGATCTGCGAGCCTTTCACGCCAGTGGCCGGCTCGATCTCGTAGCGCGTGATCACCGGGCCCGGCGAGGCCGCCACCACCCGCACCTCGACGCCGAAGTCCTTCAGCTTCTTCTCGATCATGCGGCTGGTCATCTCCAGCGACTCAGGCGTCACGGTCTCGACACGGCCAGGGGCCGCGTCCAGCAGATCCACCTGAGGCAGCTTGGTGTCTGAGAGCTCGCTGAACAGAGGCTTCTGGCGCTCCTTGGCGACACGAGTGGACTGCGGCACCTCAACGACCGGCGCCTCGATGACGATGGGCTTGTGCTCTTCGACGACATGGCGCTCGACCTCGACCACCTGCTCGCGCTCCAGCGCTGCCTGCTCGCCGACGCGCTGATCCTCGGCCTTCTCACGACGCTCCTGGAAGCGCTCGCGCTGACCTTCGATCCAGGTGCCGATCAACTCTGCCACGCGCAGCCAGGAGAATCGCAGCGCCAGCGATGCACCCAGCAGCAGCCCGACGATCCACACCATGCCCGATCCGGCAAAGCCTAGCGCCTGCATGCCCCAGGGACCGAGCGTATAGCCCAGCACGCCACCCGCATGACCCGGCAGCCGCGCCTCCAGCGCATACAGCCGCGACCATTCCAGCGCGCAACTCGCAGCCATCAGCAACAGCACCCCGGCCAACCACAGCCCCCGCGACACGGGATCGACCGCCACGCCTGGCGCACGCAGCAATGACGCCAGGCTGCCGAGCCACAGCCGCAGGCCGATCAGCAGCAGCCACCAGGCCGAGAAGCCGAAGCCGAACAGCAGCAGGTCAGAGACCCAGGCGCCGACCGCGCCCACCAGATTGCGGGTCGGCGTACCGCTGCCGGAAACCGAGAACGCGGCATCGCTGCCGTTGTGGCTCAGCAAGGCCAGCATCGTCAGCAGCCACAGCAGGCCGCCGATCAGCAGCCACAGCGGCGTCAGCGCACGCGAGGGCGGCTGCGGCTGTGCCGCAGCGGGCTGACGCTTCTGGCGTTTGTAGACTTTTTCGCTGGCGCCGGCCTCATCGCCGCCCAGCAAGGAACCGAGGGGAAAACTCATGTCGCCATTGTGGCACAGGAATGTGCGCGCCCATTCGGCCGCTCACGTCTGCACACAGCTTCCTCGCCCGGCCGGGCCGCGCACTCAATCGTGCAGCCGCTCCTTGATGACGACCGAGCCGTTCTCCAGCGTCTCGATGACGCCGCGCTCCTCCAGGTCCTTCATCACGCGGCTGACCATCTCGCGCGACGCGCCGACGACCTTGGCCATGTCCTGGCGCGAGACCTTGCCGCGAATGATCTTCAGGCCCTTCTCTTCCTCGGACATGTCAAGCAAGGTGCGCGCGACGCGGCCGTAGACGTCCAGCAGTGCCAGCGATTCGATCTGCCGATCCGCATTGCGCAAGCGCGCCACCAGGCCCCTCAGGATGCCGTAGGACAGGCTGGAACTGTCGGGCAGGCAGCGCGAGAACTCATTACGGCCAAGCACCAGCATATCGGTCTGCACCTCGGCACGCACGGTGGCCGAATGGGGCTCGTTGTCGATCAGGCTCATCTCGCCGACATAGTCGCCGGGCTGCAGTACCGCCAGGATGACTTCACGCCCCCGGGTGTCGGCTGTCAGCACACGGGCGCGCCCGTTGAGCAGAATGAACAAGGCGTTCGACTTGGTGCCCTGCTCCACAACCAGCTCGCCACGCTTGAAACGGCGCTTGACGACACTGTCCGCGATGGACTGCGCCTGATCGGTGGTCAGCCTGGAGAACAGGGGCACCCTGCGGATCAGGTCCAGATTGGACAGCATCGCCATGAATTCACTCCTCTGAATGCGGTTTTGGATTTCTGCGCTTCTTATCCCCAGCCCTGCGCCGCCGGGGGCAGATGCCTAGAATGCAGCCTATTGTGCCAACTTGGTCACGCTTTCCCATAGGGTCAAGGCCGTATGCTGCCGGCCGCAGCCCCATGTGTGCCGTGCCCGCAACCCTCTAATCCATCCCATGAGCCTACCCACCTCCCACCACTCGCTGCTGATTCTGGGTTCCGGCCCCGCTGGATACACGGCAGCCATCTATGCGGCCCGCGCCAATCTGAAGCCGACACTGCTCACGGGCATGGCCCAGGGCGGTCAGTTGATGACAACGACCGAAGTGGACAACTGGCCCGCCGATGTGATGGGCGTGCAAGGCCCCGAGTTGATGCAGCGCTTCCAGGAGCATGCCGAGCGCTTCAATACACAGATCGTGTTCGACCACGTCAACAGCGTCGACTTCTCCAAGCGCCCCTTCACCTTGACCGGCGACAGCGGCAGCTACACCTGCGATACCCTGATCATCGCCACCGGCGCCTCGGCCAAGTACCTCGGCCTGCCGTCGGAAGAGGCCTTCATGGGCCGCGGCGTCAGCGGCTGCGCCACCTGCGACGGCTTCTTCTATCGCGAGCAGGAAGTCTGCGTCGTTGGCGGCGGCAACACGGCCGTCGAGGAAGCGCTCTACCTGTCAAACATCGCCAGCACGGTGCATCTGATTCACCGCCGCGACAAGTTCCGCGCCGAACCCATCATGATCGACAAGCTGATGGAGAAGGCCGCCAACGGCAAGATCAAGCTGCATCTGCACAGCACGCTCGATGAAGTGCTGGGCGATCAGAGCGGCGTCACCGGCGTTCGCTTGAAGAATATCCAGGACGGCAGCACGCAAGACTTGAAGCTACAAGGCTGCTTCATTGCCATCGGGCATCAACCCAATACCGACATCTTCAAGGGCCAGTTGGAGATGAAGGACGGCTACATCATCACCCGCAGCGGGCTCAACGGTTTTGCGACCATGACCAGCGTGCCCGGCGTTTTTGCAGCTGGCGATGTGCAGGACCACATCTACCGCCAAGCCATCACCAGCGCCGGCACCGGCTGCATGGCCGCGCTGGATGCACAGCGTTTCCTGGAGCAGGGCGACCACTGAGCGCGCGATTGGCAGTAGAAATCCGCTATACTCGCGGGCTTTCCTGCATAAAGACCATGCCTGCGCATTGCGCGCAGTCGGACTCTCTGGGCTTGGAAGAACGGGTTACCGCCACCCTTTTGGCGAGGTGAGGCTGGTCGGGTCGAGCCGATTCCTGATGGAATCAGCATGGCCCGCAAGCTGTTTGACAGTATCGGAGTGTCCTCATGGCACGCGTCTGCGAAGTCACGGGCAAGAAGCCCATGGTCGGGAACAACGTTTCCCACGCCAACAACAAAACCAAGCGCCGGTTCCTCCCGAACCTGCAATACCGTCGTTTCTGGGTCGAGAGCGAGAACCGCTGGGTTCGCCTGCGCATCAGCAATGCTGCCCTGCGCCTCATCGACAAGAAGGGCATTGAAGCTGTGCTCGCCGACCTGCGCGCGCGCGGTCAAGCCTAATCACTGAAACAGGAGCGACACCATGGCATCCAAAGGCGGACGCGAGAAGATCAAGCTGGAATCTACTGCCGGCACTGGTCACTTCTACACGACCAACAAGAACAAGAAGACGACGCCCCAAAAGCTCGAATTCATGAAGTTCGATCCGAAGGCACGCAAGCACGTGCTGTACAAGGAAACCAAGCTGAAGTAATTCGTTGCTGCGGATCAGTTCCGCAACACCGACTCAGCAAGGAAAAGGCCCGCGAGCGATCGCGGGCCTTTTTGCATTTCGGCTGCAGCGAACGAGAGCGCTGCTCGTCACGCCAACTGATCTCAGAGCTTCGATGACTTCGAAGCCTTGCCTGGCGACGACGGGAAGGTCTCCTTGAACCATCGCGTCCACAGTTCGCGGTCATACGCCAGCGCGGTCGAACTGCGCGAACTCGTCCCTGCCCTCAGGTATGCCAGATCCCGCAACTGCACTTCACCGCTCTTCAGCACGCGACCACCTTCCGCCAAGCTGTAGCGGAAACGAGCCGCAGGCGGGGTTGTCTCGCGCATCACACGAAGGTCATAGAACCGAGTTGAACGCCGCTCCGGCTCGCCCGCCAAGTCGACATCAAGCACCTCGACGGTCAATTGATGTGCAGCCGGCAGGCGTTTGCTGGCCAGATCACGGATATGCCCGTCCAGAACGGCAAGCGCCTCTTCCCGGGTGAGGACTCTGTCTGAAACGTCCGCATACCGTTCCGGCTCGATGAATTGAACCGCGGCCGTGCCAGCATAGGCAGCAATCGACCCCGTCATCAGCAGCAAGGCTGCAAGCGACATGACTCCTGAGCGTTTTCTGTACATAAGGCATCTCCTAGGGTTAACCCTTGTATTCTCCCAGCTGGCACAAAAAAAGCACCCCGCAGGGTGCTTCTTTACCAGGCAGAAACAACGCTGGCAAGCATCAGGCCTTGGCTGCACGCAAGCGCATGGAGAAGGCGCGCAACTCAGCGATGCCGCTGTCCTCAGCCCGCTGACACCAAGCCTGCAGGTCAGCCACCAGCTGCTCTGCCGACACATTGGTGCGGGTCCACAACTGGCGCAGCTCCTCACGCATGGTCAGCAGCTTGTCGAGCGCTGGGCTGGATGCGCGCACACTCGCAATCTGCTGCTGGTAGGCCGACGGGATGCGATCCTGGTCGCGATGCAGCCAGCGCTTGGCCAGCTTGTACTGCTGCCATTGAGCGCTGTGCTGCTTGCCCTGCTCCTTCAGACGCGCCAACTCAGCCGCACAGGCGCTCTTCAGCCGCGGCCGTAATTGGCCATCACCTCATAGCGATTGGCAATGATGGCCTCCAGCGTGGCCTTGTCAGCCGGCTTGATCTCGCCTTCACGCAGCTTGGGTGCCGTCTTGCGGACCTTGGCCCAGCCCAGCATCTCGAACGCACGGATATAGCCCCAGCCGATATCGAACTCGAAGGGCTTGACCGAGAACTTGGCCGAGGTCGGGTAGGTGTGGTGGTTATTGTGCAACTCCTCACCGCCGATCAGGATGCCCCAGGGCGACACATTGGTCGATGCATCCTGGGCCTCGAAGTTGCGATAGCCCCAGAAGTGGCCGATACCGTTGATGACGCCAGCCGCCCAGATCGGAATCCACGCCATTTGCACTGCCCAGATCGTCAGGCCGATGGCGCCGAACAGCGCCACGTTGATGATCAGCATCAGGCCCACGCCCTGCCAGCTGTAGCGGGTGTAGAGATTGCGCTCGATCCAATCGTTGGGCACGCCATGGCTGTACTTGTCCAGGGTTTCCTGGTTCTTGGCCTCGGCACGGTAGAGCTCCGAACCCTCCAGCAGCACCTTGTTGATGCCGCGGGTCTGCGGGCTGTGCGGGTCGTCGACCGTTTCGCACTTGGCGTGGTGCTTGCGGTGAATGGCCACCCACTCCTTGGTGACCATGCCGGTCGTGAGCCACAACCAGAAGCGGAAGAAGTGCGAGGGGATCGGTCCCAGGTCCAGCGCGCGATGCGCCTGGGCGCGGTGCAGAAAGATGGTCACCGCAGCAATGGTGATATGGGTCACCACCAGGGTGTAAGCCAAGGCCTGCCAGCCACTGGCGCCGAGAAGGCCATGACTCAGCCATTGCACCAGTGCGTCATGCACATTCATCAGAAAATTCATTCGGTTCTTGCCCTGCTCGATCGAGCCTGTGTTTAGGTGGGTCGCCCTAGAAAGCGCCCTGGATTGTAGGTGACGCCCTGAGCCATGCCCGAGTGCGCCACTGCGGCATTTCCCTAGGCTCGGCGCTCCCAGACTGCGGCAAAGAAGCCATCGGTCTGCTGCCGTTGCGGCCACAGGCGCAGGTAGTTGCCTTCGCAAAGATCGGCCGCGTTCTCAACATGCGCCCGCTGCAACACCTCGGCCGCAGGCAGCAGGGTGAACTCCGGATGCTTGGCCGTGAAGGCTTCGGCAATCACTTCGTTCTCGGCATTCAGCAAGCTGCAGGTGGCATAGACCAGCCGCCCGCCCGGCTTCAGCATGCGCGCCGCGCTCTCCAGAATGGCGGCCTGCTTGACCTGCAATTCCTCGACAGCTTGCGGCGTCTGGCGCCATTTCAAGTCCGGATTGCGGCGCAGCGTGCCCAGGCCTGAACAAGGCGCGTCCACCAGCACCCGGTCGATCTTGCCGCTCAGGCGCTTGATGCGGTCATCCCGCTCATGCGAGATCTGCGCCGGGTAGACATTGGACAGGCCGCTGCGCGCCAGGCGCGGCTTCAGCTTCTCCAAGCGATGCCCCGACACGTCGAAAGCGTAGAGCCGGCCGGTGTTGCGCATTGCCGCGCCCAAGGCCAGCGTCTTGCCGCCGGCGCCGGCGCAGAAGTCCACCACCATCTCGCTGCGCTTGGGATCCAGCAGCAGCGCGAGCAGCTGGCTGCCCTCGTCCTGCACCTCGACCGTGCCGTTGGTGAAAACCTCCTGCTTGGACAAGGCCGGCTTGCCCTGTACACGCAGGCCCCAGGGCGAGAACGGCGTCGGCTCGGCCGTGATGCCCGCCGCCTTGAGCGACTGCAGCGCCTCTTCGCGCTTGGCCTTCAAGGCATTGACCCGCAGGTCCAGCGGCGCGCCTTCGTTCATTGCAGCGGCCAGGGCCCAGAACTGCTCTTCGCCCAGGCGCTGCAGCAGCGGCTCGGCCAGCCAGTCAGGCATGTTGTGGCGCAGTTTCGGCGCCAGGGTGGAGCGGTCGATGGTCTCGATCTCGGCCAGCCATTGCTGCTCCTGCGCGCTCAAGGCAGGCCGCAGGAAATCGCGGCTGCCGGCCCAGGCCAGCAGCGCCAGCCGACGCTCCATCGGACCGCTGCCCGACTGCGCCAGATGCTGCAGCAGCAGGCGCTGGCGCAAGACCGCATAGGTGGTCTCGGCCAGCGCATGGCGCTCACGCTGACCCAGCTGTTTGTTCTTGCGGAAAAAGGCGGACACCAGGCCGTCGGCCGGTGCGTCGAACTTGAGCACCGCGCGCAACAGCTCGCAGCTCATATCTAGAAGGGCATTAGGATGCATGCCCCGATTATCCCAGGCTGCCCACGCCCAGGCGCAAACGTGAACCCCGACGACGATCTACCCGCCCTGCCCGATGTCGAATGCGGCCGCTATCGCCACTACAAAGGCGGTGAATACGAGCTGATCGGCGTGGCCCGCCACAGCGAGACGCTGGAGCCGCTGGTCCTCTACCGCCCGCTCTACAACGCGTCCGGCCTGTGGGTGCGACCGCACGCGATGTTCTTCGAGACTGTCGTCATCAACGGTGTCGAGCAGCCCCGATTCACCCGCATCGAAGACATCAAAGACTGAAGGCCTGCGCCTCGCCATCGAGCTGCTGCACGCGGCCCTGCTCCACCGCCAGCCGCCCCTCGACGAACCAGCGCACCGCACGCGGATACATGCGGTGCTCCTGCACCAGCACGCGGGCAGCCAAGGCATCGGCGTCGTCACCCGGCAGCACCGGCACCGCAGCCTGCGCCACGATGGGGCCATGGTCCAGCTGAGCGGTGACGAAGTGCACCGTGGCACCGGCGAACTTGCAGCCCATCTCCAGCGCCTTCTCGTGCGTGTGCAGGCCCGGAAACGCCGGCAGCAGCGAGGGATGGATATTGAGCATGCGGCCCTCGTAATGCGCGGTGAAGGCATTGCCGAGGATGCGCATGAAACCGGCCAGCACCAGCAGGTCCGGCGCATAGCTGTCGATCACGCGCGCCAGCTCGGCATCGAAAGCCTCTCGGCTCGCGTGCGCCTTGTGGTCAACCACGGCGGTGGCAATGCCATGACTGGCCGCGAAGGCCAGGCCGGCAGCACCCGGCCGGTTGCTGATGACTGCCGCGATCTGCGCCGGCCAGCTTTCGGCAGCGCAGGCGCGCACGATGGCCTCCATATTCGAGCCACGGCCGGAGATCAGGATCACGATGCGTTTCATGGGCCGGCAGTGTAGCCGTGCGCCTACATACAATGCGTGCCCCACCGCCTGCCGCTGCCGATGAACCCCGACGCCCTGCCCCCGCCCCGCCCTCGCGTGCTTTCCGGCATGCGCCCCACCGGCGCTTTGCATCTGGGCCACTACCACGGCGCGCTGAAGAACTGGGTCAGGCTGCAATCCAGCCACGACTGCTTCTTCTTCGTCGCCGACTGGCATGCCCTGACCACCAGCCGCCCGGACCGCGCCACGCTGGAGCGCAATGTCTACGACATGGTGGTCGACTGGTTGGCAGCCGGTGTCGATCCTGAACAGGCAACGCTCTTCATCCAGAGCCGCATGCCCGAGCATGCCGAGCTGTTCACGCTGCTGGCGATGAACACGCCGCTGTCCTGGCTGGAGCGCATTCCCAGCTTCAAGGACCTGGCCGAGCGCCTCCCCGACAGCGCCAGCTACGGCCTGCTGGGTTATCCGCTGCTGCAGGCGGCCGACATCCTGATCTACAAGGCCGCGCAGGTGCCGGTCGGCGAAGACCAGCAGGCCCATGTGGAGGTCACGCGCGAAGTGGCGCGCCGCTTCAACCACCTCTACAGCCCGGAGGCACCCATTCTGGTCGAACCCCAGGCCCTGCTGACCGAGACCGCGCGCCTGCCCGGCCTGGACGGCCAGAAGATGAGCAAGAGCTATGGCAACGCGATCGCGATGCGCGAAGAGCCGGCCGTGGTGGAAGAAAAGATCAGCACCATGCCCACCGACCCGCAGCGCGCGCGCCGCGGTGATCCCGGCGAGCCCTCGCATTGCCCCGTCTGGCCCCTGCACCAGCTCTACAGCGACGAAGCCACGCGCAGCTGGGCGGCACAAGGTTGCCGCAGCGCCGGCATCGGCTGCCTGGATTGCAAGCAGCCGCTGATCAAGGCCATCCAGCGCGAGCAGGCACCCTGGCGCGAGCGCGCCAACGAATACCTCGCAAATCCCAAGCAGGTGCACTGGATCGTCGAGGTCGGCACCGAGCGCGCCCGCGCGGTGGCGCGCAAGACGCTGCGCGAGGTGCGCAGCGCGATGGGCCTGTCCTACTGAGGCCAGCGCGCATCCCCATGGCCGCCATCCACATCACCGACATCGAAGCCGCCATCAACTGGTGGCGCGCCAGGAAGCCCTCGTCCGACGGCCTGGCTGCCTGCGCCGAGGTGCAGGCCCTGGCCGAGATCTACGGACGGCTGGTCTACTTCCACGACAGCGAATGCGAGGAAGAACGCATGCCGCCGTCCGCCATGGATGCCTGGCTGGCCTGGTATGCCAGCACGCCTGACGCGCCCTGCATCGCGATCTGCTCCACCAGCCAGGGCGACGCCCTCTGCAAGGGCTGCGGTCGCACATTCGACGAGGTGCAGCACTGGCCGGTGCTGACACCGGCCGAGAAGCGCATCACCTGGCGCCGCATCACGCAGGAAGGCACGGCCTGGCGTTTCAACCGTTATGCGGAGCGCGCGCGCGAATCGAGCGGCATCGACCATCCACAGGCGAGCGAAGGCAAGCGCTCGTGAGCCTGCCGCAACTCGACAGCCTGCGCCGCATCGCCCCGCTGGCCTGGCCGGTGTTCATCGGCCAGATCGCGGTGCTGGCCTTCTCCACCGTCGACACCTTGCTGCTGGCACGTTTTTCTGCCATCGATCTGGCGGCACTGTCGGTGGGCGCGGCCTGCTACATCACCGTCTTCATCGGCCTGATGGGCGTGGTGATGGCGGTCAGCCCTATGGCCGGCCAGCTGTTTGGCGCCGGCAAGCCGCAGGAGGCCGGCGACCAGCTGCATCAGGCCGTGTGGCTGGCTCTGGCACTGACCCTGGTGGGCGAAGTACTGCTGCTGGCGCCCGACCCCTTTCTGGCGCTGGCCCAGACCACGCCCGAGGTCGAGGCCAAGGTGCGCAGCTACCTGGCCACGCTGGGCCTGAGCCTGCCAGCCGGCCTGCTGTTCGCGGCCTACCGCGGCTTCAACACGGCGGTGTCTCGGCCCAAGATGGTGATGGTGCTGCAACTCGGCGGCCTGCTGCTGAAGGTGCCGCTGAGCCTGCTGCTGATCTATGGCTTCAGCCTGGGCGGCGCCAGTGTTCCGGCGCTGGGTGCGACCGGCGCGGCGCTGGCCACGACCTTGGTGATGTGGAGCCAGCTGATCGTGGCGCTGCTGCTGATGCGGCGCGACCCCTTCTACGCCCGCTTCGGTCTGCAGCAGGGCGGCCTGCACCCACCGCGCTGGGACGCCATCCGGCGCCAGCTGCACCTGGGCGTGCCGATGGGCCTATCCATCCTGATCGAGGTGACCGGCTTCACCTTCATGGCGATCTTCATCGCTCGGCTGGGTGCTACCGCAGCCGCTGGCCATCAGCTGGCGGCCAATCTGGTGGCGCTGATGTTCATGCTGCCGATGGCGCTGGGCAATGCCACCGGCGCGCTGGTGGCGCAGCGCATCGGCGCACGCGATTTCGCAGCGGCGCGCCGCCTCGGCTGGCATGGCCTGGAGATTGCGCTCGCGGCCGGTTTCGTGATCGGCGGCGTGATCTTTCTGCTGCGCGAGCAGGTGCTGGGCCTATACACCCACGACACCGCAATCGTTGCCGCAGCCCTGCCGCTGCTGCTGTGGGTCTGGATCTTCCACAGCGCCGATGCAGTGCAGGCGGTGGCCGCCTCTGTGCTGCGCGCCCACCATGTGGCGGTGATGCCGATGGTGATCTACGCGCTCGCGATCTGGGGCATGGGCATCGGCGGCGGCTACTTCCTGGCCTACGGCGGCAGCCCCTGGGTGCCGGCCAGCCTGCGCGGCGCCAGCGGTTTCTGGTCAGCCGCCACGGTCGGATTGCTGGTTTCGGCCATCGCCTTGGCCACGCTGCTGGCCTGGATCCATCGCCAGGAGCGGCAGGAACAACAGCCGGCACCCTGAGCCGGCAGTGCCTCAGGCCGCCTATGGCCCGACCGGCAGCACGATCACGAAGCAGCTGCCTCCGCCTTCGCGGTCCTCGCAGCGCAGCTGCCCGCCATGGCGCTCGGCAATCTGCTTGACCAGGCTCAGCCCCAGGCCCACGCCGCCGGCCTGCTCGGCGTGACCGGGCAGACGGAAGAAGGGCTCGAAGATGCGCGCGCGCATCTCTTGCGGCACGCCCGGGCCACGGTCACAGACGCGCAGCTCGATCTGATTCGATGCCAGCTGGCGCAGGCTCAGCAGAACTTCGTCGCCGCCATAGCGGCGCGCGTTCTCCAGCAGATTGCGCAGCGCGCGTCGCAGCAGCCGCTCTTCGCCTTGCAGCGTGAACTGCGCCCCCTCGGGCTCGGTGAGCAGTTCAGCGCCGCTAGCCGCGGCTTCCTCGACCGCCAGGCCTAGCAGATCGACCGGCTCGCGCTGCGGCGCCTGAGCCTGGGCCTCCAGCCGGCTGGCCAGCAGCACCTCCTCCACCAGCGCATCAAGCTCGCTGATATTGGTGTCGATTTCCTGACGCAAACGCTCGCGCTGCTCCGGCGCCGCCGAATCCAGCATCGCGAACGCCATCTTCATGCGCGCCAGCGGCGAACGCAGTTCGTGGCTGGCATTGGCCAGCAGGCTCTGGTGCGAGCGCAGCAGCAGCTCGATGCGCTCGGCCGCGCGGTTGAAGCTTGAAGCCAGCGCCCCGACCTCGTCGCTGCCGCCGTCGTCAACACGCAAATCCAGCCGGCCGGCGCCGAACTGCTCGACGCCCTGCTTGAGTCGCTCCAGCCGGCGCGTCAGCCGCCGCACCACCGGGTAGGCACTGATGGCCACCGCCAAGAACAGCAGCACCAGCAGCACCACCAGCACCTCGCCCGGCGGTAGGCCAGGCAAGCCGGGCAGACGTGGCCACAACGAGCGCTCATCGAGTCCACCTCGCGCCTCGGGCGGCGGGCGCATCCGCTCGCCATCGGGGCCGGCCGACGGGCCTGGGCCAGGTTCAAATCTAGGCCCGCCAAAGCTCCCCGGCCCGCCCGGCTCATCAGGCCCACGCCCATGGCCCTCAGGCCGGCGTGTGCCCGGCCCACCGGGCCCACCCGGCAGGCGCGGCAGCCGCATCAGCACCAGGCTGCGGCCATCGTCCAGCTCAACCGTCTGCGTGCGCATCGTCGGATCGCCCTCACGGCGCACGAACACATCTGACGCACCGATGCGCCGGCCCTGCGCATCCTGCAGCGCAAAGGGCATGCGCAGGCGCCGGCCCCATTCGCGCACGGCCTCGGCCTGTTCCTCCACCTCGGCATCGGCCGGCGGCAGTGCCCGGTGGATCAGCAGCGCGATCGCGGTCAGCCGATCCGAGGCCGAGGCCTCGGCCTGGCCGCGCTCCTGCTCGATCTGGCGCTGGAACAGCCAGGCAGAGCCGAAGGCAAAGGCCAGCAGCAAGACCACCAGGGTCAGGTAGATGCGCAGGTAGAGGGATTTCAAAAGCAGCCCTGGTGGTTCTGAGGAGCGGTGGCGGAGGCGGCTCAGGCGCCAGGCTCGGCGTCCTGCTTGCGGGCGAAGACATAGCCGACACCGCGCACCGTCAGCACGCGGCGCGGGTTCTTGGCATCGTCCTCGATGACCGCGCGGATGCGCGAGATGTGCACATCGATCGAGCGGTCAAAGGCGTCCAGCGGATGGCCTTTCAGCGCATCCATGATCTGGTCGCGCGTCAGCACCGGCCGGGGCTCTGTGCCAGCACCACCAGCAGATCGAACTGATGGCTGGTCAACTCGCAGGGCTTGCCGTCCAGGCGCGCCACACGGGCCGCCAGGTCGATCTCCAGGCGACCGAAGCGCAGCGCGTCGTCGCCCTGTGCGTCGAGCCCGCTGCGGCGCAGCAAGGCCTTCACGCGAGCCTGCAACTCGCGCGGCTCGAAAGGCTTGGCCAGGTAGTCGTCGGCACCCAGCTCCAGGCCAAGAATGCGGTCCATCGGCTCACCACGCGCCGACAACATCAGCACCGGCAGGCGGCGCGTGCGTGCATCGCTGCGCAGCGTGCGGCAGAAGTCCAGCCCATCGCCATCGGGCAGCATCAGGTCCAGCACCAGCAGGTCCGGCACCGATCCTTCCAGTGCCTGCCGGCCCAGCGCCAGCGAGCCGGCCACCTCGACCTCGAAACCAGCGGCGCTGAGGTAGTCGCCCAGCATCGAGGTCAGGCGGGCATCGTCGTCGATCAGCAGCAGTTTGTGACTCATGGCACTCGTGAGCCGGGTCCGGCTGCTGCACAGCTCAGCGCGACGCAGCTGACCCGGGTTGATGGTGGGCGCAAGCATAAGCGAGCCGTCCTGCCGCTCAGCGCTCGCCGCGCTTGGGCGCGCCGTCCTTGAAGCGCTCGGCCATGCGGGCCTCGTGCCTGGCCATGCGTTCCTTCAGCTTGGCACGCTGCTCAGGCGTCAGTACCCGGGCGGCGTCGATCATGGCCTGGCTCATGCGCTTGCTGACGATCTCGTGCTGGGCCTGCATCTGCTGACGCTTGGCCTCCACGGCGGCGGCGTCGATGCTGGGCGCCGCCAGCAGCGCACGCTGTTCGGCATGCAGCTTGCGCATCGCCTCCTGCTGCGGCTGCAGGTCCTTGCGGGCCGCCTGCATCAGCTCGCGGATCTGCTTGTGCTGGGCTTCGCTGGCATCGACCAGATCCAGCATCATGCCCATGCGTTGCGGCGCATCGCCCGGCCCACCTTGCGGACCATGGCCGCCGTGTCCGCCAGGCATGGCCTGCACCGCCGCGGCGCCCAGCGCCAGCGACACGGCCAGGGCTGCTGCCTGGAACGACTTCATCATCTGTGGCTTGTTCATCTCGGCACTCCTTGTGCATTGGGGTGAAGAGATGATCGATCCCGCGCATTGCGAGGCCATGCCGCCCAGGTAAAGATCTGTGAAGGCTCCAAAAGCACAAGGGGCCCGCAGGCCCCTTGCATCGCACACCAGCCGATTTACTTGATCGGCTTGAAGCGCATGCGCTTCGGACGCGCGCCCTCTTCGCCCAGGCGCTTCTTCTTGTCGGCCTCGTACTCGTGGAAGTTGCCGTCGAAGAAGAACCACTGCGAATCGCCTTCGCAGGCCAGGATGTGGGTGCAGATGCGGTCCAGGAACCAGCGGTCGTGCGAGATCACCATGGCCGAGCCGGCGAACTCCAGCAGCGCCTCTTCCAGCGCGCGCAGGGTTTCGACGTCGAGGTCGTTGGACGGTTCGTCCAGCATCAGCACATTGCCGCCCTGGGCCAGGGTCTTGGCCAGGTGCAGACGGCCGCGCTCACCGCCGGAGAGCTGACCGACCAGCTTCTGCTGGTCATTGCCCTTGAAGTTGAAGCGGCCGATATAGGCGCGGCTGGGCATCACGAACTTGCCGACCACAATGTTGTCGAGGCCGCCGGAGACGTCTTCCCACACGGTCTTGTTGGCGTCCAGGCTCTGACGGCTCTGGTCGACGAAGGCCAGCTTGGCCGTCTTGCCGATCTTGACCGTGCCCGAATCCGGCTGCTCCACGCCCTGGATCATGCGGAACAGTGTCGACTTGCCGGCGCCGTTGGGGCCGATGATGCCGACGATGGCACCCGCCGGCACCTTGAAGCTCAGGTTGTCGATCAGCACGCGGTCGCCAAAGCTCTTGCTGACGTTCTCGAACTCGATGACCTCATTGCCCAGACGCTCGGCCACCGGGATGAAGATCTCGTTGGTCTCGTTGCGCTTCTGGTATTCGACGTCGCTCAGCTCCTCGAAGCGGGCCAGACGCGCCTTGCTCTTGGCCTGGCGGCCCTTGGCGTTGGAGCGCACCCACTTCAGCTCTTCCTTCATCGCCTTGGCTCGGGCGTCTTCGCTCTTCTGTTCCTGCTCCAGGCGACGCTCCTTCTGGTCCAGCCAGTCGGAGTAGTTGCCCTTCCAGGGGATACCGTGGCCGCGGTCGAGTTCAAGAATCCACTCGGCCGCGTTGTCGAGGAAGTAGCGATCGTGGGTGATGGCCACCACGGTGCCGGGGAAACGCTGCAGGAACTGCTCCAGCCACTCCACCGATTCGGCGTCCAGGTGGTTGGTCGGCTCGTCCAGCAGCAGCATGTCGGGCTTGGACAGCAGCAGGCGGCACAGGGCCACGCGGCGCTTCTCGCCACCGGAGAGCAGATCGATCTTGGCGTCCCAGGGCGGCAGGTTCAGCGCGTCGGCGGCCAGTTCCAGCTGC
>JACDQM010000173.1 GCA_015657635.1 Roseateles sp.
AGCCCGCTCCCATGACCCGTTTTCTTGGGAGCGGGCTACTGAAAAGAATAGAAGCACCTGAACTGGACCTTGCGATCGGCCCAGAAATCGGCCGCGTCTCGGAACACGTCGAGCAGTTGCTCGCGCGCCTCGCGGTCAAAGCGCAGGTTGTCCGGCAACTGCTCCAGCACCACGACGAAGCCCGGCTGTGCGCCCGACTTGTGCACCAGGTCGGTCATGCAGTCATGCAGCGCATCCAGGTTCTTGCCGAAATGAGCGGGGAACAGGAAGGATTGGGCAATGCCCTCAAGCACATCCTGCTTGGACTGTGCCGAGCTCAGATTGGCGTACAGGAAATGATGCCCTGCCTCCTGGGCTGCCTGCATCAGGTCCTCAACGCGGTAGGCCCGGATGGCCTGCACGATATTGGGACGGACGTTCTGCAAAAGCATGGTCGCGATCCTCCTATATAGTCTCTAGAACTCTTGGCCGCCGACTCACTGCACGACGCGTTTGAAGCTCGCGTAATGATCGTCGGTGTAATAACAAGCCTCAGGTTGGGTCGGAGGTATCCCGCCGCAGACCAGTCGCCTTGCGCCGCGGTTGCGAGCGCGGGGCGTCTTGACGGTGTATTCGCGGTAATAGCCCCTGGCCTTGATTGGCAGCAGACGCTCGCGGTTGCCGAAAACGCTGCCGTCCTTGTCGTAGGGGAAAGGTCCCCCGGAAAGGATCAGGCTGTGCGTGGTATGGGCTTCGCGCGGCAGTGCTGCCAAGGCCACCGTGTTCTGTACTGTCACCGATTCCTTGGCTTCCACCGAGGCGCCTGCGCCCATTGCTGCAATCAACAAGACTGCAGAACCGAGGCGACGCCAGGAGGGCCACTTGGGTGACCGATCGAGCAAAAACACGGGTTTACCCTGAACTATGAAAGCAAGATGGTACCGAATGAGGCCGGAAATCTCAAGCGGCCTCTTGCGCCAAAGGGCTTGATCATTGCTTTGTTAGTGTGCGCACACAGCCGTTTAAAGCGAGGAGTGGCGTGAAGCGATGGCGTGTTTTCTGCGCCGGTAAGCCTCTACAAACTTTTGTAAGTGTCTTGGCTTCAGACAGGTTCACGCACTGCTGTGGTGCAGCGCAATAGCCGAATCCCACGGAGTGGGCGAGCACTCACGTGGGATGGCGGTCGGGCGTTCAGTGGCGCGCTGCGTTCGCGTCGGCGACGGTCAGTGCAGTCATGTTGACGATGCGGCGCACGGTGGCCGAAGGCGTCAGCACATGCACCGGCTTGGCGGCGCCGAGCAGCACCGGGCCGATGGCGATGCCGCCGCCGGCCGTGGTCTTGAGCAGGTTGTAGGAGATGTTGGCGGCGTCGATATTCGGCAGCACGAGCAGATTGGCCTCGCCCGACAGCGTCGAGCGCGGCATCAGCTGCGCGCGGTAGGCGGCATCCAGCGCGGTGTCGCCATGCATCTCGCCGTCCACTTCCAGCCAGGGCGCGCTTTGCTGGATCAGGGCCAGCGCCTCGCGCATCTTGACGGCCGAGGGCTGGTTGCTGGAGCCGAAATTGCTGTGCGACAGCAGCGCCGCCTTCGGGCGGATGCCAAAGCGCATCAACTCCTGCGCGGCCATCACGGTGATCTCGGCCAGTTGCTCAGCGCTCGGGTCGTAGTTCACATGCGTGTCGACCAGGAAGACCTGGCGGCCCGGCAGGATCAGCCCGTTCATGCAGGCGAAGTTCTTCACGCCAGGGCGCTTGCCGATCACCTGATCGATGTACTGCAGGTGCATGGCCGTGTTGCTCCAGGTGCCGCACAGCATGCCGTCCACCTCGCCCTTGTGCAGCAGCATGCAACTGATCAGCGTCAGGCGGCGGCGCATCTCGATCTTGGCCAGCTGCGCCGTCACGCCCTTGCGCTCGGTCATCTGGTGGTAGGTCTGCCAGAAGTCGCGGTAGCGGTGGTCCTGCTCGACATTGACGACGTCGTAGTCGCGGCCTTCCTGCAGGCGCAGACCGAAGCGCTCGCAGCGCTCGGCAATCACGGCAGGGCGGCCCACCAGCGTGGGTCGGCCAGGCCTTCATCGGTGACGATCTGCACCGCGCGCAGCACGCGCTCTTCTTCGCCCTCGGCATAGGCCACGCGCTTGTTCTTGGCGCGTTTGGCCTGCGTGAAGATGGGCTTCATCGTCGTGCCCGAGGCATAGACGAAGCTCTGCAGCTTCTCGCGGTAGGCGTCCATGTCCTGGATCGGACGGGCCGCCACGCCGGATTCGGCCGCCGCCTGCGCCACCGCCGGCGCAATCTTCATCATCAGGCGCGGATCGAAGGGCTTGGGAATCAGGTATTCCGGCCCGAAGGTCAGATTGGCGCCTGCATAGGCCGCTGCCACCACCTCGCTCTGCTCGGCCTGGGCCAGCTCGGCGATGGCGTGCACCGCGGCGATTTCCATCTCGTCATTGATGGTCGTCGCACCGCAGTCCAGCGCGCCGCGGAAGATATAAGGGAAGCACAGGACGTTGTTGACCTGGTTCGGATAGTCGGTGCGGCCGGTGGCCATGATGGCGTCATCGCGCACCGCCTTCACTTCCTCGGGCAGGATCTCAGGCGTCGGATTGGCCAGCGCGAAGATCAGCGGATTGGCCGCCATGCTGGCCACCATCTCGGCCTTCAGCACGCCGCCGGCCGACAGGCCCAGGAACACATCGGCGCCGGCAATCGCATCGCGCAGGCTGCGCTGCGTGGTCACCTGCGCGAACTGCGCCTTGTCCGGGTCCATCAGCTCGACACGGCCTTCGTAGACCAGGCCGGCCAGGTCCGTCACCCAGATGTTCTCGCGCGGCAGGCCCAGCTTCACCAGCAGTTGCAGGCAGGCCAGCGCTGCGGCGCCCGCGCCCGATGTCACCAGCTTGACCTGCTTGATGTCCTTGCCCAATACCTTGAGGCCGTTCAGCAGCGCGGCACCCACCACGATGGCAGTGCCATGCTGGTCGTCGTGGAAGACTGGAATCTTCATGCGCTCGCGCAGCTTGCGCTCGACATAGAAGCAGTCCGGCGCCTTGATGTCTTCGAGGTTGATGCCGCCAAACGTCGGCTCCAGCGCCGCGATCACGTCCACCAGTTTGTCGAGGTCGCGCTCCTGGATCTCCAGGTCGAACACATCGATGCCGGCGAACTTCTTGAACAGCACGCCCTTGCCTTCCATCACCGGCTTGGAGGCCAGCGG
>JACDQM010000174.1 GCA_015657635.1 Roseateles sp.
GAAACCGCCAAAGGATTCACGCAGAAGGACATCAAGGAGTACTTCCACATCTACCCCTGGGGCCGCATTCCGGAGCAACTCAGGGCCGATGCGATGAGCTACTACGAGCAGGCGAACGCGCTGGCCTCGGAGTTGCTGTCCTGGGTCGAGCGCTACACGCCGCCGGCCATCGCCCGGCTGTATCGCGAGCCGCTGTCCCAGATGATCCGCGACAGCCAACTCACCTTGCTGCGGGTCTTGCGCTACCCGCCGCTGACCGGGCAGGAGCCTGCCGGTTCGCTGCGCGCGGCGCCGCACGGCGACATCAATCTGCTGACGATTCTTCCTGCCGCCAATGAGCCCGGCCTGCAGGTTCTCGGCAAGGACGGCCAGTGGTTCGACGTGCCCTGCGACTTCGGCACCCTGATCATCAATATCGGCGACATGCTGCAAGAAGCCTCGCAAGGCTACTACCCGTCGACCCAGCACCGCGTGGTGAACCCCACCGGAGACGGTGCGAAACGCAGCCGCGTCTCCTTGCCGCTGTTCCTGCACCCGCGCGACGAAGTGGTGCTGTCCGACCGTTACACCGCGCACAGCTACCTCGATGAGCGCCTGCGCGAATTGGGCGTCAAGAGCTGAGGCTCGCGCAGCTGTCCTAAAGTGACGCATGCCCAAGTCACGCGGACAGCAGATCATCCACATCCAGCCCGAGGCGCCGCCCAAGCCCGCCGTGGGTCAGCCCTGCAACGGCTGCGGGCTTTGTTGCCTGGCTGAGCCCTGCCCTGTCGGCGTCATCCTGAGCCGCCGACGGCATGGTGCCTGCGTGGCGCTGCGCTGGCTGCCGCTGCAAGTGCGCTACAGCTGTGGCGTCATGAACTGGCAGGGCAAGTCGGCCGCCACCCGCATGCTGGAGCGACCGCTACGCGCCTGGATGGCGCGGATGATCGCCGCCGGACAGGGCTGCGATGCCGAGCTTGAGGCACATGCACCAGAGTCAGGCAGCGAGCCCTGAGCCGGGGCTGCGGGCAAGCCACTAGACGCCTGTTCGCCTGTTGCCGCTAGGATCAGCGACCTCTACTGAACCACTCGGAGTGAGCCTCAATGAATCACAAGCTCAAGCTGGCAACGCTGTCTCTTGCTCTCGGCCTGATGGCCGCCACGTCTGTTCAGGCTGTGCCCCTTCGCTGGGCTGCGCAGAACGACATCCTGACCCTGGATCCGCACTCGCAGAACCATGCGACGACCAATGCGATCCTGATGCATGCCTATGAAGGCCTGACCCGTTACAGCAACAAGTACGAGGTCGAGCCGGCACTGGCCACCAAGTGGACCTACATCAACCCGACGCAGGTGCGCTTCGAACTGCGCAAAGGCGTCAAGTTCCACGACGGCTCGCCCTTCACCGCCGACGACGTGGTGTTCTCCTTCGGCCGCATCAAGCAGCCGCAGGGCACGATGCAGATCTACGTGACTGGCATCAAGGAAGTGAAGAAGGTCGACAGCCACACGATCGACCTGATCCTGGAAGCGCCGAACCCGATCCTGCTGCGCAACATCATCGACTTCCGCATCATGAGCAAGGCCTGGGCGGAGAAGAACAACTCCGTCAACACCCAGGACTACAAGGCCAAGGAAGACAACTTCGCTTCGCGCAACGTGATGGGCACTGGTGCCTACCGCATCACTGGCTGGCAGCCTGACCAGAAGGTCTCGATGGTGCAGAACCCCGAGTGGTGGGACAAGGCACGCGCCAGCAATATCTCTGAAGTCAGCTACCTGCCGATCAAGTCCGATCCGACTCGCGTGGCAGCCCTGCTGTCGGGCGACGTGGATCTGCTGACCGATCTGCCGACCCAGGACGTGGCGCGCCTGAAGACTGACCCCAAGCTGAAGATCGTCGAGGGCCCTGAAGTCCGCACCATCTTCTTCGCGATGGACCAGGGCAGCGATGAACTCAAGGGCTCCAACGTGAAGGGCAAGAACCCCTTCAAGGACAAGCGCGTGCGCGAGGCCATGAACGTCGCCATCGACCGCGAGGCAATCAAGCGCACCATCATGCGCGGCCTGTCGATCCCGGCCGCCATCATGGTGGCCCCGGGCGTCAACGGCAACACGCCTGACATTGATCAGCCCATCAAGGCTGATGTGGACAAGGCCAAGAAGCTGATGGCCGAGGCCGGCTATCCCGATGGCTTCGAGGTGCAGCTGAACTGCCCGAACAACCGCTACGTCAACGACGAGGAAGTCTGCCAGGCGGCCGTCTCGATGTGGGCCAAGATCGGCATCAAAGCACGTCTGGTCGCCACCCCGATGGCACAGCACAGCCTGACGTTCCAGAAGTTCGAGACCTCGCTGTACATGCTGGGCTGGGGCGTCGCCACCTACGACGCGCAGTACGCGCTGCAGTCGCTGGTGCGCACCAAGACGACTGGCGCGGACGGCAACTTCAACTACTCGAAGGTCAGCGACGCCAAGATCGACCAACTGGTCGACGCGATGAAGACCGAGACTGATGTGACCAAGCGCAACGCGATGATCAAGGAAGCGCTGCTGCGCACGCGTGACGAGCACCTGTTCGTGCCGCTGCACCACCAGATGCGCCCCTGGGCCATGCGCGCCAATGTGCAGACCGTGCATCGCTCGGACGACCGTCCGGAAGCCCGCTTCACCAGCATCAAGTAAGCGCCCTGCTTGCTTGAACTGAAAGCCGCCCTCGGGCGGCTTTCTTCATTGCAGCTTGTTGCTGTAGACCCGGCCCGCCTTCATCACCAGCCGCACGCCTTGCTCGGGCTGCTCCAGCATGGCCAAGCCCTGGCGCGGATCGCCATCGATCAGCAGCAGATCAGCATAGGCGCCAGGCTGGATGCGGCCGATGTCGCGTTCCTGACGCATCAGTTGCGCGGCCGTCCAGGTCGCGCTCTGCAGAATCTCCAGCGGCGGCACCGCAGCTGCCCGCAGCGCAAACTCGCGGTTCTGGCGTGGCTGCATATGGCCCAGCAGATCAGTCCCGAAGGCCATCGGAACGCCTTCTGATCGCGCCAGACGGATGGCCTCGATGCCACGCGACTGCACCCGCTTCAGCTTGGCCAGCATCTCGTCCGTCCAGCCCAGCCGAGCGCCCTCCTCGGCCAACGCCTCGTAGGTCGCCAAGGTCGGCACCAGGTAGGCACCATGGCGCCTCATCTCGCGGGCTGCTTCTTCGTCGAGCAGATTGCCATGTTCGATCGAGCGCACGCCGGCTTGCAC
>JACDQM010000175.1 GCA_015657635.1 Roseateles sp.
CCAGCCTTGCCGCTTGCAGGCGGCAAGTCCTTCGGAAGGCGTCGCTGAGTGCGCAGGCACTCAGCTCGGTCCTTCCTCAGCCACGCGGATGGTGGTGGGCGTGGAGGGTCTTGAGGCGCTCACGCGCCACATGGGTGTAGATTTGGGTCGTCGACAGATCCGCATGACCCAGCAACATCTGCACCGCACGCAGATCAGCGCCGTGATTGAGCAGGTGGGTGGCGAAGGCATGGCGCAGGGTGTGGGGCGACAAGGGGGCGGTGATGCCCGCCAGCACGGCGTACTTCCTCACCAGCTTCCAGAACATCTGCCGGCTCATGCCCTCGCCCTGCACGGTGACGAACAAGGCATCGCTGCGGCGCCCGGCCAGCAGCACCGAGCGCGCTTCCTGCAGATAGCGCATCAGCCAGCTGTGGGCCTCCTCGCCGAAGGGCACCAGCCGCTCCTTCGCGCCCTTGCCGGTGATGCGCAGCACCGCTTCCTTGAATCCCACATGCACGCTCTTGAGTTCGACCAGTTCGCTGACGCGCAGGCCGCTGGCGTACATCAGCTCCAACATCGCACGGTCGCGCAGGCCCAGCGCCGCCTCCACATCAGGCGCCATCAGCAAGGCTTCGACCTGGGCCTGCGACAGCGTCTTGGGCACGCGCAGGGGCTGGCGCGCGTTCACCATCCGGAGCGTCGGGTCCTCGTTGAGCCGCCTCTCACGCAAGGCCCAGCGGTAGTAGCGCTTGAAAACGCTCAGCCGCCGGTTCGCACTGCTGCTCTTGCTGCCGGCATGGCGGGCGCTGGCATAGCCCAGCAGATCCAGTTCACGCGCCTGATCCAGTGTGCGCCCCTCGTCTTGCGCGGCCAACCAATCGGCCAGCAGCCCAAGGTCGCGCCGGTAGGCGGCCAAGGTGTTGGCCGACAGGCCATCTTCCAGCCACAAGGCCTCGAGGAAGCAGCTCAGCGAGACCTCGCTGTCAGCGCGAATCGGGCCTTGTTGCGGGTCTTTGCTTACGGCGGTCTTGGACATTCGATGAAAAAGGGCGCACGCGGCGCCCTTCTCTGCTGGGGTTTCCCGGACTCAAGCAGCCGGCTGCTCATCCGGGCTCAACAGGGTCAGTCCAGCTTCAGCTTCTGCTTTTCGACGACCCGCTTGTAGACCTCGAACTCGGCGCGGGTCTGGGCAGCAAACTGCTCGGGCGTGTTGGCCACGATGATGGAACCGGTGTCCTCGATGCGCTTCTTCACATCCGGCATCTCCAGCGTCTTGCGCACCGCCGCCGACACCTTGTCCACCACGTCCTTGGGCAGATTCTTCGGACCATGGATGCCGTAATAGGCCATGCGGTTCACGGGCTCCAGGCCGAGTTCCTTGAATGTCGGCACATTCGGCAGCACAGTCAGGCGCTGGGGCGCGGCCACCACGATGGGGATCAGGCGACCATCCTTGATGAAGGGCAGCGCCGACGGCAGGTTGTCAAAAATCATCGGCACCTGACCGGCCACCGTGTCGTTCAGCGCCGGGCCGGCACCGCGATACGGAATGTGCAGCACGAAGACTTCGGCCAGGCTCTTGAACAGCTCCATCTGCAGATGGCCGATGCCGCCGGTGCCCGAACTGGCAAAGCTGTATTTGCCCGGGCTCTTCTTCAACTCAGCGATGAAGCCCTTGTAGTCGCGCGCCGGGAACGAGGGATGCACCGCAATCACATTCGGTGTCGCGGCGATATTGATGATGGACGTGAAGTCCGTCAGCGTGTTGTACGGGATCTTGGGGTTGATCGCGGGGTTGGCTGCGGTGGTGGACACCGTGGCCATGCCCAGCGTGTAGCCATCGGGCGTCGCCTTGACGATTTCATTCGCGCCGACCACGCCGCCGCCGCCGGCCTTGTTCTCGACCAGCATGGTCTGGCCCAGATGCGCGCCCACCTTTTCGGCCACCACGCGCGCGACGATGTCAGTCGTTCCGCCGGGGGCGAAGGGCACGACCAGACGCACCGGCTTGACCGGATAGTTCTGCGCCTGAGCAACCGGAGCCAACAGCGCAGCTGCACTGACGGCCACACAACGACTGATCCAGAGACGACGGCTCATGGTGAGCTCCTTGTTCGAGTGATGAAAGACGAAAACTTGCGACTGACCCTTGATCCTACGGACCGTGAACCGCGCGCATCCTAGCGGAACTACGTAAGCCCGCCGGGAAATAGTGGTGTTCGATCGAGAGAGCCAACGTCTCGTGTGAAGGCACAGGCCGGACGCACACCGCGGCCCCGCTTCGCTGCGCACGCATGGGCGCTGAGCGCACCTGCGTGCCAGCAGCCCGCTCCCATGACAAGCGCAGTGCAGGCGATCCCGAGCACCACGCGGACGCGCAGCGCCGCGATGCAAAGCGCCTGCCGCACGGCGGCTGCACTGGCACACTCCGCGCATGCCTGATGTCCTGCTGCTGCTCCCCGATTTCCTGTTGATCCTGCTTGGCTTCGTGCTGTGTCGCTACACCGCGCTGGATCGCCCGATCTGGGAGGCCGCCGAGAAGCTGGTGTACTACCTCTTGTTCCCGGTGCTGCTGTTCAACTCGATTGTGCGCACGCCGCTGCACCCGGGCGAGACCTTGAGCCTGGGGGGTGCCGGCGTTGCGGTGGTGCTGCTCGGCATCGCCCTGTCCTACGCCCTGAAGCTGTGGCCCGGCGTCGATGCAAAGGCGCATGCCTCAGGTGCCCAGGTGGCCTTCCGCTTCAACTCCTACATCGCGCTGGCCCTGGCTGAACGCCTGCTTGGCGCACAGGGCGTGGCCTGGGTGGCCTTGCTGATCGCCTTGTGCGTGCCGCTGTGCAATGTGGCGGCCGTCTGGCCGCTGGCGCGCCACGGCGGACACGGTCTGCTGCGCGAACTGCTGCGCAACCCGCTGATCCTCAGCACCGTCGCCGGCCTGCTGGCCAATCTGGCCGGTCTGCGTCTGCCCGACGCCGCCGCGCTGACCCTTCACCGCATCGGCCTGGCCGCCTTGCCGCTGGGCCTGATGGCCGTGGGCGCCGGCCTGCGTTTCGGTGCGCTGAGAGACGCCCCAGGCCTGGCCACCGCGCTGCTGGCGATCCGCCATGGCGTGCTGCCGCTGTGGGCGCTGGGGCTGTCGGCAATGCTGTCGCTCCCGGGGCCGCAGCGCGCGCTGCTGCTGTGCTTTGCTGCGCTGCCGACCGCATCAAGTGCCTATGTGCTGGCGGTGCGCATGGGCGGTCACGGCGCCTTCGTCGCCGGCCTGGTGACCCTGTCCACGCTGCTGGGCATGCTGACGCTGCCGCTGTGGCTGACGTTGCTGTAGCGCACTCTCAGTGCCCGGGTTCGCGCAGCGGCGGCTCGGGCTCACCGGGCAGCCAGCGTTGGTAGATGCGGCTGAAGCTGCCGTCTCGCTTCATCTGATCCAGGGCTGCCTGCCATTTCTGCAGCACGGCCGGCGGTGTCTCATGCCAGAAACTGATGTAGCCGTAGGATGAGCGGTAGGGATAGACCACTTCCACATCGCCCGCCTTCAGGTTGGCCACCTGTGCCGCCGCTTCGCCCTGTGCATAGAAACTCAGGTTGTCCGCAATGATCAGCTGCACGCGGCGCAAGCGCAGCATCTTGAACATCTTCTCCGGCTCGGCCACGCCCAGCAGGTTCTTCAGGCCGGCGGCCTTCAGCTCCTGGTAGGTGAACCAGTCGCGCGGCACCGCAATCTCGCGGAACTGCTCCAGGTCGGCGCGACTGCGCACCACCAGCCCCGAGCCCTTGAGTGCGTAGAAGGCATCTGTCGCCAGCAGGATAGGCCCGACCCACTTGAACTGCGGCTCACGCTCGGCATTCCGAATCGTCGCGAACAAGGCCGTGCCTGGCGTGGTCTGCACGATGCGCATGCCGCGGGCCCAGGGCACGACCTCGATGCTGGCGTCCTCGCCGATGCGCTTGAGCAGTTCCCTGACGATCTCGGTCGACAGGCCTTCGGCACGGCCTTTGCTGCTGCAGCTGACCGGCGGATATTCCTCCGTATACAGGCGCAACGCCTCGGCTTCAGCTGGCACGCTGTTCATGCCCGCCATCAGGCAGCACAGCCAAAGCAGCCACTCACGCCGCAGCGCCGCTGGCGACTTCCGATGCTTCATGTTGGACCTCAGACCTCGTGGCCAACTCCCCTTTTCGCTCAAGGATACGTGCAATCAGGTCAGGGCCTGCTGCAATGCCCAAGCAATATGCTCGGCCAGCACGGCATCGGACATCGGCAATTCTCGGCTCAGCGCCTCAGCAAGCGTCTGGCGCAAGGCAGCATCATCGCTCTCACGCAATGCATTGCCCATCGCCACAGCCAGATTGCGGCGCCAGCGCGCATGGCCGATGCGGCGGATCGCCGAACCTTCGGTGTGGCGCAGGAACTCGGGCTCGCTCCATTGCCACAGCTGCAGCAGGCCCACCGCGGTCAGGGGCGTGCGCGCGTCGAAGTCCGGCAGGCTGCTGCGCGCGGCAAACTTGTTCCAGGGGCAGACCAGCTGGCAGTCATCGCAGCCATAGATGCGATTGCCCATCAGCGCGCGCAGCTCCAGCGGGATCGCGCCCTCATGCTCGATCGTCAGGTAGGAGATGCAGCGCCTGGCATCGACCCGGTAAGGCGCGACGATGGCCCCCGTCGGGCAGGCGTCCAGGCAGGCGCTGCATTGGCCGCAGTGGGCGCTGCTCGCGGGCGTCAGCGGCAGCGGGAGATCCAGATAGATCTCGCCGAGGAAGAACATCGACCCGGCCTCGCGGTTCAGCGTCAACGTGTGCTTGCCGCGCCAGCCGAGCCCGGCGCGAGTCGCCAGCTCCACCTCCAGCACCGGCGCCGAATCGGTGAAGACGCGATAGCCAAACGGGCCGACGGCCTGCTCAAGCCGCGTGGCCAGCTGCTGCAGCCGGGCGCGCAGCACTTTGTGATAGTCCCGCCCCCGCGCATAGACCGACACCTGGGCCTGGCCGGGCTGCGTCAGGCCCTGCCACTCGATCGCCTGCCAGCCCTCGGGCGTGCTGCGCGGCAGATAGTCCATGCGGGCGCTCAGCACCCGCACGGTGCCCGGCACCAGCTCGGCCGGCCGGGCGCGCTTCAGGCCATGCGCGGCCATATAGCCCATGCCGCCATGAAAGCCCGCCTCCAGCCAGGCCAGCAATCCGGGTTCTGCATCGCTGAGATCGATATCGGCCACGCCAATCTGTGAGAATCCCAGCTCAGTCGCCCAGGCGCGCAGACGAGGCATCAGGGCCTCGGCGTCAAGGGTCAGGTCTTGCTGTGGAGCCTGCGTCATTTGAGCATTCTAGAAACCCGCCGTTTGCTGTGGCCTGATGAGGGCGCCGCCCAGGACTTTGCGGCTGCGTTGGCCCAGGCGCCCAGCTTGATGAATGCCAGCATCGAGCTGCATGGCGCACTGGGTGCCGGCAAGACCACGCTGGTGCGCCACCTGCTGCGTGCGCTGGGCGTGAGCGGACGCGTCAAGAGTCCCAGCTACACCGTGATGGAAGGCTATGCGCTGCCAGCCGGCGACGTCAGCCATTTCGATTTCTACCGCTTCAATGATCCGCGCGAATGGGAAGACGCCGGCTTTCGCGATGTCTTCACCCGCCCCGGCCTGAAGCTCAGCGAATGGCCGGAGAAAGCCGCGGGCATGTTGCCGCCGGCCGATCTGTGCATCCGCATCGAGGCGCTGGACGATGACAGCCGCCAGGTCGAGCTTGAAGCCGGCACGCCGCTGGGCTGTGCGCTGCTGGAGGCCCTGCCATGAGCCGCCGGCAGGCACTGGCGCGGATGGGCCGGCTCGCGCTGCTGCTGCAGGCGCCGACACTGGCCTGGTCGGCCAACGGCGGCAACATCATTGCGGTGCGCGTCTGGCCGGCCGCCGTCTATACGCGGGTGACGCTGGAGTCCGACAAGGCCCTGGTCGCCCGGCATTTCCTGGTCGAGGGGCCGGACCGGCTGGTGATCGACATCGACGGGCTGGAGCTCAGCCCGGGCTTGCGCGAACTGCTGGGCAAGATCCGGCCCGACGACCCCTACATCGCCGCGGTGCGCGTCGGGCAGAACCAGCCCCGCGTGGTGCGCATCGTGCTCGATCTCAAGCAGCCGGTGGCGCCGCAGATCTTCACCATCGCGCCGGTGGCGGCCTACAAGCATCGCCTGGTCTTCGACCTCTATCCGCAGCAGGAGCGCGATCCGCTGCTGGCGCTGATCCAGGAAAAGGAACAAGCCGAAGACCGCGCCGCGCAGGCTGTGCAGGACGCGCTGGGTGAGCTGATCGGCCGAATCGACAAGGCCGGCCCGGCGCCGCGCCCTGCCGCACCGACGCCACTGACCAAGCCCGAGGTGGCCGCCAGCGCTCCTGAATTGCAGACGCCGGCGCCCGCACCGGCAGCCGCGCCGCCGCAGATCAACCAGGCCAGGCTGGACCGCTTGATCGTGATCGCGCTCGACCCTGGCCATGGCGGCGAAGACCCCGGCGCCATCGGCCCCAGCGGCCTGAAGGAGAAGGACGTGGTGCTGGCGGTGGCGCTGAAGCTGCGCGAGCGGCTCAACAGCAACCCGAACATCCGCGTGATGATGACGCGCGACGGCGACTACTTCGTGCCGCTGCACGAGCGCGTGCGCAAGGCGCGGCGCGTGCAGGCCGATCTGTTCGTCTCCATCCACGCCGACGCCTTCTTCACGCCGAAGGCGCGCGGCGCTTCGGTGTTTGCGCTCAGTGATGGCGCGGCCAGCAGCAGCGCAGCGCGCTGGATCGCCAACAAGGAGAACGCTGCCGACCTGGTGGGCGGTGTCAATGTGCCGGTCAAGGATGCCGCGGTGCTGCGCACCCTGCTCGACATGAGCACGACCGCCCAGATCAAGGACAGCCTGAAGCTCGGCAACGAGGTGCTGGCGCAGATCGGTCGCGTCGGGCGCCTGCACAAGCGCCAGGTTGAACAGGCGGGATTTGCCGTGCTTAAGGCGCCGGACGTGCCCTCCATCCTGGTCGAGACCGCCTTCATCTCCAACCCGGAAGAAGAAGACAAGCTGCGCGACCCGGCCTATCAGCGCAAGCTGGTGGACGCGCTGGCCACCGGCATCGCGCGCTATTTCGCGAAGAACCCGCCGCTGGCGCGCCACCGCTCGCTCTAGGGCCGCTGCAGTACCGCGGCAACAAGACGAGAAATCCCGCGTGCGCGCGGCGACTTGACCCTCGTGAGCAGCTCGCTCGCCCGTCGGGAAAGCCCTGACCGGGTGCCGCACAGAAGCGCTAGTATGGACCGGCCCAATGCGGCACAACGCTGACGGGCGCATCACTTCAGTCGCAACTTCTGTTCAGCCATCGAGGGAGAGAACAATGGGATTCTTCAGCAAGATACTTGAGAAGCTCGGCATCGGTGACGCTGCCGCAGCCCCCCCGGCCGTCACTGCGGACACCCCGGCAGCCGCAGCACCGGCTGCGCCAGCAGCGCCAAAGGCCATCGCGGTCGTCGATGTGGTTGCGCAACTGGAGCAGCGCGCCAAGAGCAACGCGCAGCAGCTCAACTGGCGGACCTCGATCGTCGACCTGCTCAAGCTGCTCGATATCGACAGCAGCTTCGGCGCACGCAAGGAGCTGGCCACCGAACTGGGCTGCCCGACCGAGTTGATGGCCGACTCGGCCAAGATGAATATGTGGCTGCACAAGACGGTGCTGGCCCGCATTGCCGCCAATGGAGGCAACGTCCCGGCGGACCTGTTGGACTGAGCCGGTGACGCTTCACTTTAGGACAAGGAGCATTCATGCAGATCAACGACATCCTCGCCCAGATGGGCGGCATTGAATCCATGGCACGCGAGCTCGGCGTCAGCCAGCGCGACGTGGCCAGCGGCGCCGACGCACTGGTGCCCGCCATCCTGGGCGGCTTCAAGAAGCAGACCCAGTCACAGGGCGGCGGGCTGGAGGGCCTGGGCGGATTGCTGGCGCAGCTTGGCGGCGGCGGCCTGCTGGACCAGGTGCTGGCCCCCGAGCCCACTGACGTCAGCCGCGGCAACGACGTGCTGGGGCAGATCTTTGGCTCCAAGGATGTCAGCCGTGCCGTGGCGCAGAACGCCGCCTCGCAATCGGGGCTGGACCCGGCCCTGCTGCGCAAGATGCTGCCGATGCTGGCCATGCTGGTGACAGGCTTCATGGCCAAGCAAGGCGGCGCCGCAGCGGCGCCGGCCGAAGCTTCGGCTGGCCCGCTGGGCGGGCTCGGCGGCTTGCTGGGCGGCCTGCTGGGCGGCGGCGCTGGCGGCAATTCTGGCGGCGGCCTGGGTGCGATGCTGGATCTCAACGGCAACGGCAACCCACTCGACGACATCCTGGGCATGGCCAGCAAGGCGCTGCGTTAGGCCCGGCTCGCACCGCCAGCCAGGTGCTGGCTGGTTCCCAGGCTTCAGTGCCGAGCTCGGGCGCTGCCTTTGTTTCTAGGCCGGCACCAGCGCTCGTTCGTAGACTTCGCAGAACTCCGGCGGCATGCGGCGCGGTTTGCCGCTGCTGATTTCGATGCAGACCAGGGACCATCGACCCCGCACCAGGCTCGCGCCATCACTGACGCGCCGCAGCTGGAAGCGCCGCTCCATCGCGAGCTTGCCGTCGCTGGCCGTCAGCCAGGTGCCCAGCAGCAGCGGCTCGCCCAGGCTCGACGGCAGCAGATAGTCATAAGCGCCGTGGCGGATCGCCATCGCGCGGTCCAGGCGCTGGTAGTCCGCCAGGCTCAGGCCCAGGGCCTCGGAATGCGCCCAGGCCACCTTCTCGCACCATTGAACGTAAACGGCGTTGTTGGTGTGGTTCAGCCCGTCAATGTCCTGGGGCTGAGGGCTCAAGGCCAGCGTGAAGGGCGCCGGATAGTCCCAGCCCTCAGCCAACGCCGGCGCCTCAGTCATAGAGCGGCTTCTCAGGCCGGCGCGCCAGCACCGCGATCGGCGGCGCCCAGCGCTCGCCCCTGGGCTTCTTGCTGGTGATCAGCGTGATCTCGGAGGGCTCGAACACCTCGACGTTGTGCGTGATCGGCGTGGTCAGCAGGTACTGCGCGCGGGTGCTGCGCAGGAAGTGGCCGACCAGCTGGATGTTGCGCACGTCCAGGTGGGCGAAAGGCTCGTCGATGAAGACGAAGCCGCCCGCGCTCTCGTCGTCCTTCATCAGGCCCACCAGCAGGATCAGACTCTTCAGCACCTGCTGGCCGCCCGAGGCCTCGCCGTCGTTCAAGCCCACCTCTCCCTTGCCGTCGAAGTTGAACTTCACATGCAGGCCGGCCTGGGCCAGCACGGTGTCGTCGTTGTCCAGATGCGGCAGGTCGGCCTGTGCGATCACGCCGGCCAGCTCGCCCAGCTCCTGCACATTCTTCTTGTAGCGGCGCATGGTGGCGCGCAGCACGTCGATATAGCGCTCACGGGCATTGAAGGCAGCGATACGCGCCATCTCGTTGCTGGCGCGGCGGTCTTCCAGCTGGGTGCTTTGCTCATGCACGGAGGCGTTCATGCGGGCATGCCGATCCTGCACCGCGGGGTCGGTTTCCCACACGCCGGTGTCCAGCTCCTGCTGAACATGGCGCATCGCGATTTCGGCCTGCTTGGCGTTCTCGAACTCGTCACGCAGCGCCTGGATCTTGGCCGGCTGCACCCAGCTGGGCGGAAACGCCGCCTTGGCCTCGCGCGAGGTCCTGGCAGCAAGGGTCAGGTCTTGGCGGCGGCTCTCATGCTCGCGCAGCACGCGCAGCACGCCCTCTTCGCTGGACTTCAGCGAGCCTTGTGCGGCCTCGTAGTCGCGCTCGCTGCGCGTGGCCTGCGTCAGCGAACGGTCATGCTCGGTTTCCAGCCCAGCCATGCGGCTGGCGGCCTCGACGCGCGCCTGGCGCAGGCCCGCCAGGCGGGCGCGGCCTTCGGCAAACTCGGCTGAGCGCTCGGCCAGCTCGCGTGCCGCCTTGTGGCCTTGCGCGGCGCGCTGCGCGTCTTTCAGCTGGCGCTCGACCTCGGCCTGCTCCTTGGCGATGCGGCTGAGCTCGCTGTCATAGCGCGCCAGTTCACGCTCCAGCGCCACGCGGCGCGAATCCAGCGCGGCGACGCCGAACTGGTAGTCGCGCGCCTCCACCCACAGGCTGCGGCCGCCACGGCCGTCACGGTAGTAGGCGTCGGGTGTGATCCATTCGCCACCCGCGCGGCGCCGCCTCGGTGTCTTTCACGCAGCGGATGCTGCCCAGCTGGCGGATCAGCCAGCCCGGCAGCTTGGCGTGCACCTTCAGCGCCGCCAGCAGCGAATCCTTGGGCACGACGGCCGGCACGCTCTCGGCATCGGCCACCACATAGTGACGGTAGCGTTCCTTCGCCGCCAGACCGAAGGCGCGGCCTTCGTCACTGCTGTGGGCCAGCACCACCACCCAGCGCGAGGGACGCAAAAAGCCCTCGGCCGCGGCACGCCAGGCCTCGTCCGCGATGTCGATGCAATCCGCCAGCACATGGTGGACGATGCCCGCCTCGTCGAGCGCTCGGCGAAAGCGCGTCACCTCGGGCGGCGGCGGTGGCAGGCGCTGGCCGCTCAAGGCTTCCATCGCTGCCTGCGCCTTGCGCGATTGGTCGTTCTGGCGCGTGAAGCTCTCGCGCAGCGCATGCTGGCGGCTGGCCAGTTCTTCCAGTCGCTGGGTCAGCTCGGCGCCATCGGCCTCGACTGCGGCCAGCGCCTTCAGCTCTTCTTCGCGCTTGGCCAGCAGTTCAACCGGCCGCTCGGCTTCGCGTGCGGAATCAAAGGCCGCGCGGGCCTGCTTGCGCTCGGCGTCCAGATCAAGCAATTTCTGCTTGGCCGCCTCATGCGCCTGGAACAGCGCATGCAGCTCGGCGCGCTTGGCCGCCATCTGCCGGCTGTCACTGGCAGCAAACAGGCGCTGGCGATGCAGCTCGCGCAGCGATTGCGCAGTGCGCTGGCGGCTCTCCGCCCATTGCAGCACCGGCAGCACCTCGGTGGACAGGCGCTCGCGCTCCTTCAAGCGCAGCTGGTACTGCTGGTAGCTGGTGACGCGGTTGGCCAGGTCGGAGAGCTGGGCCTGGGTGTGCGACAACTCGTGCACCGCCTGCTCGACTTCCTTCATCAGCTGCTGTTGGTGGCTGCGCGCCTGGTCGTAGCGGTCCAGCACTTCCTGGTCGCCGAACACCTCGAAGACGAGACGCAACAACTCCTTGGGCGACAGCTCACACAAGCGGTCGGTCTGGCCCTGCTCCAGCGCCAGCACGCGGCCAATGGCGCGCGTCAGCCCCGCGGCTTCCAGGCGGCGCTTCCAGGCCTCGATGCCCAGCCAGTCTTTCTCGGCCTTCTCGGCCAGCGCCTCGATCTCGTGCACGCCGTCGACCATCAGATAGCGGCGCTGCCAGTCACCGCCATGGCGCTCGATGCGGCAGGCCAGCGTCACCTGGTCGCCGTAGAGCAGCGAGCTGGCAAAGGGCCGGCTGCTGTTCTGGCGGCTGCGCGGCTTGTTGTCGACCAGGGCGCGCAGCCAGGCCGTCTCGGCGTTGGCATGGCGGGCATAGGTGCGGAAGGTGCGGCCGCCCGAGCATTCCAAGCCCAGCAGCGTGCGCATCGCGTCCAGCAGCGTGGTCTTGCCTGAGCCGTTCGGGCCGGCGATGGTGATGATGTTACCGTCGAGCGGCATCGAGACGCGCTGGCAGTAATCCCAGTGCAGCAGTTCAAGCGATTGCAGATGAAACATCGGGGCTTCTTCTTATTGGAGTTCTTCGCCGTCGTCGTCGATGACGTCCATTTGCTCGGCCTCGCGCAGCCGGGCCAGCGCCGGCCCGGCCTGCGCATCGGTGCTGCGCGCCAGCACATCGCCCAAAGCGCCGTCCAGGATGCGCGGCGCCAGCGTGTCGTAGTCCAGCAGCAGATCCAGCAAGGGGCCTTCGGCGATGTCTTCGCCACGGCGGGTGATGAAGCCGTTGCGTTCCAGCAGCTTCAGATTCGCATCCAGGCGAAGCTTCTTGCCCAACTGGTTGCCGAAGTCGGCCAGCAGGCTGCGATAGGACAAGGTGGGCGCCACGCTGGCGGCCAGCGGCAGTGGCTTGTCGGTGGCAAACATCTCGCCCTGCCCTTCCTCGCCGGCCTCGCTGCGGGCGATCTGGCGCTGGCGCTTGGGCAGCACGATCAGCGACCACAGCACCACCAGCAGCGCCACGCCGTCACGCGGCAGGTCGAGGTTGTTGTTGGCCGCCAGGCCGGTCTCGCCGAACACCGCCACCTCGGCGGGGCGCAGCATGGCCACGCTGATGTGGTCGGCATAGAGGTTGTCAACCACGCGCAGGCCGACGGCCGCCAGCCGGTCGCTCAGCGCGGCCCACAGCTCGGTATCGATCAGGGCGCGGCGCACCAGCGCATGGCTGCGGGGCAGCCAGCGGCGGGCCAGCAACTGGGCCGCCAGGTGCGCGGCATCGTCAAGGGTATGGCTCATTGTTGTTCTTGTGGCGCTGTCTTCGGTTCAGTGGGAGTGGCGCTGTTGTGCAGCACGCCTTGGCTCATCCAGCGGACGAACTCGTCGTCCACCTCGCCCTGCTCGGCCGACCAGCGCACCCGCCAGGGCTGGCGCGCCATATCGCCGGTGGCGCCGCTCAGGTGCTGAGCCTGCGGGTCGCCCAGCAGCGGCAGCAACTGGGCACGGTAGGCCGAGCGCGCATAGCTGCCGCCCAGCACCGCCGGGGCCAGGTCTTGCTCGGCGCGGCCCTCGGCGCTCCACAGGCCCAGCAGCCGCTGCATCTGTGCCATCTCGGGCGGCAGGCTCATCACCGCCAGTTCGCCGGACGGTGCGGCCAGCCCCTGCGGCAGCGGCTCCTGCAGCTTGGCGTCCGGTCGATCGCGCTCGAACTCGCCCTCGGCCATGTCCAGCAGTTCGTGCTGGGCCACCATCACCGGATGCGCCGGCCTCGAGAGCGCGCCCAAAGCGAGGTTCTCCAGGAAGGGCACGTTCTGCAGCCAGCGCCGCACATCGGTGGTGGTGATGCCGGTGGAGCCCAGCGTCACGCGCTGGCGATCCACCTGCTGCAGCGCGCGGTTGAACTGGCTGGCCATCGCCAGCAGGCGCGCCTGCGCCAGACCCAGCTCGCGCGCCAGGCGTTCCAGCCGCGCATTGCCCTGCTCCTGGGCCTGCTCGATGATGGCCTTGAGCGCCTCGCCAGCGCGGTCGACCAGCTTGAGCGCGCGCTCGAAACGCTGGCGCGCGCGGCGCAGATGGAATTCGGAGCCGCTGGCGATCGCATCGGCGAACTCGTCGTACAGGCGCGAGAGCTGCGCCTGCAGATGGCGCAGTTGGGCCGGGTCCAGCGTGCCCAGCGTGTGGGCACCGGCCACATTGGCCAGCAAGGCGGCCAGATCGGCGTCCTGCTCGCGCGCGGCCGCCAGCGGCGACAGCAGGCCGATCAACTGCTGGGCCAGCGGCGTGACGCTGTACTGCTGATTGCTGCCGTCCCAGGCCAGCAAATCGGCCTCGCGCAGGCGCTTGAGCACCAGCTCCAGCGCCTCGTCGCGCAGCATGTGGAAATGGCGGTTCAGCGTGTCGCGGCTGACGCGCGACTCGGGCAGCGCCATCAGCTCCATGAACACCCACACGCGCAGCCGCACCAGGGCCGCCGGCCCGTGGCACAGCGCGCGCAAGGCGTTCAGCAGCGGCTCATTGCGCTCCAGCTGCCACCACAACAGCGCTTCGCCAGGCGCTGTGCCGTCGCGGAAATAGTCTTCAAAGCGCAACTCGCCTTCGTCAGCGACTGCGCCCACCTCGTTCTCTGTCATGGCGGGATTATCCCAGGGCGGCAGGCGAACCGATTCATGGCCGCCCTCGGGATAATCTGAAACTGTTTGGCCCAAATTCGGTCGCCAGACTTGCGGGAGAAGTGGCGATGTGGCCTGTCTTGAGCCTGCTGCTGCTCGCCGCGGCCTGAGGCGCCGCTGCGTTGCGCCTCAGAAGCGCGCCACCCAGCTGGCGTTGATCGCCCGCAGCGTGTTGCGGCGCGTGCTGCTGCCGGCGGCAAAGCCGTCCAGATCGGCAACGCTGCTGGAGACCAGGTTGTCGGCGGCCAGCAGGTTGCTGAAGCCCAGGCGCAACTGCGTCATGCGGTCCATGCGCCAGGAGGCAAAGGCGTCCAGATTGCGCACCGCACTGCGCCGGCTGAGCTGTCGATCGGTCTGCTGCACCGCGTAGCTGGGCTGCAGCACCAGGCTCGCGCCGACGGTCCATTGCGTACGTGCGATGCGCCAGTCGAAACCCATGTTCGCGAGCCAAGGCGGCTGCGCTTCGAGCCGGTTGTCGGGGCCATCGACCTGCTCCACCCGCGAGCGATAGAAGTTCCAGGCCGCGCGCAGCTGCACGCCGCTGTCGGTGGCGAACAGCTGGGGCAGCCATTCCTCGGCGCGCCCCTTGATCTCGAACTCCAGCCCCAGGCTGCTGGCCCGGCCGACGTTGACCGGCCGCGAGACCCAGCGCGGCACGTCGACCACGCCGGGTGCCGGCGCGCTCTCCAGGCTGATGCGCTGGCGCACCAGATCGTCGATCAGGCGGTAGAACATGCCGACGCTGAGCACACCGCCGCTGGCCGGGTAATGCTCGAAGGCCAAATCGACGCCGGTGGAAAGCTCGGGGCGCAACAGCGGATTGCCGGCGCGGTCGGCCGCAATCGGCGTGTTGGTGATGCTGCGCTCATAGTTGCCGTTGACGACATAGCGCGCCACCAGCGCACTCAGGTCCGGCAGCTTGAAGCTGCGCGTCAGGCTGGCGCGCAGCAGATCGCGGCCTTTGGCGTCGAAGCGATATTTCATATGCACCAGCGGCGTGGCGATGCGGGCACGGTTGTCGATCGGGCCGCTGGCGTCGGCGCTGTGGGTGTTGACCTGCTCGAAACGGATGCCGGGCAGCAGACTGAGCCGCTCACTGAGCGACCAGTCGTCCTGCACAAAAACGGCCGCGCGCTCGATGTCGGCAGCGAAGGGAATGCCGGTGGCGCTGTCGAAGCGCTCCACACCGAACTCCCAGACGCGGCGCATTTCATGGCGCTGCCGGCGCTCCATATCCCAGCCGGCACTGAGCGTGTGCTCATCGTCCAGCGAGAGGTTCAGCCGGCCACCGAGCGCCAGTCGATCGTCCTCGAAGGTGGTCAGCGAATCACGCTGCATGATCAGCGCCGCCTGCTCGTCCAGGGCCTCGTAGTGCCCGGCCGTCTCGCGCTCGGTCGATTGCCAGGACGCTTTCAGCTCGGCCCGCCCGCCGCCCGCAAAACGGCGCTGCCACTGACCGTTGAGGCGGCGCACATCGCTGTCGCTCTCGGTCTGGGAGCCATCCGCCACCGTCAGCCAGGGCGTGCCCTGTAGCGAGCTGATATGCCGCTCGCTGCGGCTGCGTGATTCGATCCGCTGCACAAAGCCGCCCAGGTTCAGCGTGTTCTGATCGTCCAGCTTCCATTGCAGGCGCGGCGCCAGTTGGCCGCTGCCGCTGCGTCCGACATCGCTGCCGGCAATCGCCTGCGCCTGCACCTCACCCAGCCGGTTGCGCGAGATGCGTTCGCTCAGATAGTGCGTGCCTTGTGCGGAGCGCGCGGTATTGACGGGCAGCACGAAGGACAGGCCGCCGATGCGGTCGCCCCACTGGAAGGCGGTGCTGCCGCCGGGCTGGACGGCGCGGTAGTTCAAGCCGCCACGCCACTCGCGCTGCAGCGTGCGGGGCGGCTCGCGCAACACCACGTTGATGGTGCCGGCCACGCCGGGGAACTCCGCCGTCGCGCCCTTGATGACCTCGATGCGTTCAACATCGCCCGGTGCCAGGCTGTCGAGCGAGAAGCCCGGCGGCGCCGGCTCGCCGTTGATCAGCACCTGGGTGTAGCCGCCGCCCAGGCCGCGCAGGCGCGGTGCGCCGCCGTCCATCGAGACGCCGGGCAGTCGCTTCAGCACATCGGTGACATCGATGTCGCCCTGCCGGTCCAGCTCTTCGCGACCATAGATGGACATGGCTGCGCTCTGGCGCCGGCGATTGCTGTCATCGGACTCGGCCGCGCCGCTGATTTCGACCCGCGGCATGGCTTGGGGTGATTCGACCGCAGGCGCCGATGCGGCTGCGGCGCGTTGCGGCGCCGCCGTGCTGGCGGCCGAGGCCGGCGGCGCAGGTGCGGCCGCGGTCTGAGCGCTGGCGGCGGCCGCCAGCAACAGCAGCAAGGCAGCCAGCAACAATGCTGCAGGCCCGGCCAGCCACGCCCGCGCTGCGCCAGCGCGGCAAGCCGCGCTGCGCTCGGCCTTGTGTAATGCGGTCCAACGGTATGAGGCGTTCATCGGGGGCGGATTACAGCATGGCCCAACGCAGTGCTTCAGTGCTAGCGCGCGTCGTCTCGCCGTCAGCGACGGCAGGCTTTGCAGTCAACCCTCATGGGGCCACAATCGTTGTCCAAGCCATTGAACTTCATCGGATTGGAATAGCCGCATGCTGAACTGTCATACCCTGCAGGCAGGCCCTGCACGTCTGCTGCGAGCCGGCGCAGCGCTGGGCCTGGCCCTGCTGCTGGCCGCGCCCGCCTGGGCACAGCGCGACTGGCGCGTGTGCGCCAGCGAAGGCCAGACCTGCCGCATCGAAGGCGAGACCATGGTGCGCTTCGGCGCCGACGATCGCTATGTGTTCCGGGTCAGTAGCCAATCGCTGCCTTGCGAGATCGACAGCTTCGGCTCTGACCCCGCTCCCGGCATCGTCAAGCGTTGCGAGCTGTCGCGCGACTGGCGCAGCGACTCGCGCTACCGCAACTGGCGCCGCCCTGGCGAGGGCGCCAGCGCAGGCTGGCATCTGTGCGCCTACGAAGGCGATTTCTGCCGCCCGCCGGCGGCGCCACGCAGCTGCGCTATGGCCAGGACGGGCGCTATGTCGAACGCAACGTGACAGGGGGCATGGCTTGCAACAACAGCAGCTTCGGCCGCGACCCCTACCCCGGCGTCGCCAAACAATGCGAATACCGCATGGAAGGCGCATCCGGTTCATGGCCGAGCCAGCCGGCCAGCGGTCTGCCCTGGAACACCTGTGCGTCCGAGGGCGGCTACTGCAGCTTCCGGGGCCCTGGCATGTTGCGCTACGGCGCGGCCGGGCGCTATGTCTATCGCGAGGCAGTCAATGGCCAGCGCTGCGGCAATGACGAGTTCGGCGGCGATCCGGCACCGGGCATGAGCAAGCGCTGCGAGATGCTGCGTCTGGGGCGATGATCTCGTCGCGAGGCGAAGCGCTGGCCGAAGCGCTGGTGCTGGCACGCCAGACCGGCCGAGCCCTGCAGGCCAGCGACTGGCTTGACGCCGTGACAAGCCCGGCACAGGCAGATGCGGTGCAGCAGCGTGTCACAGAGCGGCTCGGATGGTCAGCGCAGCCTGCGCCACAGGCATGGAAGTCTGGCGGGCCAAGCCGCCAAGGGCCCTTCAGCCATGCACCGATTGCGCCTGATGGCCTTCAGCAGCAGCCATCCATCGCGCTGCTGGGCATCGAGGCCGAGGTCGCGCTGCGGCTGGGCCTTGATTTGGACGCTGCCCTGGCCGCAACGCTGCAGCCTGGCGCCTTGCCGCCAGGATTGATCGACGCCATGGCGCCGGCCATGGAACTGCTGGCGTCGCGCTGGAGCGAAGGCCTCGCAGCACCTGAGCTGCTGCGCCGCGCAGACCATCAGTCGAATGCCGGCCTGCTGTTCGGGCCCTGGACGCCCTTCGCGCCGCGCAACTGGGCGCAGCAGCGCTTCAGCGTGCAGATCGGCCAGGCACAGACGATGCACTACCAAGGCGGTCACGCCTTGGATGATCCGAGCTGGCTGCTGCCAGCCTGGCTGCAGCAGCTGACCCAGCATGGCCACCGGGTGCCGGCAGGAAGCATCGTCACCACCGGCGCCTGGTGCGGCTGCGTCCCGCTGGGCGGCGCCGAATCAGCAGTGGTCGAGTTCGAGGCGCTGGGCCGCGTCAGCCTGGACCAGCAGGCACTTTGAACGCTGCGCTCAAAGCGTTTTCATCCTTGCTGCAGGGTGACGGCGGACACTGAAGCAGATCCGAAACTGCGAGGCCCGCTCATGTCAAAGCACCGTCTGCCCACCTACTACCTGTCGCACGGCGGCGGTCCCTGGCCCTATATGGATGGCCCGTTTCGCGACAACTTTCATCAGCTGGAAGCCTCGCTGAAGCGCATCCCGCTGGAGCTGGGCCAGCGGCCGCGCGCGGTGCTGATGATTTCGGGCCACTGGGAGGCAGCGCAGTTCCGCGTGATGGCCTCGGCAGAGCCGCCTATGGTGTATGACTATGGCGGGTTTCCGGCGCACACCTATCAGATCCGTTACGCAGCCCCCGGCGATCCGGCACTTGCCAAGCAGGTGCAAGTCCTGATCGAAGCCGCTGGACTGCCAGCCGTGGCGGACGCCGCGCGTGGCTTCGATCATGGCGCGTTCACGACGATGCAGCCGATGTATCCGCAGGCCGACATGCCCTTGCTGCAGGTCTCCATGCTGCAGGGCTACGATCCCGCCGCGCACCTGGCATTGGGTCGCGCGCTGGCGCCCTGCGCGATGACGGCGTGCTGATCGTCGGCAGCGGCTTGAGCTATCACGATCTGCGCAACTTCGGCCCCGG
>JACDQM010000176.1 GCA_015657635.1 Roseateles sp.
AAGATGATTGCCGGCCTCTCGGGGCTGAACAACCGCCGCGACCTGGTCTTCATCGACCAGCGTGGCACCGGCCTGTCGGCGCCGCTGCAATGCCCTGATGCGCGCGGCCTGCCGATGGCCGAGATGATGAGCAGCGCGGGCCAGCTGCGCCTGCTGCAGCGCTGCAGCGCTGAGCTGCAGAAGCTGCCCCACGGCGATCTGCGCTTCTACACCACGACCGTGGCAATGCAGGACTTCGACGCAGTGCGCCAGCAGCTGGGCGTGCAGCGCTGGAACCTGATCGGCGCGTCCTACGGCACGCGCGCCGCGTTGGAATATCAGCGCCAGTTCCCGCAGGCGGTGCGCCGCACGCTGCTGGACGGCATGGCACCGCCCGACCAGACCCTGCCCGAGAGCATGTCGGCCGATGCCCAGGCGGCGCTGGACCGCATGTTCAGCGCCTGCGAGGAAGACGCGCGCTGCACCCAGGCCTACCCGCAGCTGCGCACGCGCTGGCAGCAGCTGCTGCAGAGCCTGCCGCGCGAGGTGAGCCTGCCGCAGCCGCTGACCGGCGCGCCGGAGCGCGTGATGCTGGAACGAGAAGCCCTGCTGCGCGCGGTGCGCCTGCCGCTGTACACACCGGCGATGAGCGCCGCGCTGCCAGCGGCCCTGCATGCCGCCACGCAAGGCCGCTTCGAAGGCCTGGGCGGGCTGGCCAGCGGTCTGGGCCTCTCGGGCAAGGATCGCTTGTTCGAAGGCATGCATTTCTCGGTGATCTGCGCCGAAGACGGGCCGCGCCTGGCGCCCGAGGGCAAGGCCGCCGCCAGCCGCGATTTCGGTGAGGCCGATGCACGCCTGTACCGCCAGGTCTGCGCGCAATGGCCACGCGGCGAAGTGCCGGCTGCGTTCTACAAGATCTCCGCGGCGCAGAGCCCGGTGTTGCTGCTCAGCGGCGGCGCTGACCCGGTGACGCCGCCGCGCCATGGCCAGCGCGTGGCCGAAGCGCTGGGCGCCAAGGCCCTGCATCTGGTGGCGCCGAATGCCGGCCATGGCGTGATGCGCACGGCCTGCCTGCGCGAGCCGCTGCTGCGCTTCTTCAACGCCGCCAGCGATGACGAAGCGCTAGCGCTGAAAGCCGATTGCCTGGAGCGCATGCCACGCGCCCTGCCCTTCATCCCCCCCGGCACACCCAAGCCAGCCGCCAGCGAGGTTTCCAAATGATCCAGATCGACAAGGTCTCCAAGCGCTTTCTCGCCAAGGGTCAGGGTGAGCGGAAAAACATGGCCTTCTGGCGCAAGTCGGCGCCTCAGCATGTGCAGGCGGTGCAGGACTTGAGCCTGCAGGCGCCCAACGGCCAGATCACCGGCCTGCTGGGCCCCAACGGCGCCGGCAAGACCACCACGCTGCGCATGCTGGCCGGCATGTTCGCGCCCGACAGCGGCAGCCTGCGGGTGGATGGCATCGATGTGCAGGCTCAGCCGCGCGAGGCGCTGGCGCGCATGGGCATCCTGGCCGATGCGCACGGCTTGTATCCGCGCCTGACGGCACGCGAGAACATCGTCTACTACGGCCGCCTGCAGGGCATGGACGCCGCGCAGGCGCAAGGCCGCGCCGACGCGCTGGCCGAGCTGCTGGACATGCGCGCCATCATGGACCGGCGCGCCGAAGGCTTCAGCCAGGGCGAGCGCATGAAGACGGCACTGGCGCGCGCCCTGGTGCATGACCCCAGCCATGTGATCCTGGACGAGCCGACCAACGGCCTGGACGTGCTGGCCACGCGCAGCCTGCGCGAGGTGCTGCGCCACCTGAAGAGCCCGGCCGGCGGCAGCAAATGCATCCTGTTTTCCAGCCACATCATGCAGGAGGTCGAACTGCTGTGCGACCACGTGCTGGTGGTGGCGCATGGCCGCGTCGTGGCCGAGGGCAGCGTGGCCGCGCTGCAGGCGCAGACCGGACAGGCGCGCTTCGAGGACGCCTTCGTGCAGCTCGCCTTCCCTGAGCTGCTGACCCACGAGAACAACAAGCCCGCCATGGAGGCCCAGCCATGAACCCGCAGAAATCCTTCGCCCACTACCTGGGCCTGGTGTTCCGCAAGGAGCTGCTCGACGCGCTGCGCGACCGCCGCACGCTGATGCGCACGCTGCTGCCCATGCTCTTCATGGGTCCGCTGATGATCTTCGCGCTGTCGGCCTTCATCGGCTCGCTGGAGGAGCGCGCCGAGAAGCGCGAGCTGCTGATCGAGAACATCGCCGCAGCGCCCAGCCTGCAGAACTATCTGGAACGCCAGGGCTACACGATCAAGGCGCCGCCCGCGGACTATGAGGAACAGCTGCGCAAGACGCGCCTGCTGGAAGCGGTGGTGCGCGTGCCGGCCGACTTCGAAGCCAAGCTGCAGGCGGCCGAGCAGCCGGTGCTGCAGATCGTCAGCGACAGCGGCAACCAGCGCGCCGAGATCAGCGCACGCCAGGCCACCCGGGTGCTGCAGGGCTTCGAGCGCGAGCGCGTCTCGCTGACGCTGATGTTGCGCGGCATCACGCCCGATCTGCTCAATCCGCTGGAGGTGGACGACATCAACCTGGCCGGCCAGCAGGCCCGCGGCGCGCAGCTGACCGCGATGATCCCGATGCTGATCATCATGGCCGTGCTGATGGGAGCGCTGACGGCGGCGCTGGACAGCACCGCTGGCGAGCGCGAGCGCGGCTCGCTGGAGCCGCTGCTGATGAACCCGGTGCCGGGCTTCGCGCTGGTGGGCGGCAAATGGGCGGCGGTCGCGCTGCTGGGCGTGGCCGTGGCGCTGGCGGCGATCTTCAGCTTCGTGCCCTCGCAGCTGCTGATCCGCAACGACGAGCTGAAGGCGATGTTCCAGTTCGGCGTCGGCGAGGCGCTGCGCAGCTGGCTGCTGCTGCTGCCCTTGAGCGCCAGCTGCGCGGCCATGCTGATGGCCATGGCCATCCGCACCAAGACCTTCAAGGAAGCCCAGGCCAGCGCCGGCCTGCTGGTCAGCCTGTTCGGCCTGACGCCGCTGATCGCACTGCTGAACCCCGGCGGCGAGCAGGGCTGGTACCTCTGGGTGCCAGGTCTTGCCCAGACCACGCTGATGAATATGGTCATCAAGGGCGACCCGCTGCTGTGGAGCAAGGTGGCGCCTTCGCTGGCGGTCAGCGCACTGCTGACATTGGCGTCGCTGGCCCTGGTGGTGCGCTCGATGAAGCAGGCGGTGGCGCGCTGAGCTTCGCCGGGCAAGATGCCGGCGGCAGTCCCGGTCAGTCAGCCGTGAGGCTGCGGCCGGCTGCCGCGCTCAATGGCATTGCGCCAGCGCGCGCTGCACTTCGCCCTGCCAGGGCAGCATGTGCACGATCTCATTGAGCTGGCGCACCGATTCCATCGGCGCCAGCACATCGCCCGCCGTGTTGACGAGCTGCATATTGGTGATGAGCGCCATCGGATCAGCAATCGCCACCACGCCGTAGGACAGGCACACCCAATCCCAGGCCACACCGGCCGCACCCCGTTCGGACTCGCCAAACCAAAGGGTTTGCCCGGAGGCTGGGCGGCTGGCGTCGCCCGTGACCAACACGCGGGTGCTCAGATGTGCAAAATGAAGACGCGGCGCGCGGTGTGCATCACACAAAACACGCGGCCATGCGTAGACAATCCAGGCAGGAGTCATCTCGTTTGATGAAGTTGAGGGTATAGGGGCCTGAGTGAAGCCCGATGTCATGAGTTTCGGCAGACGCACGCAATGTCGCTAGCTGTAAACCTTGTCAGGGATACTCAGGGGAGCAGGCCTTGCTTTGGGCCTGGCGTGAATCCATCAAACAACCGGATTTGATTGATGCTGCACGGGGGTTACCAGTCGGTGCTAGAAGCCCGCTCGCGCGAAGAATTTCGCGGCGAGGTGATTCGGTTCGCGCAGGGCTTGGGGTTTGATACCGTGTCGGCCACGGCGGTTCAAGATCAAACCCTCGGCTCGGCTCACTTTGAAGGCGTGGACAACATTCCGCAGAGCTTCCTCGATCGCTTTGAGAACACGGCCATATGGCATGTCGATCCGGTCGCACAGCACTGCAAAAGAAGCAGCATGCCGATCGTTTGGGACCAAACAACTTACGTCAACTCCGGCCTATCGGCGCAATGGGAAGAGCAAGCCGCCTATGGCTTCAGCACTGGCATTGCAGTCGCCCTGCATATGCCGGAGGGACGACATTTTGTGATTGGCGTCGACAAGCGAACTTCCTTGCCTAGAGACTCATTCGCGTTGACGCGCGTTGTCGCGGACTTGCAGTTGTTTGCCGTCCATGCACAAGAAGCTGCCTGGCGCCTTTTGATGCCCAGTCACTTCAGCGC
>JACDQM010000177.1 GCA_015657635.1 Roseateles sp.
CACAGCTACGGCGCCTTCATGGCCGCCCAATCTGCTGGCCCACACCGATCTGTTCAAGGCCGGCGATTGCGCGCAGCGGCGCCTACAACCGCACGCCTGACGCCCTTCGGCTTCCAGAGCGAGCGACGCTCGCTGTGGGACGCGCGCGAGACCTATCTGAAGCTCTCGCCGCTGCTCTACGCCAACGAGATCAAGGAGCCGCTGCTGCTGATCCACGGCGAGTCCGACAGCAACTCAGGCACCTTCCCGCTGCAGAGCGAGCGCCTGTTCCAGGCCCTCAACGGCCTGGGCAACAAGGTGCGCTATGTGCTGCTGCCCTTCGAAGCGCATGGCTACACGGCGCGCGAATCGGTCGGCCACACGCAGTGGGAGATGAGCCAGTGGCTGAAGCTGCACCTGGGTGATCCGCGCCCGGCTGGCGGCGCAGCAACGCCGGCGCCGCGGACGCCGTAGCCGGCGCGCAGCCGGCTCAGGGCTCGACGCTCAGCAGGGTCGTCTGAGCAAAGTCCACAGCCACCGTATCGCTGACGCCGCAGGACGGCAGCACGATGTCGAACACCGCGCCGCCCTCGGCGCGGTTGCTGGCGCTGATGCGGCCGCCATGGATCTCGACGATCTTGCGGCAGATCGCCAGGCCCAGTCCGGTGCCGCCAGAGCCATCCTTGGTGTGGCTGGACTGCACGAAGGCTTCGAAGATGGCTTCCAGCTCGCCGGCAGGAATGCCAGGCCCGCGATCCGCCACCGCCAGATGGAGCTCGTGCTGCGCGGTGCAGCGCCCCTCGATCTCCACCGTTGATCCTTCGGGCGAGAACTTGATCGCATTGGCCAGCACATTGCGCAAAACCTGCTGCATGCGCAGCGGATCGACATGGACCAGCATCGCTTCGGCCGGCAGCTGCGCCTGCAGTTGCAGCTGGCGCCGGTCGGCCAGCGGCTGCAGCTCTCGCAGCACGGACTGCAGCAGGCCGCGCAGATCGCAGCGCTCCAGCTCCAGCGTGCCGACCGTGCTCTCGATCTTCGACACATCCAACAAATCATTGACAAGCGCCAGCATGCGCTGGCCCGAGACATGGATGTCGGCAAACATCTCGGCCAGCCGCGGCGTCTGCTGCGCGCGCGCGCGGCCCAACTCCGAAAAGCCCAGGATCGATTGCAGCGGCGTGCGCAGTTCGTGGCTGATGTTGGCGATGAATTCGGACTTGACCCGCGACGCGTCCTCGGCCGCATCACGCGCCTCGCGGGTGGCGCGCTCAGCTTCGCGGAATTCGCTGACGTCGATCAGGGTGTTGAGCGTCCCGGTGACCTGGCCCAACTCGTCGCGCAGCAGCAATTTGGAGATCACCACATCGCGCAGCGAGCCGTCGCGGTGTCGCCAGCGGGCCTCGTAGCGCAGCGTGCCGCCCTCGGCGAGCAGGCGCTCATGCTGCTGATCGTGCAGCTTGCGCTCATCGGTGCCCATGAAACTGCCCATGCGGGTGCCGATGACACTGTCGCGTGCACGTCCGGTGAAAGACTCCCAGGCCCGGTTGACCGTTACATAGCGGCCGGCTGCGTCGAACAGCGAGATCGGATACGGGCTGACATCCAGCAGCAGCGCAGAGAAGGCGAGCTCCTGCCTGAGACGCTGCTGCGCCGCATAGCGCTCGGTGATGTCAACCGCGCTGCCAGCGTAGCCCACCAGCTGGCCCTTGGCATGCAAAGGCACGACACAGATCTGCAGGCGATGGAGTCGCCCATCGACCGCGCGCAGCGTGGCCTCGACGGCGCGCAGCCCTTCGTCCGGCCCGCTCTCGAACAGCGCGGCCACGCGATGGCGGCAGATCGGCTCGACCAGATCCTGCAGTCCGCTGCCGAGCGCTTGCTGCGCCGGCTCCAGGCTCATCGCCTCCCAACGCGCATTCACGAAGGTCAGCACACCGCGAGCATCGGTGCGGAAGATCAGCTCCTGCACACTCTTCATCAGCACGCTGAGATCGCGCTCGCGCAACGCCACGGCTTCGTGAGCCTCGTCGAGTGCGGCGCGTGCCAGCTCGCGCGCCCTCAGGCTGCGGTAGACCACCACCGTGCCGGCGCCGATCACCAGCAAGCCGGCCAGCGCCATCAGCACACGCCAGGCGGTGAGCTGCCGCCAGCGGGCCAGCACCGCGTGCTCGTGCTGCTCGACCAGCACCGCCAAGGGCCGGCCGCGCAGCGCACGGAAGGCGACGATCTGTCGCTCAGGCCGCAGGCCCGCGCCGATGTAGTCGCCGAACTCGCGCGTCTGCAGCCAGGTGGCGAAGACAGGATGGGCCGCGACGCTGGCACCCGGCGCCAGATCCAGCGCGTCGGTGGCGCTGTAGACCTGCCCGGCATAGCTGGCGAGCAGCGCGCCGCCAGGCACGCCCTCCAGCGTGCGTTGCTGGTAGTTGGCGAGCACATCCGGATTCAGCAAGGCCAGCAGCGTCAGTGCGCGCCCGTCGTCCACCGCGAGCCGCTTCACCATCAGCATCATGCCGACGCCCGGTGCTGCGCGGCCGCCCGCGGCGCTCAGGTCGCGCAGTCCCCGGCCCGGCAGGACACCGAGAAGCTGGACGCCGCCCGGCTGCGTCGCCGGGCCCAGCCGGGCCGGATCAATCGCCAGGCCGAGATCCGCCGGTTCACTGCTGACCAGCACACGGCCCTGCCCGTCCAGCAGCGCCACGGCGCGGATCTGGTGCAGCCCCAGCAGTGCGTTGGAGAACACCGGCGCCAGCGTGCCGAGCGCAGCGCGGTCAGTGCGCGAGACGGTGTCGCCCAGCGCTGTCAGCAGCAGTGCACCGGAATCGAGGTTGCGCCCGGCATGGTCGGCCAGCACGCGCGCCATCAGCTCGCCGCGCTCCGACGCCTGGTTCAGCGCCGCCTCTCGCTCTGAGCTGGCGAAGGCCCCCAACGCCAGCACCACCGCCACCGACGCGGTCAGCCCGAAGGCGAGGACCACGCGCTTGAGCAGGGGCAAGGTCGAAGGCGCCGACGCAGTCATGGCCGTCATTCAACGGACAACGATGGCCTCGAGACCATGGCGTCTGGCGGCGGCGCGCAGCCGGCCATCCGCCTTGATGCGGCTGACGAAGGCGTCCACCTGGGCCAGCCACTCCGGATCACCCTGGCGCACCGCATAGGCATAAGGCAGCACATGGAAAGGCTTGGGCGGCGCCACCAGACGCGCCCAGTCGGCGTTGTCGAGCAGGCGCCGGCTGTAGGGGTAGTCGGTCATGAACACATCAACCCGGCCCGATTCCAGCTCGGCTTCGCGCGTCTGAGGCGGCCGCACCACCTGGATCTGCGCCTGGGTCAGCGCGGCCTTCATCACCGGCTCCATGAAGGTTCCGGCCTGCACCGCGACGACGACGCCCGGCTTGTCGATGTCCGCCCACTCGCGCACCACGCGGCTGCTGCGTGATGTCACGCCAAAGATGTCGCTCTGGAGATAGGGCTGGCTGAACGCCAGCTGCTCCTTGCGTGCCGGCAGCACGCCGATGGCAAACATCGCCACATCGCAGCGCGAAGCGCGCAGGTGCTCGATCAGCTGCGGGAAGCTGGAGTCCACATACTCAACTTTGAGCTTGAGATCTCGCGCCAGTTCCGCCGACAGATCGATGTCGATGCCGCTGAGCTGCTGCGTGTGCGCATGACGGTGGGTGACGCCGTAGTAGTCGGGCCAGATGCACACGCGCAATGTGCCGCTGACGCGCTGGCGCTTCAGGGTCTCCGAGCCTTCAGGCTGCGCACTGGCCGGATTGGACAGCAGCAGGGGGGCAGCCAGCACGAGCCAGGCCAGGATCGAGCTCGGGCACGGGATCAGATTCATGGGCTGCAACGACGGTCCATCCGCTCTCAGGCCGGCCGCCAGAGGGCAGCGATGCTGTCGAGCAGTTGCAGCGGGCTGAAGGGCTTGACCAGATAGGCATCAGCCCCGGCCACCAGGCCTGCCTCGCGGTCCAGCGCCTGTCCACGCGCACTCAGCAGCATCACAAGCGGACGCGCCCCCGCCGCTTTGAGACGGCGACAAGCCTCCAGGCCGTCATAGTCGCCAGGCATCATCACGTCGAGCAAAACCAGATCCGGCAGCCATTCGCCTGCGGCGCGCACCGCCGCCGGCCCGTCGCCGAGTTCGCGCACCTCGTAGTCCTCGAGCTCCAGCGTCATCCGCACCAGCTTGCGGATATCGGCGTGATCATCGACGACCAGGATTTTCTTCATGGCAGCGGAAAATGCTATGCATCCATTCAGAATATCATTTCGATCACATTTTCTTTGTCAAGTCCGTTCGCGCGCGCTGCTGAATTTCGGCAAAAATACGCCATGGCCAGCAAAAACTTGACCCCGGCAGACCCGGACGCCGACTTCAGCACAATGGAAGTGGCGCGCCTGTTGGGCATGGCGGTGCGGTCCGTGCAATTGATGGTGGATCGCGGCGAGTTGTCGGCCTGGAAAACACCGGGCGGACATCGGCGCATCTCACGTGAATCGGTGGAAGGCTGGCTGGCGCGCCGCAGCGGCGCGAAAGCGGCCGGCGCCGCCGACAAGGCCATGCCTGCGCTGTCGGCGGCCGCGTCCGGCAAGCCGCGGGTGCTGCTGATCGAGGACTCGATCCACTATCAAAACCTGCTGTCCCTGATGGTGGCGCAGCAGTTTCCGCAGGCTGAGCTGCACACGGCGCCGGACGGCATCGTCGGCCTGGCGATGTATGGCCAGTTGCAGCCGCAGGTGCTGATCGTCGACATCCTGCTGCCCGGCATCGATGGCGCCACCCTGATCACCAGCCTGCGCTCGCAGCCGCAATTTGCCAACAGCCGGCTGATCGTCGTCACCTCGCTGGACCACAGCCAGCTCGCGCCGTATGCCTTCGCACTGTCCGGCGTGCCGGTGGTGCACAAGCCGCGGCTGGTGGCCGAGTTGCCGCCGCTGCTGCAGCAGGCCCTGGCCGAGACGCGCCAGGCCGCTGTGTGACGCAGCCGCGCGTCCTGCTGGTCGAGGACGATCCCTCGCTGCAGCGCTTCGTCGAGATGGCGCTGGAGTTGATGCCGCTGGAGCTGCATTGCCGCGACAGCGTCGCCGGCGCGATCGAGATGCTGCAGCAAGCACCCGTCGAACTGCTGATCACTGATCTGCTGCTGCCCGACGGTTCCGGCCGCGATCTGCTGGCGCGCTTGAATGCCGAGCCCGCGCTGCGCGGCCAGGCCCGGGTGATGGTGTTCAGTGCCGGCCTGGATGACGCGATCAGCGCCGAACTGCTCAGTGCTGGCGCTTGGCGCACGCTGGCCAAGCCCTGCTCGCTGGACGATCTTGAACGCGACGTCAGCGAAGGTCTGGCCACGGCGGTGACCGATCCGCCAGTGGCGGCAGTACCCGCAGCGGCGGATCCGCTGCAGCAACACTTTGCCGGCAACGCCGCGCTGTATCAGGCCTTCCGTGCCAGCTGCCTGCAGCAGTTCGCCCATGACATCGAGACGGGTGAAGCCGCTTGCCAGGTGCGCGATGGCCAGGCGCTGCGCCGGCTGGCCCACAGCCTCAAGAGCGTGCTGCTGACCCTCGGCCACGCGGCCGAGTCGATGGATGCCGCCGCGCTGGAGCTGGCGGCCGATGCCGGGGACTGGCCGCTGGCCCTGCCGCTGTGGCAATCGCTGCAGAAGAGCCTGGCCGCCCTGCGCTGAGCCGGCCTCGGCGCAATAGCCCCACAGAACCCGGTTTGCGCGCTCTGCGCACGGGCATGCGTGGCCACCCTTCGCTTTCTATCGCTTCCGATCACGCAAAAGGCGGCAGACCGGCAGATTCGATGCCGCAGCGCTCAGATCGCCAGCGGATCGACATCCACCGCCCAGCGCAGCAGGCCCTTGTGCTCGCGCTTGAGGGCATGCAGCTCGGGCATCCATTGCCACAGCAGGCGCTGCAGCGCCGCCCGGCTGGCCGACTCCACCAGCATCTGCATGCGCTCGACATTGGCCACCCGCGCAATGCTCATCGGCACCGGCGGGTAGATCAGCAGCTGCTGCGCCTCGGGCTGGCCCTGCGCCCACTGAGCTGCTGCGGCCAGAAAGGCCTGGGCCGCCTCGGCCGTGCGCGCCTCGGCACGCAGCAGGGCCAGGTGTGAAAACGGCGGCAGGCCAGCGCTCTCGCGCTCCTCCAGCTGACTCTTGGCAAAGGCCTCGAAGTCGTGCCGCGCCAGCGCCTTGTACAGCGAATGCTGCGGATGCCAGGTCTGCACCCACATCTCGCTGCGGGCGGCCTGCTCGGCGTCGCGGCCGGCCCGGCCGGCAGCCTGCATCAGCAGCGCGAAGAGCCGCTCAGGCGCGCGGAAATCGCTGCTGAACAAGGCGCCATCGGGGTTCACCGCCGCCACCAGCGTGATGCGGCGGAAGTCGTGCCCCTTGGTGATCATCTGCGTGCCGACCAGGATGTCCACCTCACCCGCATGCACCGCGCCCAGCTGCGCTTCCAGCGCGCCCTTGTGCTTGGTCGAGTCGGCGTCGATGCGCGCCACGCGCGCGCCGGGCAGCGCGGCGGCCAGCTGCTCTTCCAGCCGCTCGGTGCCGCGGCCCAGCGGCGCGATGTCCTGGTTGCCGCAGTCCGGGCAGGCGGCGGGCACCCGCTCGGTGAAGCCGCAGTGGTGGCAGCGCAGCGTGCGGTCGCCCTTGTGGAAGACGCGGTAGGCGCTGCAATGCGGGCATTCGCTCTTCCAGCCGCACTCGGTGCAATGCAGCACCGGCGCATAGCCGCGCCGGTTCAGGAACACCAGACTCTGCTCGCCGCGCTCCAGCCGCACTCGCAGCGCCTCGATCAGCGGTGCCGTCAGCGCCGTGGTGACGCCTTTGTTGCGCGGCAGCGTGTTCATGTCGAAGATGCGCACGCGCGGCAGCGCGCCGCCGCCGATGCGCTCGGGCATTCTCAGAAGCTGATAGCGACTCCGCAAGGCCTTCCCCGGGCCGCTCCCAAGAAGGCCTTGGCCCCCTTGGGGGGTCGGCTGCGGCGTCTGCGCGGCCGGGGGGCTCACAGGCTGGGCATGCTGCCAGCTCTCCAGCGAGGGCGTGGCCGAGCCCAGGATCACCGGCACCTTCTCGAGCCGGGCGCGGTACACGGCCAGATCACGCGCCGAGTAGCGCGCGCCATCCTGCTGTTTGTAGGAAGGATCGTGCTCCTCGTCGACGACGATCAGCCCCAGCCGCGGCATCGACGCGAACACCGCCAACCTTGTGCCCAGCACCAGCTCGGCGCGGCCCAGATGCGCGGCCAGCCAGTGCTGCAGGCGCTGCGCGGGCGTCAAGCCGCTGTGCAGCGAGACGATGCGATGGCCGGCGAAGCGCTCGGCAAAGCGCGCTTCCAGCTGCGGCGTCAGATTGATCTCCGGCACCAGCACCAGCACCTGCCGGCCGGCCGCCAGCGCGTGCTCGGCTGCGCGCAGATAGACCTCGGTCTTGCCGCTGCCAGTGACGCCGTAGAGCAGCAGCGGCGGCGGCGCAGCGGCAGCCTCGCCAGGCGCGAGCAGCGTGTCCAGCTGCGCCAGGGCCTCGGCCTGCGCAGGGCTGAGCTCGGGGCGCAGTGCGGCCGCAGCGGCAGGGTCAGGTCTTGCCTGCTCGACCGCAGCCGTCCATTTGTCGAGCTTCTTCAGGCGCGCCTGCAGCTTCTTGCCATCCAGCTCGCGCAGCTGCGGCGGCAGCACCGACAGCGCCACCTCACCCACGCTGCGCTGGTAGTACGCCGCACTGAAGTCCAGCAGCGCGCGCCAGTTGGGCGACAGCGGTGGCAAGGCCTGCAGCGCGGCGCCGATGTCGCGCAACTGGCTGGCATCGAGCGGCTCATCCGCCGACTCCGCATCGTCCCAGACGATGCCGGTCAGCTCGCGCCGGCCCAGCGGCACCGTGACCAAGGTGCCGGGTGTGAGCGCCTGCTCACTGAGATAGTCCAGCGGGCCGGCAATACCGCTGTGTGCAGGCGCATCCACGGCCACGCGCAAACGCTGCTTCTGCCGCAAGCCGTCCAGCGCTTCGCTCATCGCCACAAGCTCCGGGATTTTTGAACAACAGCGGCTAAGCACATGATTTCAAAACGCTTTCCCGAAACGGTCGCCGCCTGTGGATAACTTTGTGGGAAAAACTTGCGTGGCTGGCCCTGACTCCTGAATGACAGCCAAGCCCCGCTTCGGCAACATTCTTCGCCTGCGGCCTGCGGCGCCATAGAAATCAAGCACTTAGGCCGCAAGCGGGAAAACCAGAAGTGGCCTCAAGGCGCTGGCGCCTCGAGTGGCAGTTCATCCCCATTTTGGGGATAAGTCCGGCGCGACGTGCAGATTTCACGCCACGCACCCGCTCGAATTCAGGTGCTTGCGCGCAGCTTGCGCGAATGGGCGTGCACCTCGTCGACCAGCGCCGAGACATGCTCAGGCGGCGTGAACTGGCTGATGCCATGGCCCAAATTGAACACATGGCCGCCCCAGGCGCCATCGCTGCGTTGCGGGCGACCGAAGCTGTCCAGCACCGCCCGAACCTGCTCGCGCACCGCGTCCGGCGGCGCGAACAGCACATTGGGATCGAGATTGCCCTGCAAGGCCACCTTGTCCTGCACCTGGGCGCGGGCGCGCGCCAGATTGACGGTCCAGTCCAGACCCACCACATCGGCGCGCGCCGGCGATCTCGTCCAGCCACAGGCCACCGCCCTTGGTGAACAGGATGCGCGGAATGCGCTGGCCTTCATGCTCGGTCTTCACCTGCGCCAGCACTCGGCGCGAGTAGTCCAGGCTGAAGCGCTGGAACATGCCGTCCGCCAGCACGCCGCCCCAGGAGTCGAACAGCATCACGGCCTGCGCACCGGCTTCGATCTGGGCGTTCAGATACTGCGCCACGGCCTCGGCATTGACCTGCAGGATGCGGTGCATCAGGTCGGGGCGCGCATACATCAGGCTCTTGACCTGGCGGTAGTCGTCCGAGCCACCGCCCTCGACCATGTAGCAGGCCAGCGTCCAGGGGCTGCCGGAGAAGCCGATCAGCGGCACACGGCCGTTCAGCGCCTTGCGGATCGAGCTCACGGCGTCGAACACATAGCGCAGCTTGTTCATGTCGGGCACTTCGAGCGCGGCCACCGCAGCCTCGTCGCGCACCACCTTGGCGAACTTGGGTCCCTCGCCGATCGCGAAGGACAAGCCCAGGCCCATCGCATCGGGCACGGTCAGGATGTCAGAAAACAGGATGGCCGCGTCCAGCGCATAGCGCTCCAGCGGCTGCAGCGTCACCTCGGTGGCGTAGTCGGTGTTGGTGGCCAGGCCCATGAAGCTGCCGGCCTTGGCGCGTGTCTCGCGGTACTCGGGCAGATAACGACCGGCTTGGCGCATCAGCCAGACCGGCGTGTAGTCGGTGGGTTGGCGCAGACAGGCGCGCAGGAAGGTGTCGTTTTGCAGGGGGGGCGTTCATGGCTCGATTATCCGCTGTGCCAAGCCTCACCCCGCCGGGCGGCGCGCGCTGCGGACCTTGGCAAAGGCCATGGCGGTGACCAGCAAACCCAAGGCGCAGCCCAGCATCAGGGGCGCCATGCCCAGCCGCCCGACGAGCCAACCCGCAGCGCTGACGCCCGCCGACTGCCCGAGGAAGAAGCTGGACGCAAAGGCCGACACGGCGGGGCCGCGCCGTTCGGGTGCCATCTGCGTGGCGTTCAGCTG
>JACDQM010000178.1 GCA_015657635.1 Roseateles sp.
CGCGCGGCAGTTTGTGCTTTCGTGGCAGGATGAAGGCCGCTGTCCGCAGCTGCGGGCGCCACCCCCAACTTCAGGAGCCAGAACCATGGGCCAGATGATCGAATTCCAGCGCCCCGATGGCGGCAGCAGCCGCGCCTATCTGGCCGATGCCGGCCCCGGCACGCCCGGTCTGGTGCTGATCCAGGAATGGTGGGGGCTGAACCCGCATATCTGCGAGGTGGCCGACCGCTTTGCCTCGGCCGGCTTCACCACGCTGGCGCCCGATCTGTATCGCGGCCGCGTCGCCAGTAGCGCCGACGAAGCCAATCACCTGATGACCGGGCTGGACTTCGGCGACGCCACCCACCAGGACCTGGCCGGCGCACTGGCCTGGCTGCAGGCGCGCGGCAGCAAGGTCGGCGTCACCGGCTTCTGCATGGGCGGCGCGCTGACCGTGGCCGCCGCCGTGCATCTGCCGGGCTATGCCGCGGCCAGCTGCTTCTACGGCATCCCGCCCGCGGCATTCGCCGATCCGGCCAAGATCGCCATGCCCTTCCAGGGCCACTTCGCCGACCGCGACGACTGGTGCACACCGGCTGCAGTCGATGGACTGCAGGCCGCGCTGACTGTGCCTGCCGAGCTCTACCGCTATCCGGCCGACCACGCCTTCTTCAACGACAAGCGCCCCGAGGTCTACGACGCCGCCTGCGCCCAAAAGGCTTGGGAGCGCACGCTGGCCTTCTTCCACAAACACCTGGACTGAAGGCAGCCCGCACGCGCAACGATGCACCACGAACAGGACCCGATCTCGCGCGACCGCCTGGACGCGCTGCAAGCCGTGTACGACCAGGGGCGTTTCGCCGAACTGCTGCCCCAGCTGCTGCAGTGGCTGGCGGACAGCCCTGAAGCCGACCGCATCTCGCGCTGGCGCGCCGGCGTGCTGCAGCTGCGCTGCCTGGCCAAGCTAGAGCAGTGGGAAGCACTGGCGCGTGAAGGCAATGCGCTGCTGGCTCAGCCCGAACTCGCGGACCATGAAGCCGCGATGGACACACTGATCCTGCTGTCCTTCGGCGAGATCCAGCTGGGCGATCCCGAGATGAGCCTGCGCGCGGCCTTCGCAGCCCTGCAGCTCTCGCTGCAGCGGCGCTCGCCCGCCCACAGCGCGCAGGCGCTGGACCGCCTCGCCATGAGCTATCTCTGGCTGGGCGACGCGGGGCTGGCAGAGCGCTACCTGCTCGAAGCCATCGGCTACTGCCACCAGCTCGGCGATGCCAACACAAGTCTGCTGCGCTATTCCAACGGCCTGGTGCTGCTGATCACCCTGTACGACGCACTGCATGCCGCCGCCCGCCACGACGAAGCACAGGCGCTGGCGCAGCGCATGCAGCGCTTCATCGTCCAGGGCAGCAAGATCGAGCATCAGGCCCGCCGACACTACGAGCGCCAGTTCTGGGCGGCCAACCTGGCGCGCTGGCAATGCCGGCGCGAGGACAGCGAGGCCCATCGCCAACTGCTGCTGGAGCAGCTGGCCGAGGCCGAGGCGCGCGGCTGGGGCAATATCCGCCGCACCTTGCGGCTGGACCTGGCGCGCTTTGCCTGTGCCGCCGCGCGCTGGGACGAAGCCCTGGAGCATTTGCAGCAGATCGTGAGCCCAGAAGAACGACCCATGCGCCTGCTGCAAGCGAAGTTGCACCAGGGCCTGCTGGCAGAAACCTTGGATGCGCTCGGCCGTGCCGACGAAGCTGACGCGGCCCGCCACCGGATCGCGGCCATGCAGCAACAGGAGCAAGCCGCCATTGAACGCGTCCGCGATCTGCTGCCCGGTCTGCACAATGCCGTCACGCAAACCTTGAACCAGACGGAGCAACAGCAACTGGACGCCGAGATGCGGCGCTTGCGCGAGCAAGAGGCCGCCGGGCTCAGCCTGTCTGCACGCGGCGGCTGAACCACCGCCGGACCACCCCGGCCTGCTCAGGCTGGCGCGCGCGCCGGAAACACCAGGCAGGTGGTGGTGGCATGCGCGTAGAGCTTGCCGTCCGGCCCGACGATGCGGGCCTCGGCAGTGGCAAGTTGGCGACCACCGTGGATGACCTGACCAATGGCGCGCAAAGGGCCGGTCTTGGCACTGGCCGCACGCACGATGTTCACGCCCAGCTCGGCCGTGGTGTAGGCAAAACCTACCGGCATGGTGGTGTGCACCGCGCAGCCCAGGGCCGAATCCAGCAGCGTCGCGTACCAGCCGCCATGCACCGTGCCCAGCGGGTTGTAGTGCTTGAGCTGCGGCGTGCCCTGGAATACCACGCGGCCCTCGGCCACTTCGATCAGCGAAAAGTCCAGCGTGTCCGCAATGTGCGCGTAAGGCATCTCACCCGCCAGCATGGCCTGCATCAGCTGCAGGCCGCTCATGCCAGCCGCCTTGGCCGGATCGGCCAGCCCCGGCTTGCCGCCGCCGGCCGCGATGCGGGCGCGCACGCGTTCGAACTCTTCGTGCCACTGTGCTGCGACCGCGGCGCTGTCGCCGCTATTGCTGATGCTCATTCGAGGATCTCCTGCGTGCGGGTCGGGCCGCCTTTATAGCAAGGCCAACGCGCCGCGAGCGTCACCTCCAGGACAGGCCGTCTGTGAAGACGTTCACGAACAGTCGAGCCTGACATGCCTTCGTCACAGGACCGAAACGCAGGGCAAGGACCATGCGGGCCTGCCGCTAGCCGGAGCGCCCGAGAGAGCAAGCCGATGACGATGGTGAGGACAGTAATTCCGCAGAAGACGGCCGCCGCACATGCCGCGCTGGCCGGTGATCGACAAGCCCTGAGCCCCAAGCTGCGCATGCTGCTGATCCTGGTGGACGGGCGCAAGACGCTGGACCAGTTGTGCGCCATCGCCACCGGTCTGGGCCACGATCTGCAGGCCTTCGTGGAGCTGCGCCGACTCGGCATGCTGAGCTGGCCCGAGCCCGCCGGCGCGCCTGATGCTGCCGCTGGCGACGATACCAAGCGGCTGGTGAAAGCCAAGTTCTATGCCCTCGATCTTGCCGCGCGCATGCTGGCGGGCAAAGACGAGGCCCTGCGTCAGGCAGCGCGGGCAGTCAACGATGAACAGGCCTTCATCAGCTGGTTGCAGACCTGCGCGCAGCAGATCGAACAAGCCTCGAGTGCCGAACGCGCGAAGTTCTTCCTTGAGCGGGTTGTGGCAGACGCTCGCTGACTGCGGGCACGCGCCAGTCCCCGCAAGCAGAGCCTCGATCAGGCGCCCCTCTTGGCCAGCAGCGCACGCCCCACGCGCGACACCGGCGCACGGCCCAGTACGCCCGAGATGTAGGCGCCGGCATCGACCAGCTTGTCGATATCGATGCCGGTGGCGATGCCCAGGCCGTTGAGCATGAACACCACATCCTCGGTCGCCACATTGCCAGTCGCACCCTTGGCATAAGGGCAGCCGCCCAGGCCCGCGACGCTGGCGTCGAAGGTGTGCACGCCCATCTCCAGGCAGGCGTAGATGTTCGTCAGCGCCTGGCCATAGGTGTCGTGGAAATGGCCGCTGACCTCGACCAACGGATAGTGCTTCAGCGCGCGCTCCATCGCCGCCTGCACCTTGCGCGGCGTGCCCACGCCGATGGTGTCGGCGATGCCCATATGGTCGACGCCGATGCCCTTCATCAGCTGCACCACGCGCTCGACCTCGTCAGCGCTGACCTCGCCCTGATAGGGGCAGCCCACCGCGCAGGACAGCGCGCCGCGCACCTTGATGCCGGCCTCGTGCGCGGCCGCCACCACCGGCGCGAAGCGCTCGATGCTCTCGGCGATCGAGCAGTTGATGTTCTTCTGCGAGAAGGCTTCCGATGCCGCGGCGAAGACGACGATCTCGTCAGGCTGGGTGGGCAGCGCGGCCTCCAGGCCCTTCATATTCGGCGTCAGCACGCTGTAGCGCACGCCGGGGCGGCGCTCGATCGCCGCCATCACTGCGGTGTTGTCGGCCATCTGCGGCACCCACTTCGGTGACACAAAGCTGGTGACCTCGATCTCCTTCAGGCCGGCGTCCTGCAGCATCGTGACCAGGCGCGCCTTGTGCTCGGTGGCGACCGGCTCCTTCTCGTTCTGCAAGCCGTCACGCGGGCCGACATCGACCAGGGTCACATGGGTAGGCAAGGTGGTGCTCATCGCTCGTTCACTCCAGACGCAAGAGTTCTGCGCCATCGCCGACCTGGTCGCCGATGCCGTACAGCAGCTCGGTCACCACGCCGTCGCGCGGCGCGTTGATGGTGTGTTCCATCTTCATCGCCTCCATCACCGCCAGCGGCTGGCCCTTGGTGACGGTGTCGCCCGGCTGAGCCAGGAAGGCCACCATCTTGCCCGGCATCGGCGCGGTCAGGCGCCCGCCTTCGCCGCCGCCTTCGCCGGCATGGGCAATCACATCCACCTCGGTCAGCAGCGCGCTGCCAGCGGCCGCGAACACCGCCACCTGTTCGCCGACCTTGTAGGTCTTCACCGTCACGCGCTGCTGCGTGAGCCCCTCGCCCAGCAGCAGCTCATGCGACTCCAGGCTGCGCGAATTCAAAGCAAAGGGAATCGCCTCGCCGGCCACGCTCAGATGCATGCCGCCCTGGTGGTGGCGCGACAGCAGCACCTGGTGGTGCTCACCGTTGAACTCCAGCTCGAAGCGGCGTGTCGAGGCGCCGTACATGCGCCAGCCGTCGGCCCGGCTCCACGGGTCGCGGCTCTCGCGGGTGGCCTCCTCGGCCAGCGTGTGCGCCACCACGGCCGCGGCGCTCAGCGCCAGCGACAGGCCGGGCTGGCCGAAGAGCTGCGCCTTCTCGCGCTCGATCAGGCCGGTGTCGAGATCGGCGCCGGCGAAGGAGGCCGTCGCCGCGCAGCGGCGCAGAAAGGCCACATTGGTCTGCAGGCCGACGATGTGCGTGTCACGCAGCGCCGCATCCAGCCGCGCCAGCGCTTGCTCGCGGTCCTCGCCCCAGACGATCAGCTTGGCGACCATCGAGTCGTAATAGGGGCTGATCTCGTCGCCTTCGCCCACGCCGGAATCAATCCGCACATCGCCGCGCTCGAAGCTCACATGCGCTGGCCAGCGCGCCACCTTCAGCGCGCCGGTCGCCGGCAGGAAGCCGGCCTCGGGGTTCTCCGCGCAGATGCGCGCCTCGATCGCATGGCCATTCATCGCCAGTTCGTCCTGCTTGAGCGGCAGCGGCTCGCCGGACGCCACGCGCAGCTGCCACTCCACCAGATCCTGGCCGGTAATGGCTTCCGTCACCGGATGCTCCACCTGCAGGCGGGTGTTCATTTCCATGAAGTAGAAGCGGCCGTCCTGCTCGGCGATGAACTCCACCGTGCCGGCGCCCACATAACCCACTGCCTTGGCGGCTGCCACCGCGGCGCCGCCCATCTGCGCACGGCGCTCGGCCGTCATGCCGGGCGCGGGCGCTTCTTCCAGCACCTTCTGGTGGCGGCGCTGCACCGAGCAGTCGCGCTCGAACAGGTAGACGCAGTCGCCATGGCTGTCGCCAAAGACCTGGATCTCGATATGGCGGGGCTTCTGCACATAGCGCTCGATCAGCACCGCGTCGTCGCCGAAGCTGTTGATCGCCTCGCGCTTGCACGAGGCCAGCGCGGCATCGAACTCCTCGGACGCGAACACCGCCCGCATGCCCTTGCCGCCGCCGCCGGCGCTGGCCTTGATCAGCACCGGATAGCCGATGCGCTCGGCTTCAGCCTTCAGCAGCACCGGATCCTGGTCGGCGCCGTGATAGCCGGGCACCAGCGGCACGCCGGCCGCTTCCATCAGGCGCTTGGACTCCGCCTTCAGGCCCATGGCCTTGATGGCCGAAGGCGGCGGGCCGATGAAGACCAGGCCAGCGTCGGCACAGGCCTGCGCGAACTCTTCGTTCTCGCTCAGGAAGCCATAGCCCGGGTGCACCGCCTCGGCGCCGGTGGCCTTGGCGGCATCGAGGATGCGCTGCCACTGCAGGTAGGAGTCACGCGGCGCCGGGCCGCCGATCAGCACCGCCTCGTCGCAGGCCTGCACATGCTTGGCACGCGCATCGGCTTCTGAATAGACCGCCACGGTCTTGACGCCCAGGCGGCGCGCGGTGGCGGCCACCCGGCAGGCGATTTCGCCGCGGTTCGCGATCAGGATTTTCTTGAACATCATTGTCTCCGAGAAGAACTAGCTCACCAGCCCAAGGCGCTGCAAGGCGTCGGGGCGCAGGCGTATCAGTTGCGTGACCGGCAACGCCGGTAGCGTCTTGGGGCAGGCCATGGCGGTCTCTGCACCACTCATATAGCCCACCTTGATCGTCTGACCCTGCTGACAGGCCGACTTCACGGCCGCATAGGCGGCGATTGGGTCGGTCAGCACGGGCACGCCCGCCAAGGCCGCCACTTCGCTGCCCACCCGCAGGCTGCTGCACTTGAGCGCCGCGTCCAGCCTGAAAGCCTTGGGCAGAGTCCAGAAACCAACGGCACCGTCGCAATCACTGCTCATCAGTGCCGACATCAGGCCGCCCGCCGTCTTCATGCGCAGGCCTGGCGGTAATTGCTCGCTGCTTTTCACGTCCTCGCCGTCAGCCATGCCCAGCGCTTTGAGCCGCGCAAGCAGGCCGCTGTCAAAGGCCTGTTGTGAATCCTGCAGCAGCCGGGCCATGGCGGCCTGGGTCGAACCGGCATCCGCCCATTCGACGAAGGCCTGAACATCCAGGCCGCGCTCAATGCGGTGCAAGGGCGCCATCTGAACCAGGGGCGCCGTCTGGCGCCAGGCCTCGCTGCGCTGAGCCTGGCCCAAGAGCATCAGGCTCATGCCGCAGGCATAGACGTCATCACCCTGGCGACCCGGCTTCATGGCCGCGGCCACCTTGCTGCCGCGCGCAGCAGCACAGTTGTTCAAGTTCGATTCAATATCAGCGCGCAGCTCGGCGTCGCCAAGCAGGCCCTGCTCACGCAACAGCAGACGAGCCATCCATTCGGCATGGCCTTCGTGTAGCCAGGGGCGCTGCTGATCGGTGCCAAAGACGCCGCTATTCCACCAGTGCACCACCTCGTGCGCGACGAAGTGCTCCAGCATCGTCCCGGGCATGGTCTCCACGTTGGCCGGCAGACGCAAGCGCATCATTCGGCCGCTCGTCGTGTCGCCGTGAAAGCCTGGCAACTCCGACACCGCCGTAACGACGGCGCCAGGGCCTGGCAGGGCCACACCGTAAAGCTTGGGCAAACGCTCCAGCGTGTACTCGAGCACCTTGCGGATGCGCTCGGCGCGCGAGGCATCCAGCCCGGGGTCGAGCAGCAGATTGCCGCCAGCCATCGCCACCAGACCCTTGGCGCCGCCCAGGTAGACATACTGGGCCGCACCGATCTCGCGGGTCAGCTCGAAGGGCGCACCCGCCAGCGCGCGGTCCACCTGCTCGGCCGTTGCAAGCTGCTCCACCGGTGTGCGAAAAACTCGCCCTGGTGAATGACGATGCCGCCCTGCGGCGGCATCCAGCGCCAGCGCAAGGCCTGCCCCTTGAGCAGCACCGCCGCATGGCCGCTGTAGGCCAGCAAACCGCTGCCATCGCTGAGCGGCTGGGCCGGCTCATAAAAAGCGTCCAGCCCCAGCACGCGCGCTTCCAGCCGCACGGTAGCGGTGCGGCAGTCAGGCAACTCGCGCAGGCGCACGCCGGTTTCGGTCAGCTCGGTGCAGGTGCCGACCGCCTTCATGGCCGCGCCGCGCCAGCGCTTGTGGGCATCCGGGCGCGCATCGAAGAACGCCAGCTCGCGCTGGCCTGCCGGCGGCGTGTACGTGATCTGCACTGCACCATCGGGCAGCAGTTGCTGGCTGAGCAACAGCTCCGCGGCCGCATGCAGTGGCGCGCCCAGGGTCAACGCGCAGGCCGCAGCCTGCAGGATTCGACACAGCATCAGGTATCTTGTCATGTCGCCTCCCTCGCCCGTGCGCCTTTAGTGGTGGTGCGAACAGGCGACTGGCTCGGCGCCCGCATCGCCATGGGCCGACAGCTCGGCCTCGGTGGCGCAATGCATGCCCAGCCGCTCCAGCAGCGCCCTGTCCTTGGCTGCCTGAGGATTGGAAGTCGTCAACAGCTTGTCGCCATAGAACATCGAGTTCGCGCCCGCCAGGAAGCACAGCGCCTGCAGCGATTCAGGCATCTGTTCGCGGCCGGCGACAGGCGCACCATGGCGCGCGGCATGGTGATGCGGGCCACCGCGATGGTGCGCACGAATTCAAACGGATCCAGCGCTTCGGTGCCAGCCAGTGGCGTGCCTTCCACCTGCACCAGATTGTTGATCGGCACGCTCTCCGGATACGGGTCTAGATTGGCCAGCTGCACGATCAGGCCGGCGCGCTGGCGGCGTGTCTCGCCCATGCCGACGATGCCGCCCGAGCAGACCTTCAGGCCGACCTGACGCACACGGTCCAGCGTGTCCAGCCGGTCTTGATAGGTGCGGGTGGTGATGATCTGGCCGTAGAACTCGGGCGCCGTGTCGAGGTTGTGGTTGTAGTAATCAAGCCCCGCTTGCTGCAGCGCCTCGGCCTGGCCCTCGGCCAGCATGCCGGCGGTCAGGCAGGTCTCCAGGCCCAGGGCCTTCACTTCCTTGACCATCTCGCCAATCGCTTCGATGTGGCGCTCCTTGGGCGCGCGCCAGGCCGCACCCATGCAGAAGCGCGTCGCGCCATTGGCCTTGGCGGCTCTCGCGGCTTCCAGCACCTCTTGCAGCGGAATCAGCTTCTCGGCCTTCAGGCCGGTGTCGAAGTGCGCCGACTGCGGGCAGTAGGCACAGTCTTCCTCGCAACCGCCGGTCTTGATGGACAGCAGCGTGGACAGCTGCACCGCGTTGGCATCAAAGTTCTCGCGGTGCACCTGCTGGGCGCGGAACAACAGGTCGTTGAACGGCAGCTCGAACAGCGCGGCCACTTCGTTCACGGTCCAGGCCTTGGCGTTGCGGCGTTCGGCATCGCCGGTCGGCGCGAGGGTCTTGATCTGGTTCATTGCACTCATCTTCTTGTACTCGTTCAGGCCAGCCAGCCGGGCTTGCTCTTGTTCAGGAAACTCTGCACGCCTTCGCGGCCTTCGGCGCTGGCGCGGATGTCGGCGATGCGGCGCGCAGTGTCGTCGCGCAGCGCTGGCGTGATCGGCGCATGCGCCAGGTCCTGCACCAGCTTCTTGCAGGCCTTGACTGCCGCCGGGCCGTTGGCGCAGAGGGCCACGGTCAGCGCAGCCACCTTCTCGTCCAGGGTCTCAGGGCTGGCCAGCTCATGCACCAGGCCCAGGCGGTGCGCCTCGCTGGCGCTGAAGCGCTCGGCGGTGATGAAGTAGCGGCGCGAGGCCTGCTCGCCCAAGGCGCGCACCACATAGGGCCCGATGGTGGCCGGCAGCAAGCCCAGCTTGGCTTCCGACAGGCAGAAGCCCGCCGTGTCCACCGCCACGACGATGTCGGCACAGGACACCAGACCCACGCCGCCGGCGTAGACATCGCCCTGCACGCGCGCGATCACCGGCAGCGGGCAGCTGTAGATCGTCCACAGCATCTCGCCAGCTGGCCGGCATCGGCGTGGTTCTCGTCCCAGCTGTAGCCAGCCATGGCCTTCATCCAGTTCAGGTCGGCGCCGGCGCAGAAGGCCTTGCCCTCGGCGGCCAGCACGATGGCGCGCAAGCTGGGGTCTTGCCCAAGGCTCTTGAACGCGGCCGTCAGTTCGGCGATCACCGCCTCGTTGAAGGCGTTGCGTACCTCGGGGCGGTTCAGCGTGACGGTGGCCACCAAGCCCTGGCGGTCGATCTTCAGCGTGCTTGTCATGATGGGGATATCTCCTTGGGCTGCGGCCATTCGCGCAGCATGTGCATCAGGTCCAGCTCCGGGCCGGCCTGGCCCAGCGCCGTCAGCGCGGCCGTGATCTGGCCGCGGTGGTGCGTGCCGTGATTGAAGACATGCTGCAGGCAGGCCGCCACCGGCACACTGGCCGGCTCACCCTGGGCGGTGCGGTAGTCCAGCACACCGTCACACAAGCGCGTCTCGTCCAGCGCCGCGATCACCGCCGGCCAGCGCGCCGCGCCGTCCAGCAGGCGCTCACGCAAGCGGGCGCGGTCCGGCTCGGCCTCGGTGCTCAGCGCCATCACTGGCGATGTTCCTTCGGCAAAGCGCGGCAGCCACAGCAGCACCTGACCCACCAGCAGATGGTTCAGCGTGCCATGCACGCTCTTGAAGAACAGGCCGGCGTCCTGGCGGTACTGCACGGCGCTCAAGCCATCCACCGCCTTCAGCAAACGGCGCGTGGCCCACAGCTCGTAGTGCGCCAGGCGCAGCAGCGCGGCGCGCAGCGGCGTGTGCGGCAGGGCCTTGGCCATCAGCACGCTGGCGTAGGTCTTGCCCTCCCATTGCGTGCGACCCACCGTGCGGTAGCCGCGCTGCGCATAGCGGCGCTGCAGCGGCACGGCAGGCTCGGCCGTATCCAGCGCCACGTAGAGATAGCCGCGCTCGGCCGCCCAGGCCTCGGCCGCGTCCATCAGCCGAGCGCCCAGGCCCTGGCCCTGGCAGCCGGGATCGACCGCGAACTGCGACAGGATGGCCGTGTCATCGCGCTGGTACCAGGGCGCGTCCAGGCTCCAGGCGTCCTGCTCGGGCCGGTAGGGGCCGCGCATGTTGACCGTGCCGACCAGGCGCCCCGCTTCATCCACCGCCACCAGGCAGCCGCCGCCGGCCACGCGCTTGGCGGTCAGCTCCACGCTCTGATCCACCGCGGTGAAGTTCCAGCCCTGCGCGCCCAGCGCCGCATAGGCCTTGTGCAGCAGCGCGGTCAGTTCGGGCAGTGAATCGGTGGCCGCCAGCGGCCGCAGCGCGATGCTCATCGCTCGTCCTTACATGCGGAACACGCCGAACTTGGCGTCCGGAATCGGCGCGTTCAGCGCGGCTGAAAGGCCCAGCGCCAGGACACGGCGGGTATCGGCCGGGTCGATCACGCCGTCGTCCCACAGACGCGCACTGGCGTAGTAAGGATGGCCCTGGTCTTCATATTGCTGGCGGATCGGCGCCTTGAAGGCCTCCTCCTCGTCGGCACTCCACTGTCCGCCCTTGGCCTCGATGCCGTCTCGCTTGACGGTGGCCAGCACGCTGGCCGCCTGCTCGCCGCCCATCACCGAGATGCGCGCGTTGGGCCACATCCACAGGAAGCGCGGGCTGTAGGCGCGGCCGCACATGCCGTAATTGCCGGCGCCAAAGCTGCCGCCGATGATGACGGTGAACTTGGGCACATTGGCGCAGGCCACCGCCGTCACCATCTTGGCGCCGGCGCGGGCGATGCCCTCGTTCTCGTACTTGCGGCCGACCATGAAGCCGGTGATGTTCTGCAGGAAGACCAGCGGGATCTTGCGCTGGCAGCACAACTCGATGAAGTGCGCACCCTTGTTGGCGCTTTCGGCAAACAGGATGCCGTTGTTGGCGACGATGCCCACCGGCATGCCCTCGATGTGGGCGAAGCCGCACACCAGCGTGGCACCGTAGCGCGCCTTGAATTCGTCGAACTCGCTGCCATCGACCACGCGCGCGATCACCTCGCGCACGTCGAAGGGCTTGCGCGTGTCGGTGGGAATCACGCCATGCAGCTCAGCCGGATCCAGCGCCGGCGCCTTGGGCTCCTGCAGGCGCAGCGGGCTGGGCTTGGTCCAGTTCAGGTTGGCAACAATATTGCGGGCCAGCGCCAGCGCATGGGTGTCGTTCTCGGCCAGATGGTCGGCCACGCCCGAGAGGCGCGTGTGCACATCGCCGCCGCCCAGGTCTTCGGCACTGACCACCTCGCCGGTGGCCGCCTTAACCAGCGGCGGGCCGCCCAGGAAGATGGTGCCCTGGTTCTTCACGATGATGGTCTCGTCGCTCATCGCCGGCACATAGGCGCCGCCGGCGGTGCAGCTGCCCATCACCACCGCCACCTGCGGAATGCCTTGGGCCGACAGATTGGCCTGGTTGAAGAAGATGCGGCCGAAGTGGTCGCGGTCGGGGAAGACCTCGTCCTGGTTGGGCAGGTTGGCGCCGCCGCTGTCCACCAGATAGACGCAGGGCAGACGGTTCTGCTCGGCAATCTCCTGCGCGCGCAGGTGCTTCTTCACCGTGATCGGGTAATAGGTGCCACCCTTCACGGTGGCGTCGTTGCAGACGATCACGCACTCAACGCCCTTGACGCGGCCGATGCCGGCGATCATGCCGCCGCCGGGCGCGGCGTTGTCATACATGTTCAGGCCGGCCAGCGGCGCAATCTCCAGAAAGGGCGTGCCGGGATCGAGCAGCAGCTCCACCCGCTCGCGCGGCAGCAGCTTGCCACGCGCGGTGTGCTTGGCCCGCGCCGCCTCGCCGCCACCCTCGGCAATCTTGGCCAGACGGGCGTTCAGATCGTCAAGCTGGCTGCGCATGGCCTCGGCATTGGCCTTGAAGTCGGCCGAGCGGGCATTGAGCTTGGTGGTGATGAGCGGCATGGAGTCTCCTGGGCGCCTTGGCTTGAGCAAGGCTCAATAAGTTCTTGAAGCAGGCCAGGCCAGCTTCGAAACAACAGCAAGACGCCAAGAATAAATGACTTGAAGACGCGACACAAGAGCGACTTGAGTCTTACTCAACTCTTGTGCAGAATCAGCCCCATGACACGCAAGATACCGCCCCAGACACCGCCCCAGCCGCAGCGCCGCGCGCCGGCCAGCGCCAAGTCGGAGCAGCGCGTCAAGGACATCCTGCGCGTCGGGCGCGAGGTGTTCGCCACCACCGGCTACGAGCGCGCCACCACCACCGAGATTGCGCGCCGCGTGGGCGTCTCGGAAGCCACGGTGTTCACCTACTTCCGCAGCAAGCGCGAGCTCTGCATGCGGGTCATCGGGGATTGGTACGACGAAATCATCGCGGCGATAGAAACCGGGCTGCCACGCTCGGCGCCGGTGCGCAGCCAGCTTGAGTTCATCGTGCACACCCATCTGCGGCTGTTCCTGATCCAAGGCACCGGCCTGTGCGAGCTGGTGCTGTCGGAAGGCCGCAAGCGCGAAGCCGCAATGACTGGCGAGCACGACGCCGAGTTCGGCGAGGCCTTTGTCGAACTGCAGCGGCGCTACACCGCGCCGCTGATGGAACTGCTGGCGCAGGGCCAGGCCCAGGGCCAGATCCGCCAGGACATTCCACTGCGCCTGCTGCGCTCGCTGGTCTTCGGGCCGATGGAGCACATGCTGTGGGAAGTGGTGATCGCACGCCGCCAGATCGATGTGGACCAGAGCGCGCGCGATCTGGTGGCGCTGCTGTGGCCGGCCTTGCAGGCGCCCGACTCCGAGCTTCGGGAACTCCGCCTGTTGCGTGAGCGACTGATCACCGCGCTGGCAGCGCGCTAAGCGCGCACGAAACTCCCAAGCAATGGTGGCATGACGCGCTTATGACGCGTCCGTGAATCGCCCCGCCGAGCGGGCGCAGAGCGATACGCGCGGCATCACTGGCCGGACTGCTGCCTCATCGCCAGCACACCAGGGAAGTACGGGCTCAAACGCTAACGATTCATTGAATCGGCAAATTCATTGAACCGACACGCGCACGACACAGGTGGCGCCTAAATTTCGCCCGACCCGAGCCAGCAAGCCATCGCCCGCTGCCTCCCTGCGAAAGAAACCACCCCATGTCTTCCCACCCCACACGCGCCAGCGTGGTTCCAGGAGCCTCGTCATGAGTCGTCGCGATTTCCTCAAGCAAGTGGCCCAGGCCGGCGGCGCCAGCGCCGTGCTGGCCAGCTTCCCGCCAGCCATCCAACGCGCACTGGCCATCCCCGCCAATCAACGCACCCGCAGCCTGCAGGACGTCGAGCACATCGTCGTGCTGACGCAGGAGAACCGCAGCTTCGACCACTACTTCGGCACGCTGGCCGGCGTGCGAGGCTTCGGCGACCCCTTCCCCATCCCGGTGAAGGATCGCGCCAATCTGTTCAGCCGCAAGACGGTTTTCACCCAGCCCAGCGTCGGCGGCGCACCGGTGCCCGGCCGCCCGAACTGGCCGCAGAGCCGTGCGATCGCGCCCTTTCATCTGAACACCGAACAAGACTTTTCCGTGATGCGCGTGGCGGGCACTCCGCATGCCTGGGCGGACGCACAAGCGGCCTGGGACCTGGGCCGCATGGACAACTGGTGTGCCGCCAAGCAGAACCATTCACTGGGGTATTACAAGGAGGCCGACCTGCCGTTTCAGTTCGCTCTGGCGCGCGCCTTCACGCTGTGCGATCACTACCACTGCGCGACGCAGACCGGCACCAACACCAACCGCTTGTTCCTGTGGACCGGACACAACGACCCCATGGGCGTCGCCGGCGGCCCCTCCACCGACAACAGCCGCGACAACTTCAACACCGATCCGAACACCGACTACCGCTGGACCACCTATGCCGAACGCCTGCAGAGCGCGGGCATCAGCTGGCAGGTCTACCAGAACGCGGCCGACAACTTCACCGACAACCCGCTGGCCGGATTCCGCCCCTTCCGCAATGCCTGGTACCAGCGGCCGGGCTACTCGCAGGCCCTGCGCGACCGTGGCGTCAGCACCCGCGACCTGGATCTGCTCAAGGCCGATGTGCTGGCCAAGCGTCTGCCCCAGGTCAGCTGGATCGTCGCCACAGCCGAAGGCTCGGAGCACCCGGGGCCGTCCAGCCCCGCCTCTGGCGCCGACTACACCGCACGCGTGCTGGATGCGCTTACAGCCAATCCCGAGGTCTGGAGCAAGACCGTCCTGATCGTCAACTTCGACGAGAACGACGGATTCTTCGACCACATGCCGCCACCATCGGTGCCGTCCTACCTGAGCTACGACGCGGATCCCGCCAAGTCCAGACTGGCCGGCGCCTCGACGGTGGACACCACCGGCGAGTACCACCACATTCTCAACGGCGCCGATGCGCGCACGCTGAATCGCCCATACGGCCTGGGGCCCCGCGTGCCGATGTATGTGGTCTCGCCCTGGACAAAGGGCGGCTGGGTGAACTCGCAGGTGTCCGACCACAGCTCGGTGCTGCGCTTCATCGAGGCCCGCTTCGGCGTCAGGGAGCCGTTGATCAGCCCCTGGCGCCGCGCCGTCAGCGGCGATCTGCAATCCTGCTTCGACTTCGCCAACCCCGAGGACAACGGCTTTATGCAGTTGTTGCCCACCACCTCGGCACGTCGCGCCAAAGCACTGGCCCTGCCCGGCACCAAGGTGCCAGCCGCCCCGACCAGCCTCGTCGCCCCGGAGCAGGCCGCAGGCGTGCGCCCGGCGCGCCCCTTGCCGTACGAGCTGCAGGTACAAGCAACGGTCGCCGCGGGCAGCGTCTCGCTGAACTTCGTGAACCAGGGCGAGGCCGGCGCGGTCTTCCATGTCTACGACCGCCTGGCCCTTGACCAGCTGCCGCGCCGCTACACGGTGGAGGCCGGCAAGCAGTTGCAGGGCAGCTGGAGCAGCAGTGGCGCCTACGACCTCTGGGTGCTGGGTCCGAACGGCTTCCATCGCCATATCGCGGGCGATGTGCGCCGCGCCGGCGACGCCGCCCTGCCTGAGCTGCGCCTCACCGCCCAGCGCAGCAGCAACGAGCTGCTGCTGGAGCTGATCAACGACGGCGGCCAGCCCTGCACTTTCCAGCTGGTGGCCAACAAGTACTTCCCGGCCACGCCGAACGAACTGCGCGTGGTCGCACGCAGCCGCACGGCCCTGCGCCTGCCCCTCACAAGCAGCCAGAACTGGTACGACTTCAACCTGCGCATCAAGGAACTGCCGGGCTGGCTGCGCCGCTTCGCGGGCCATCTGGAGAACGGCCAGGCGTCCATCAGCGACCCCGCCATGCAAGGCACGGCACAGCTGGACCAATTCCGCGTCTGAAACCTCATCCCTGCATCCACACCACCATGAAGACTCGAATCCGAACCCTCCTCGCCGCCAGCCTGCTGGCCGCGCTGAGCAGCCTCAGCCACGCCGGCCTCAGCTTCGGCAGCAACCTCGTCGTCAACGGCGACGCCGAAGCCGGTACCGCCAACTGGCTGGCCTATGACAGCTACAGCACCATCCAGTCGGTCAGCTATGGCAACAGCTGGGTCAAGCCCAGCGAGCCCGGCCCCGGCAAGCGCGGCAGCAAGATGTTCACCGGCACCGGCGCCTATGCGGTTGCCTACCAGATGCTTGATATCGGAGGCCCGTCCACCCAGGCCCTGAACTACAGCCTGAGTGGCTGGCTTGGCGGCTGGGCTGCCCAGGGCGACAACGCGCTGTTCTACGTCTCCTTCCTTGGTGATGACGGCAGCGAAATCGGCAATGCGTCGATCGGGCCCGTCACGCCGGCCGAGCGCCGCAACACCACAGGCCTGTGGTACCGGGAGACTCTTGGCCTGCTGCCTGTCGGCACCAGCTCGCTCGGATTCTGGCTGTCGATGGAACGCCAGGGCGGCGGCGACAACGACGGCTATGCCGACAACCTCGCGTTCGTGCTGCAGGCGCCGGCCCAAGTGCCGGAGCCGGCCAGCCTGGCGCTGCTGGGCCTGAGCCTGGGTCTGCTGGCCCTGCAGCGCCGCCGCGCCAAGCACTCCTAGGCCGCGAAAGACCGGCCTGCAGGGCAGATGGGCTGCTGGCAGCCCATCTGCCCTTGCGCTTGCACAAGCGAGCGGCAAAAGCTGGCAGTACCATCGGGGCAGAGTTCCAAGGGGGGGCCACCGATGAAATCGCCGCTGCTTTCGGCATTCCGACTCTTTGCGCTTGTTGCCGGCATCGGCGGCGCCAATGTCGGCCTGAGCCAGGCACAGACGGACGTTCAGGATTGGCAGTACCGGGTGCAGGCGGGTGACACCCTGCTCAGCTTGAGCGACAGCCTGCTGGAACCCGAGCACGGCTGGCGCGACCTGATGCGCCACAACCGCATCGCTGATCCGCAGCGCCTGCGCCCGGGCAGCACACTGCGCATGCCCATCGCCTGGCTGCGGCGCGAGGCCAGCGTCGCCCGCGTCATCCACCTGCAGGGCGAGGTCACGCTGCAGCGCGGCAGCGGCGCGCCATCGGCCCTGGCGCTAGGCCAGGAGCTGCGCGCCGGCGACCGCCTGAGCACCGGCGCACAAGGCGCGGTCAGCCTGCGCTTCGTCGACGGTTCCCGCCTGCTGATCAGCCCGGGCAGCCAGCTCGGCATCGAGGAGCTGCTGGTGCATGGCCGCAGCGCCATCCCGCTGATGCGCCTCAAGCTCGATGCCGGCAGCGTGGAAAACAAGGTGCAGCCCAATCCCGCGCAGGCGCCGCGGTATGAAATCCGCAGCCCCAGCCTCAATCTGGGCGTGCGCGGGACCGAGTTCCGCGTGCAGGCCGATGCCGCCAGCAGCCGCGCCCAGGTGATCGAGGGCAAGGTGGCCGTGCTGCAGGCCGGCGGCGAACTGCCCATCCCCGCCGGCTTTGGCGCCCTCGCCCGCCCGGGCGAGGCCAAGCCCAGCCTGCAGGCGCTGCTGCCGCCGCCGGACTTGAGCGGGCTGCCAACGCGCCTGGAGCGCCTGCCGCCTGGCCTGGCCTGGCGCCCCTTGGCCGGCGCCAGCGGCTACCGCGCCCAGGTGTTCGCCAGCGGCGGCGAGTCGCAGCAGATGCAGCTGCTGGCCGAAGCCGTGGTCAGCCAGAACCAGGCGCTCTGGCCGGCGCTGGCGGAACAGCCCGATGGACGCTACCAGCTGCGCGTGCGCGGCATCGACGCGCAGGGCCACGAAGGTCGCAGCGCCGAGGCCAGCTTCGAGCTCAAGGCGCGGCCGGAACCGCCCTTCCTGCAGACGCCCGCCAGCGCTGCGGCGCTGTATGGCGAGCAGGTGCGCTTCAGCTGGACCCGCGCGCTGGCTGCGCAGCGCTACCGCCTGCAGGTGGCGGCCGATGCCAGCTTTGCGGCGCCGCTGCTGTTGGATCAGGACGGGCTGAGCGACACCGAGCACAGCGCGACCTTGGCGCCAGGCAGCTACCACTGGCGCCTGGCCAGCATCGCACGCAAGGCCGACGGCAGCCCCGACCCCGGACCCTTCAGCGATTCGCAGGCCTTCACGCTGCGCCCGCTGCCGCCCAGCCCGGCCGTGCAGGCGCCTGAGATCGGCGACCAGATCGTGTTGCGCTGGCGTGCCGTGCCCGGCATGAGCTATCAGCTCCAATGGGCCAGCGATGCAGGCTTCAGCCAGGGCCTGAAGGCCTGGGACAGCACCGAGGCCCAGGCCAGCCTGGAGCGCCCGGCAGCCGGCCGCTACTACCTGCGCGTGCGCAGTGTCGACCCGCACGGCCAAGCCGGCCCCTGGGGCAGTGTGCAGCAGCTGGACGTGCCGCATTCACGCTGGCTGTGGCTGCTGCCGCTGGGCCTCTTGCTGCTGGTCGGCCTGTGAGCATGAAACCGGGCGCATGCCCCCAGCCTTGCTAGGCAGGCGCATGACCGCCGAGGCAGCGCGCTCCTGGTTCGCACGGCGGCAGCTGCCCGCCGTATGGCTGCCGCTGCTGGCCCTGCCGCTGGCGCTGCTGCTCAGCCTGAACGGCAGCTACCAGCGCTTGCAGACCACGCTCGAAGACACGCTGCAGCGCTGGGCCGCACCCACGCTGAAGTTCGACGAGGTGGTGGCGGTCGACATCGACGACGCCTCGCTGCGCCAGCTGCAGCCACAGCTGGGCGACTGGCCCTACCGGCGCGAGGTCTATGCCCTGCTGCTCGACTATCTGCGCGAGGCCGGCGCCCGGCTGGTGGTGTTCGACATCGTGTTCGACAGCGCCCGTGACGGCGACGCCGAGTTTTCCCGCGCGCTTGCCGAGCGGCCCGATGTGGTGCTGGCGGCGGCGGCCCTGCATCAGCCGATAGAAGCGGCCCATCAGGAGATGGAGTTGCTGCAGCGCTGCTCACTGCCCGCCGGGCCAGCGAGCACGCTGCCGAGCTGGGCGGCAGTGACGCTGCCGCAGGCCAAGCTGCTCGGCGCGGCCGCAGCGCCCGGGGCGGTGGGCGTGATCACGGCGCCGCTGGACGCCGACGGCCGCTTGCGTCGGCTGCCGCTGCTGCATCAGTTTGGCGCGCGCAGCTGCCGTCGCTGGCCTTGGCCACCCAGCTGCGCTTGCATGGCCAGCAGCATTGGCAGCTGGAAGCCGGGCTTCTGCGCATCGGCGACAAGGCCGGCTGGCCGGTCGATCACCGGGCCTCGGTGCACCTGGCCCTGCCGGTCAACGCCGACGCTGTGCCCCAGCTCGACTGGGGTCGGCTGATGAGTGCGGCGCTCGGCATCAGCCCGGAAGACGCCGGCTTGCGTGCGCAGCTCAAGGGCCGCACCGTCTTCATCGGCAGCAGCGCCTTCTTTGCCGACGCTGTGCTGACGCCGCAAGGCCAGCTCTCCGGCGTGTCGCTGATGGCCGCCAGCCATGCCGCACTGGGCCGCGGTCTGCAATGGCAGGCCTTGCCCGCCGCGTGGCAAGTCAGCCTGTGGCTGCTGGGCAGTGCGCCGCTGCTGTGGACTGCCAGACGCGCGCGGCCCTGCCTGCGCATCCATGCCCTGGCTTCGGGGCTGGCGCTGGCAGCGCTGCTGGTGGCAGGCGGGCTCAGCCTGCAAGCGGCTTTTCTGCCGGCCCTGCTAGGTCCGCTGCTGGTGCTGGCGCTGGGCCTGCTGCTGGCCGCTGTGGCCCAGCTGCGCTGGGAGCAGCAGACCAATCTGCAGCTGCGCTACGAGCGCGAGGTCGCCGAGGCGGCCAATCAGGCCAAGAGCCAGTTCCTGGCCAACGTCAGCCACGAGATCCGCACGCCGATGAATGCGCTGCTCGGTCTGGCGGAGCTGCTGTCCAAGACCGCGCTGGACGGCGAGCAGCGCCGTTATGTCGACCTGTTCCGCGCTTCGGGCCAGTCGCTGTTCGAGCTGATCAACGACCTGCTGGACATCTCCAAGATCGAGGCCGGCCGGCTGGATCTTGACCCCGCGGACTTCGAGCTGCGCCCGCTGGCGGAGCACTGCCTGACCCTGCTGCGCCCACGCGCCGAGGAGCAAGGCCTGTGGCTGCGGCTGGAGTTCGCGCCGGAGGCCGCCGGCTGGGTGCATGGCGACCCCAAGCGCCTGGCACAGGTGCTGATCAATCTGCTGGGCAACGCAATCAAGTTCACCCGCGTCGGCGGCGTCACGCTGGTGGTGCGCCGCAGTGGCGACACGCTGCTGCTGACGGTGCGCGACACCGGCATCGGCATCGCGCCCAGCAAGCATGAGCTGATCTTCCAGCCCTTCAGCCAGGCCGACGGGAGCACCACGCGCTTCTTCGGCGGCACCGGCCTGGGCCTGTCGATCTGCCGCAGCCTGGTGCAGCTGATGGGCGGGCGCATCTGGCTGGAAAGCAGCCCCGGCAAGGGCGCCAGCTTCCATCTGGCGCTGCCCTTGCCGGCCCAGGCCCCGCCGGCTGCGGCGCCGGCCAGCCAGGCCGCCGCGCCCGGCCTGGGCCTGCCGCCACAGTCCATCCTGCTGTGCGAGGACAACGAGGTCAATGTGATGGTGCTGGAGGCCATGCTGCAGGACGCCGGCCACCGCATCGACGTGGCCGAGAACGGCGCCTTCGGCGTCGAGAAGTTCCGCCACCAGCGCTACGACCTGGTGCTGATGGACGTGCAGATGCCGGGCATGGATGGCCACAGCGCCACGCGCGCGATCCGCCGCATCGAGCAGGCC